>NZ_DBMCWA010000004.1:0-157082 GCF_056977735.1 Succiniclasticum sp.
GGCATAAATTTTCAATTTTACTGCCTTCCTGTACTATATAAGGTGTCCGCCGCCCATCTATCAGTATGTCAATTTCACCAAAAGGCGTTACTAACTTTCCCATAGCTCTTCTCCGATAAATTGGAATCTGTCGCTTAGAAATTATAGTAAGGACGATCCTTATATTCTTCAGGCAAGTTTCCTCCCAAATCTGTCCACCCCAGATTTTTAATCATTTTTGATTCGCAGTCCGGGAAAACATAAGTATTTAAATACTCAATGAAATCTGCTTCTGTATAACATACTGCATTTCCAACTCTGTACTTTTTAGCTTCGGGACTATTCCAAAGCCAGTCAGAACAAAACTTCAGACAATATTCTTCCAAGTTTTCAGCAACAGCGTCCGGAACCAGATATAAGACACTATCTCCGTCTGCGCTCAGTATTATTTCTTTCATACATTGGACCTCACAAACACCGATTTGTATCACTGCCATCATTATAACAAAACACGAATTTACTTCACTCAGGATCGCCATATCCACCGCTATTGAAATTTTTTGGTTAATAGTGATACTTTCTACGCAGGCCAACCATGAACAGGCTTCCGACAACTGCCGCCATCAGATCGCCAATAACAACGGAACACCATATGCCTTCCACGCCAAACAACACCGGCAGTAAAAGCACAGCCCCAAGTTCAAAGACAAAGGTCCGTAAAAAAGATATCAATGCCGATACCTTTCCGTCGTTCAGAGCTGTAAAAAAGGCTGAGCTGAAAATAGCCATTCCTGAAAAGAAGTATGAAAAAGAGATGATCCTGAATGCGTGTACGGAAATTGGCACCAGTTGCATGGCATCCTGCAGAAATAAGATGGAAAACGGATAAGCAAGCGCTTCCGAAAGACAAAACATCGCAACGGATGTAATTCCGATAACCACAAGGCTCCTTTTTCGCAGGTTCTTAAGTTCACCATGATTCTGTGCGCCGTAATGATAGCTGAACACCGGCCCGACCCCATTAGAATAACCCACAAAAATGGCTGAAAAAATCAGGCTGACATACATCAGTTGGCCATAAATTACGACTCCGTCTTCACCCGCATACTTAAGCAGCTGCATATTATAGATAAGCCCTACCATAGACGCAGCGGCTTCCGCCATGAATTCCGAGGATCCGTTCGTACAGGATTTAATGATCGACCTTGCATCCCATACGGGCTTTACCAGCTTCAGGAGGCTGTTATTCTTTCGGCTGAAATAAAAAAGGGGGAACACACCTCCCACCATCTGGGCTAACGCCGAGGCCGCCGCAGCGCCTGCGAGCCCCCACTGAAAGCCGATAATAAAAAGCGCATCCAATATCATATTACACAGTCCTGAGAATACCGTGACCATAAGTCCCAACCGCGGTTTTTCAGCAGTGACAAAGAAAAGCTGAAACGCATACGACAATATCCATGCAGGCAGAGCCAGAATAAAGATCCGTCCGTACAGCACGCTGTTTTCAAGAAGACTTCCTTCTGCGCCAAGCCAGGACGTAATCTGGGGCATAAAGATAAATCCCGGCGCCATCATTAAAAAGCCCAAGCCGGAAGATACCAGTACAATCAGTGAAAACAGCCTGTTTGCCCGTTCCTGATTTTTTTCCCCCATCGTCTTGGCGATCAATGCGCTTCCGCCCACACCGAACATATAGCCGATCTCTCCCATAATATTAAGTACAGGCAGGACCAGATTGACAGCCGCAAATTCCGTCTTTCCCACAAAATTAGCGACAAAAAATCCATCCACGACAATGTACAGGGAGAGAAATATATTCATCACAATGGATGGCAGTGTAAACCGCAGCAATTTCCCGTATGTAAAATTATCTGAAATACGAATCTTTGATTTCATGTTTTAATTGAAATAATGGATGCCTACCGGACGTAATCAAACAATCAGTTTACTTTCTTTCCGGAAAAATACACCTCTGCCGGCATGTTGTGGCTGAATCCTTCATGCTCTGCGGTAAGCAGATCATTGTCGAATACCAGATAGTCGGCATCCTTGCCGGTCGTAATAGAACCCTTTCTATCCTCGATGCCAAGCTGCTTTGCTCCGTTGATCGTGTATCCCAGCAGCATCTCTTCTATGTTCATCCTTTCCTCTGCAGGAGGTAATACCGCCGTGCTCCTGGCCCATTCGGGAAGCCTGGTCTTTTCGGTAGCTATGCGGGTCATTCCGATCTCCATGCCAAGGTACGGGTTCCAAGGTACGAGATCCCCGAAGACGATGTTATCACTGGACCATGTCACAAGAGCGCCGGAGTCCCAGATCGTTTTGCAGCGGAACTGCTTTGCGGCGCGTTCCGCCCCAAGCCAGGAACTCGCTTCCTTCGTGTCTCCCTCATGCCACCACGGTGTAAAGTTTGCGATGACGCCAAGCTTGGCAAACCTGTCCAAATCCGCATCGTCCTGAACCTCCAGATGAGCGCAGGTGACACGCACATGGAAGTCATCTCCCAGCTCTTTTTTTGCCAGCTCCACACCGTCCAGCACAACACGGGACGCACGCTCGCCGACAGTGTGACAGTGCAGATCCAGACCCGCCTCATTGAGCTGTTTTAAAAGATCTGCAAGTTCCTCTGGAGAGAAGGCAGTAGATCCCAGTGTGTTGACATCTACATAAGGCGTAACCATAGCCGCGGTATGGATCCTCTGGGTCCCGTCCATCATAATCTTCATGGTATGAACCTTAACATGCTCTGTGTTGTACTCACTCCGGAAACGCTTCAGCTCCTTAAGGGCTTTCTCCGCATCGCGAGCCGACATGACCACATAGCTGCCGTCAATATAAACAGGCAGTTTTCCCAGCTCATCCAGTTCGCACAGACGCTTGTATATCTTCTCATGGAACACGGGATCTCCCGGCAGCCCGGCATCAAATACGCAGCTTACGCCGGCATTTACCGAAAACTCGATCCAGCGGTTAAGAGGAGCGTCAACCTGCCCGTCGGTCAGTTTCATCATGCTGTCCAGAATGATGGGAACTTCCGTCGAGGCCTCAATCATATTTCCGGTCACATGACCATCCTTCCTGACATAATAAGTAAGTCCAGGCACAGGATCCGGCGTGTCGTCAGTAATACCGTGTTTAGCAAGGATCCTGGAGTTCACCCAGATGCTGTGACCTTCCGCTTCCTGAATTAAAATCTCGGCATCCGGACAGATTGCATCAAGGTCCTCCTTTACGATATCGTCTCCATGGAGGAACCTTTTCTCCAAAACAAATCTGTAACGCTCCTCACCGGGATTCTTCTTAATATAGTCTGACATAATGTCCAGCGCTTCCTGTTTGCCGTTGCACTCAAGGCGCATCCCCATATCCGCGTATTCGAAACCGACCGGCATGGTGACATGGACATGGGTGTCAAGGATGCCTGGCATGATGAATTTTCCGCCCAGGTCTGTAACCTCGCCCTCATACTCCGAAAGACCGGCCTCGTCGCCCACATAAACGAATTTGCCTTCCTTCACCGCAAGAGCGGTTGCCAGCGGGTTGTCCTTGTCAGCTGTGAAAATTTTTGCATTTTTAATAATCTTGTCTGCTTTCATTTTGTCTCCTTTCGTTCGTCTTCCCGAATAATTTTTAAATCCATTTCCCATGTCACGTATCTCTACTTTTATTCTTTATTATAACGTAATTTACAGGTGCTATCACATCTATAATTCATTATAACAAAACAGCCGCAGAAAAATCTCAATGTAATTCAGTTAAGCTCAATTTCGATAAAATCGAAGTTGGGCTTTTCTTTTTGTCTAAAAAATGATTCAGTTAAGAGTTCGCAATATATAAGAAAATCCCTGCCGAGTTTTATTTCGACAGGGAAAATTTTTATAGAATCCATATAAAATTGTCAAATGTCAGAAAAATTATATAAAGAAAACACAGTTTGAGTATTTTAGGCATAGCAAACAGACGGGGGCGTCCCCGCCTTATGCGGCTATACGATATGTAAATGGTATTAGTGTCGGTGGTCGTATCTTACGTTCATCTCGTCTGCCCGGAATAACCGAACAGATATATCTCGCTATATTTTTTAATAAATCTTCATAAGTCTGTCTGCCGGGATGAAACAGGAATTCTCTGACGGCAACGGTCGCCATTTTAAAATTCACTTTTTTAGGATGCTTTTCACCCGGTTTAGATTCTACGCAGACTGCCGGAAAAGCGCAACAGATTTTGTACCGATCCAGGATATTGTATCCGCCGCCATGGACCGGCTGGGCCGCTTCGGACAATCTGGCCGCCTCGAACATATTCATTGACGACACCCCGGGCCTTTCCATCCGGGAGCTGCGCTCCAAAGCCCGGCGGCTGAAAGCGGCCGGGGGGCTGGACCTGATCGTCATCGATTACCTGCAGCTGATGCAGGTATCCCTGGGACGTTCCGGTTCTGAGAACCGCCAGCACGAGGTATCGGAAATCAGCCGGAGCCTGAAGGCGCTGGCCCGGGAACTGGAGGCGCCGGTGCTGGCCCTGTCCCAGTTAAGCCGCAGCGTGGAAAACCGCCAAGTGAAGCGGCCCATGCTCAGCGACCTGCGGGAGTCCGGCTCCCTGGAGCAGGACGCGGACATCGTCATGTTCCTGTACCGGGAAGACTACTACAAAGCCGCGGAGGAAGAGCCTACCCACCTGACGGAGCTCATTGTCGCCAAGCACCGCAACGGCCCCACCGGAAAGATCGACCTGTTCTTCCGGAAGGACTGCACACGGTTCATCAGCCTGAACGAAAAAGATGCGGTGTAAGTAAGTAAGGAAGGAAGGAAGGAAAAAAGGCACGGGCTTATAACCTGTTGACCAGATAGTTTCATACTGTAAACATACGCCTGCTATGGGATTTTAAAATAAAGCGGCGGTGAAGTTGCTTATTTGCCAACTCAACCGCCACTTTAATATTCTATTTTCCTACCTTTGCTTCCAGTCGCGCCAGCGCTTCTTTTAATGCTGCAATTTCTGCATCCTGCGCCGCAATCTTTTCATCCTGCGCCGCGCTTTCTTTCTGATGTGCTTCTTTCAATGCTGCAATTTCCGCATCCTGCGCCGCAATCTTCCGCGCCATGGCCGCCTTGCTTGCACCTAATCCCTTGCCCTTATCCAGCGCAAAGATGACGCCTGCGTTGACCATGTTCTCCCCATTGCCCATGCTGCCGCCGATGCTGAACATCAGGTTATCCTTGGGCTGATAGAACAGGCCCATGGCCATGGCATTGGCGTTCCGGTAATTACCGTAGCCCAGGCCCATGCCAAACTTGCCGTCCATATCCAGCGGGTGCAGTGCCGCCAGGGCCGCCGCTCCTGCGCCCACTTTGTTGATGCGGTTATCCAGCCGGTTGATGCTGTTGTTGAGATAGACTGCATTGTTGTAAGCATTCTGACTGGCCGCCTGCAGCTGGCCGACGGTGGCTGCATCAGTATCATCCGTACCGGGGGCAACATGCTTAATCTGGCGCTCACCGCCAGAGGATCCCACGGAAACCGCATCCGCCTCCGCAGTAGAATTGTTCCCCAGCACCACAGCGTTGTCTACGTCAGCAGTTACGTTGTTGCCCAGCACAAAGGTATTGTTGCCGGAAACTGTATTGTCGTTACCAACAGCATAACTTCCGGAACCGCTCACATCGTTGGGATCGCCAAAAGCGCCGCTATTGCTCCCGGTCACTGTATTGCCAAAGCCAATTGCTATTGACTGATTACCGGTAGCAGAACTGCCCTGTCCAATGGCTACCTTTGTACTGTTTTCGCCTAACTTCAGGCTCCCTTCTTCACCGGGCCTGCCATTCAGGTACTCGTATACGGTAACACCCTTGACAAATTCATTCGCATGCTCGCCCTGCGCAATTATTTTGCCATCCTGATCAGCCAGTTTATCAACCTTCTCATCAAGGGCAATCACACCATCAATCGACCATTCTGTACCTGCTAATAATACTGCTACACCGGTCATAGCCATATCTGCAGTTTCCTGAGCGGTAATAATATTGTCTGCATTGGTGGCAATGGCCTGGGTATTGTTCTTAATATTTGTTGTATTCGACTCTATGTTTTTTGCATTCAACTCAACTGCATCTGCATTGCTCTTCACCTGTACATCCAGCGCCGCGAGATTGGCAGCCGTTGTGCTTTCTTTCTTCACGTATTCACCGTCTTCTGCCGGGCGCACCTCGCTGTAAACCGCAGCACCGGTAATTAGCTTCCCGTTCCCATTTTCCACTGCGCCTGTACCCAGCGCGCTGCCCCAGGCCTCTGAATTATCCGCATCGTTGCCGCTGGCATCTTTCGCGTTTCTGCCAACGTTAGACGCATCCGCATCAGCCTTCTTATCCAGAACATCCCTGGCAATCCCGGTCTGGTCCTGCAGGGCTTGATCTATCAGTGTCAGGTTTTCGGCAATATTTTTATCCGTTCTGATGATGAGTCCGTTTTCGCCGATTGTACCAATGCGGTCGGACAATGCGACATCGGCGGCATCCACAGCTTCTTTCGTGTAGGCATCGGTAATGCCGTAACCTTCCAGCGTAGATGCTTTGTCTGCTTTACCCGCTACTGCCGTATTGATGGCACCTGCCGTTTCCGATTTCGTGTAGGCATCGGTAATACCGTAACCTTCCAGTGTAGATGCTTTGTCTGCTTTGTTAACTACCGCTTTGTTGATGGCGTTATCCGTTGCAGTCTTTGTATAAGCATCCGTAATACCGTAACCCTCCAGCGTCGTGGCCTTATCTGCTTTTCCCGCTACTGCTGAATTGATGGCACTGTCTGCCTCAGTCTTCGTGTAAGCATCCGTAATGCCGTAACCCTCCAGCGTCGTGGCCTTATCTGCTTTTCCCGCTACTGCTGAATTGATGGCACTGTCTGCTTCGGTCTTCGTGTAAGCATCCGTAATACCGTAACCCTCCAGCGTCGTGGCCTTGTCTGCTTTGTTACGGATTGAGGCCTCTGTCAGGAACTTGTCGTCAGCCTCCGCCTTTGTGTAGGCATCTGTAATACCATAACCGGACAGTGTATCAGCCATATCCGCTTTGCCCTCCACCGCCGTTTTGATGGCACTTGCAGTTTCAGATTTCGTGTACGCATCAGTTATACCGTAACCCTCCAGTGTCGTGGCCTTGTCTGCTTTGTTACGGATTGAAGCCTCTGTCAGGAACTTGTCGTCAGCCTCCGTCTTTGTGTAGGCATCCGTTATTCCATAACCGGACAGAGTAGTCGCTTTGTCCGCCTTATTATTTAAAGAAGCCTTCGTCGCAAAGGTGTCGTCAACCTCCGTCTTTGTGTAGGTATCCGTTATTCCATAGCCGGCCAGTGTATCAGCCTTGTCCGCTTTACCTTCTACTGCCGTTTTGATGGCAGTTACCGTTTCAGATTTCGTATAGGCATCCGTAATTCCATAGCCTTTCAGTGTGGAGGCCTTGTCCGCTTTTCCGCTGACCGCATTATCTACTTCTGTTTTCGTATAAGCGTCCCTAATGCCGTAACCTGCCAACGTGGCCGCCTTATCTGCTTTATCGTCCAACGCATTATCTACTTCTGTTTTCGTATAAGCGTCCCTAATGCCGTAACCTGCCAGAGTCGTAGCTTTTTGCGCGAATTTATCATCTGCTTCCGTTTTTGCATATACGTCCGCCGCATTTGCTTTCAGTTCAATACTATCCTCATTGATCTTTACCTGCTTATCCAGGGCTGTCAGGTTTTCCGCAGTGGTATTGGCTTTTTTTACATAATTCCCGTCCTCAGGACGCACTTCATGATATACGGTAGAGCCTCTGACAAATTCATCCGCTTGGCTGGAACCGGAAGAAGCCACTGCCCCATCCATATTTTTAATGGTTTCAATTTCCTTCGTTTTCTGGCCAATTTCGTCAGCAATATCAACGATCAGGTCAAAATTGAGATCGGTTCCCATCTCTATAACCTGTAATGTTTTTATAATATTATCCGAACTCGTCTTTACTTCTCCCAGTGTCTTATCCAGTGCAGTCAGGTTCTGAGCTGTGGTATTAGCCTGTTTTACAAAATGCCCATCAGAAGGGCGCAGTTCGCTGTACATGGTTCCACCGGTCACCAGCCTGTCATCACCGGCAGCCATTTTTCCGGTTCCCAGGGCTGCACCCCAGACCGCAGAATTATCGGTAGCTGCATTAACACCTACGTTGCCGGCGTCGGTATTCGCTTTACCGGCCACCAGCTCCTGTACTTTCCCCATCTCGCTCTTTAACGCCGTGTCAATCTTAGTCAGGTTTTCTGAAATATTCTTCCCCGCTTCAATGATGATGCCGTCTTCCCTGATTGTACCAATACGTTCGGACAGGGCTGCATGGGCTGCATCCGCTTCCGTCTTGGTATACGCATCGGTAATTCCGTAACCCGACAAAGTTGTAGCCTTATCTGCCTTAACAGCTATGGCTTGATTGATAACAGAAGTTGTTTCCGTCTTGGTATAGGCGTTGGTAATGCCGTAGCCCGCCAGGGTGGTCGCTTTGTCCGCCTTATTATTTAAAGACGACTTCGTTGCAAATGTATCGTCTGTTTCTGTCTTTGTATAAGCATCCGTAATACCGTAGCCTGCCAGAGTGGTCGCTTTGTCCGCTTTATTATTTAAAGAGGCCTTCGTGGCAAATGTATCGTCTGCTTCCTTCTTCGTATAGGCGTCAGTTATCCCATACCCTTCCAGCGTCGTGGCTTTGTCAGCTTTAGTTTCCACCGCAGCTTTTGTGGCAAATGTATTGTCCGTTTCCGTCTTCGTATAAGCGTCTGTAATGCCATACCCTTCCAGCGTCGTGGCTCTGTCTGCCTTACCTGCTACTGCAGCAGTGACAGTCCTGTTGGTTTCCTCTTTCGTATAGGCGTCCGTAATGCCATACCCTTTCAGCGTGGCGGCCTTGTCCGCCTTTGTCTCTGCCGCCGCTTTGATGGCCTCATTGGTCTGAGTCTGCGTATAAGCATCCGTAATGCCGTAGCCTTCCAGCGTAGCAGCTTTATCAGCTTTTCCTTCTGTTGCAGTTTTAATGGCACTGTCCGTTGCGGTCCTGGTGTAGGCATCAGAAATACCATAACCCGCCAGGGTATTCGCCTTGTCTGCCTTGCCTTCCACTGCAGCTTTTGTGGCAAAGGTATCGTTTGCTTCCGTCTTTGTGTAGGCGTCGGTTATCCCATACCCTTGCAACGTGGTGGCTTTGTCCGCCTTTGTCTCTGCCGCTGTTTTGATAGCCTCATTGGTCTGGGCCTGTGTATAGGCATCCGTTATGCCATACCCTTTCAGCGTAGTGGCCCGGTCTGCTTTGCCTGCTACTGCCGCAGTGATAGTACTGTTGGTTTCCTCTTTCGTATAGGCATCCGCAATGCCATATCCTTTCAGCGTGGTGGCTTTGTCGGCCTTTTTCGCTGCCGCTGCATCAATGGCAGATTGAGTCTCCGTCTTGGTAAAAGCATCCGAGATCCCGTAACCTTCCAATGTATTCGCCTTGTCAGCCTTTTTCACTACTGCACTGTACACCGTACCACCGCTCACAATGCCTGTGTTGTCGGCTGCCACCGTCCCGTTCTTCGTCACCTGCAACTTACCATCGGCATCCAGCGCCAGATCACTGCCTGTATTTACCTGCAGCTTTCCGTCCTTATCGAAGTCCAGGCCGCTGCCGTTTTTCACGCTGAGAGTGTTTTTATCCGAAACGGCAATTCCGTCGCCTGCGGTATATGTTGCGCCGCCTCCACCTCCGGCTCCTATCGCATCTTTCAGGGCTTTTAACTGCGCCACGTTCACTGCATCGGTGTCGTATGTGCCTGCCGCCACGCCTGTAATCTGGCGGGTAACGGTAGCGGTATTGCTGTCAGTAGCGGACGCGCCTACAGAAATGGCATTGGCCGTAGCGACCCAGGCCACGCCGGCAGCAACGGTTCCGTCCGGACGGTAGCCCCCTACGCCTGCCAGCCGGTTGGCCACCGAGCCGTTTCCCAGGGCTATGGAATGGGCCAGATTGGCCTTGGCCCCATCACCAATCGCCACGGAACCGGTAGCGCCTTCTGCAGTAATACCGCCTAACGCCGCCAATGAATTAATGCCATTTGCTACGGAAGAATCGCCAAAAGCCGTTGCAGCAGCACCGATGGCTTTTGAATCTATACCCCAGACGGTCGCATTGATTCCGTTTGCGACAGTATTGTTGCCCCAGGCGGTCGCATTGGCTCCGCCGGCGTTTGCTTTTAATCCCCAGGCTGTTGCATTGGAGCTTCCTGCCTGTGTATTGTTCCCCCAGGCAGATGCATTGGCGCCCGTACGCGTTACATTACTTCCTGCCACTCCGGCCTCATCAGCCCATGCCGCCTGCGCGCCGAAGCCGCTCACAAGGTATGCGCTCAGAAGCAGCGCGCCCAAAACGCGGGCAACCCTCATGCGACTGCTACGCATACCGCTGCCCTTTGTATGAGACTTCGCCAACTCGCTTGCTACCACATAACAGTTTTTCGTTTTATTCCAGACGATTTTATATATCTTGTTCATCTTTGCGTCCCCCGTATCAGAATGTCACGGAACAGTTAAAATGGATCCGCGTCTTGTCAACCTTTTCCGTCTGGCTCTTGAAATCCCGCTTCAGCGGAATACCCAAAGTCAGGCTGGAATACAGGTTCTTGTAGCTGGCTGTGATCCCCAGGCCCGTGGATACCAGGGTGTGATCCACTACCGTCCGCTCATCGCCAAAGACCCGGCCATAATCTACAAAGGTAAAAGCATTCCAGATTTGTTTTTTATCTATAGGCGCCTGCCAGGTAAGGCTGGCGCTGAAGCCCTGGTTGCCGCCCAGGAAGCTTTCTTCATAGCCCCGCACGCTGTTGGCCCCGCCGATATAGAAATAGTCGGAAGTGGACATGTTCTTCTTTTCGCTAGCCACCTGTGCGTTCAGGCGCCCTAACAGCATCTGGCCTCCCCCCAGCCGTTTCTGGTACACAGAATCCAGCCGGTAGGCCGTATAGTTGTCGCCGGTATCGTATAAATTGTTATAGCCGGTAAAGGCCAGGCTGTGTTTGTGGTATAACACGCTGCTCTTGCCGTAGTGGGTGAAGGAAATGTAGGGAATGTAGGTATTCCGCGTATCGTTTACCCATTTTACATAGCTGTCAGATTTGGTGCCGATATCCGTCTGGGATTTCTGGTGCAGATACTGGAGCCCCACCTCGTAGCGGCGTTTTTCGTCTACCCGCAGGGGATGCCGCAGGGTGATGCCGGCTACATAGGAATGGCCCTTTACCCCTGCCGTTTCTGCCAGATTACCTTTGACAAGCTTTGTCGTATTAGTGCCGTAATCAAAGTCCAGCATAGTGCCCAGGTTATTCACCGGTATGGAGTAATTGGCACCGAAAATATTGGTACCCTTGCTGCGCAGGTAGTTCATCCGCAGGGCATCCCGCTGACCGGTGACGCTGCGCATGGTATAGAATACGCCTTCCCGCCAGCGTCCTGACGTTTCGTATCCGTTATTGTCCACATACAGGGATATCTGATGATTATTTTTCGGTTCAAAGGCCGCAATCTCATAATCCGTAGTCCCCGGTTTTTCCCCGGCGTGCACCAGGATGCGCAGTTGCACATCGTTGGTAGCATTAAAACGCTGCAGTTCATCGTTCAGAGTGTCTGTATTGGCCACCTTGCCCGGTTCCAGATGGATGCGGTGGGTCACATATCCCTGCCGGGTAAAGCGCAGGCCGTTTACCGTCACGTTGCCGGTCTTGCCCTCCAGCAGTCTGATCTGCACAGCGCCTTCATGGATGCGCTGGGGCGGCAGATAGGCCCGGCACACGGCATAGCCCTTTGCCTCGTATAATTTATTGATCGCCGCCGTCATATCGTACAGATCCTGCAGGGAAGCGGTCTTCCCCACATAAGGATCTGTCACGGCTTTAATCTCTGCTTCCGTCAAAATTTCCGAGGGATCCGTATCCACCCGCGTCAGTGTAAAGGTGACCTGGGCAGCGCTTTGCTCCAGTTTCTGGGTTTCCGTTTCCACCTTTGCCTTCTGCCGTTCCTGGTCTTCTTCCAATTGCTGGGCCACCCGCTGCCGCTCCATATACTCCCGTGCCTGATTCAGCTGGGCGCCGGAATCAACCGATCCCATGGAAGCCGCCCAAGCCGTCGGTTCAGCGGGCAATAAAGCGGCAATCCCCTCCGGCAGCGCAGCTGGCACCGCCGGAGCTAATACAGCTGCGGCAAATACGGAAGAAACAAGCCAACGTCCGGTTGCGGAAGTCGCCGCTGAAATTTTAAACATAATCAATCATCCTTTTATAAAAATTTATTACTTTGCAGTCTTGCCAATCTTAATTTCCACCGGTTTCGCATTCCGGACAGGCGCTACATCCAGGGAATTGCTGTAACCTACCAGGCCGTACCGGTCGTAATAAGCAATTTTGCCATAACCCTTACGGACCTGTTCCGGCAGGTCCTTACCCGCCGTCACGGGACCCATATACGTAACAGTTCCCGATCCGGTACGGGCAATCACACTGCGGCCGGCCTCTACAGCACTGCCGTAGTAAATATTTCCTTCGACAGCATCTGCGATTACATTACGCCCTGCACTGACACGTCCCAGATAGATGATGTTACCATCCTCGGTGATTTTCGCTTCCACATTGCTGCCGGCGCTTACCGAATCTGCATAAATAATGTTACCGTTTCCTATGGTCCCGGTCACATTGCTGCCGGCGCTCACATTACCGTCGTACCAGATCTGTCCGGTTCCCACTTCCACTGCGACATCGTTGCCTGCGCTCACATTGCCGTCATACAGGACCGTACCGTCTGCCGTGGCCGCCTTTATATCCCCTCCGGCTTTCGTAGTGCCGGAGTAGGTGATGTCGCCGTATTCCTTTACAGTAGCGGTAATATCCCCGCCGGCCTTTACATCCCCCGGGTTATTCCCGCTGTTATCCATCATACCGGCTAACGTAATATCGCCATTGTCGGTTACCGCCGAGATATTGCCGCTGTCCGAGGTGATCTTCCCTTCTACCAGGATTTCCCCGTCTTCCGTTTCCAGGCTGATATGGCGGCCCGCATGGATGTTCATCGTCTCATTTATCTTTTCGTCCCTGTAAAGGGTAATGCTGCCGTCGCCGGAGGTCTTCATCGTCATATCCCGTTTTGCGTCAAGGTCGCCGCCGATATCGATATCGCCGGCTTCGCTGGTGATTGAGATATCCTGTTTGGTTGCCTCCAGCTTGCCGTCGGCCACAATATCGCTGTCTTTACCGGTAATTTCCACACTGCCGCCGGTAACGCTGCCGTTTATGGTGATATCGCCTTCTTCCGTATTGTTATGCAGCGCTGCCAGGTTCCGGGCCGTTACATTGCCGTCAATCACAATATAGCCGTTTTTCTCTTTGCCGGTCTTATCCGGATCAACCTGTATGGTTGCGTTCCCTGCATTCACGTTGCCGGATACATAGATGTCGCCTCCCGACAGGGTTTCCAGCACAGCATCGGAGCCCGCCGTAAGATTGCCTGTAAGCTGCAGATCCCCGTCGCTTTGCAGGACTGCATTGCGGGTGGTTTTCACATCGCCCACGTACATGGTAGCCTTATCCCCCAAGAGGCCGTTGACACCCTTAATTTTGGCTTCATTAGCGACCAGTGTGATCTCCGCCCCGCTATTGAGGATGCGCAGCGGAGTATATGAGCCCAACACACCGCTGTAGCTGTTTGGATCTGCGGTAAGCCGCACCTCGTTCCCTGCATTCAGGTACGCGCTGCTGTAATTTCTGTCCCAGGACATCTCGATGCCAGGTCTGGAGTCCAAAGCAAGGGTATCCCCTGCATACAGGGAGCCTACAAAGAGTCTGCTAGGTCCCATATTTTTGATATAGATGCTGCCGTCCGCATTGGCGCTCTGGAGGTCGCCCCGCAGGTCCACTCCCAGGTACTTATCTTCAGCGCCGATATCCTCAGTGCCCCCATAGGCGATCAGGTTATTCGCTTTAATATTGGCCTGGCTGGCATCCTTTCCCTCCAATGCGTTGTAGATACCTTTCTGGGTGTACAGCCGCACATCCTTTACTCCCGCATTAATGACACCGGTATTCAGGGGCGAGAAAACGCCCTTTGTATCGCTTCTGCCGGCGATAAATACGCTTTCGTCGCTGGCAGTGACATCCACCTTTCCCTCAGCCTTGACCCCCAGGGGGCTCAGGTTGCCGATGACAAATTTGTACACCGCGCCGTCCGTCGCCACCGTATTGCCGATGGAATCCCGGGCCGTTACGGTCTGTTTGCCCTCTGCGTCCGTGCTGAAAATCAGGGTATTGTCATTTTGATCCTTCATGGTTACATCCGCCGCGTCCGCGTTGGCCAGCTTCTTCAGGTTGGCAATGGCTTTTTCGGAGCCGCCTGTCAGGTCGCTGGCCAGGATGGTGGTGGTTTTGTTGCTGTTCATGCCGATGCCCTGGGCGTTCAGGGTCACATTTTTCCCCTGCACGTTGGCAATCTTGCCCTGGGTCTCCGTAGTGACGCCGCTTTCCTTGTTGACGATGGCGTTGCGGATGGAGTACAGCAGCTGGTCTTTTGTCCAGGCAAAGGTGGGATGGGTGTATCTGTCCACGATAGCCTGATAGTAGGTATCCTGGGCCAGGTACGCGTCAACACTGGTATAGGCCGTACCGTCCTTTTTGGTGAACATTTCCTTCACTGCGTCGCTGGCTTCCTTATTGGTAAACAGGGCAAACTGTTCCTCAACGCGCGCTTTATAATTGGCCGCGTCCTGCTTCAGGCCCTTGATATAGGCGCCTTCATAATCCTCCGTGCCGGCAATGAGCCCGGCGTCGATCCAGTGCCGTACCAGGTCGTCCTCTTCAATATTGTTACTGTTCTCTGCCTGAGGCAGGGAGTCCAGCAGCCGCCCGTTCTTCGCCGTCAGGGTCACATCGCCTTCACGGGACACGATGGAACCAATCCGCATGTCAGCATTGGCTTCCGTCAGGTAGATATCCTTTTTCGCGCTGGCGTCCACATTGGCGGATCCCGGCCCAAAGCCGTAGGCTTCCGGCAGGGACCACAGTACCAGCGCCTGTTTGGACGTGCCAAGACCGCCGTTGACGCTGGTCAGGTCGATTTCCCGCCCCATTACGGCAGTTTCCGAACCCGACTGGGTAATATCGCCGTCTGCCGTGAGGGCCACGTCGCCCGTGCCATCATTTCCGTAAGCGAGGCTTTCCAGCTTCCGGATCTCCACATTGCCGGGCAGGGCCTGGCCCTCCGCCGTACCGCCCCGGACGGTCACGTCAATATTGCCGCCACAGGTGGAAACCGCACTAAGTACCACCTTGTCCGAGGTGGTATAGGTGTTGCCGTCCCCGCTGGCGGTCCGGGTTCCCAGGGAGGTAATATGGATATTTTCAATATCTTCCCGGGCCTGCAGGTCTGCCTTCCCGGTGATCAGGGCCGTATCTCCCTGCTGGACGATGCTGCCCGCCGCCGTATGGATGGTCAGGGCCGCATTGGCCGAATTGTTTTTGATCGTATCTGTCAGGTTGATACCGGTTCCCTTCCTGTTGCTGTTTGCCAGGGAGATGCTGCCGTCTTCCTTACCGATAAAGCCGATGCCGATATCCCGGTCCGCCTTCAGGGAGAAGGTGTAGGACTGGCTGGAACCGGTCTTGGTGGTCCATTCCATATGGTATTTGGGGTTGGACCACAAAGCATACCAGTTGCCGCCCTCCTTCCACTTGCCGGTCACGGTGCGGGTATCGCTGGTGACCCGGTTCTCGTAGACCGCGCCGAACTCCGTGCTGTTCAGCTTCTTGCCGTATTCTGCGTCGTTGATCGCATCAATAAAGGTACCGCTGCCCAGACTGCGTTCGCCGCCCTTATTGACTTCTTTCGCTTCGGTACTGCTTTCCAGTTCCTTCAGCTTGGACTGGCTGCTGCTGGTATCCAGCGCCCCCCAGAACAGGGAGTTCTGGACTCTGTGGTAATATTTTGTAGTACCGGTTTCCGTGCCCAGGGTCCAGTTATAGCGCAGGCCTTCCTTCACCTTATAGGAACCGGAGGGCGTAGCGCCGCTGTTATAACCGATACCGGATGCGGTCTTTGTAGCTTTTTCCGCCGCAGCGCTGTCCTTGGCATATTTGCTGTAATTTTCAATGGTTTTCGTAGCGGAACGGGTGTATTCCGTCCAGGTATCTTTAGCCAGGTCCGTAATGGTGATCTTGCCTTCGATATCATTATTGAGCACCTTGCCTACGTCCAGTCCATAGGCGGAATTATTGGTAACGGAAATATCCGCGCCCCCGTCCGCCGCCAGGATCCTGCCGTTGCCGGTGCTGGAGATCCGGCCCGTCAGGTAGACCTTGCCGCCTTTGGTATCGATGTCCTCTACCAGCAGCCGGTCGTTCTGGGGGTCGTAATACACCTGCACCACGTATTTAAAGCCGCCGATACTGCTATCATAGACCGGCTTGCCGCCGTCGTTCACCTTGTACATGGTACGGCCCTGGACGGTCACCGCCCGGTCAGCCGTTTTGATCCTGTCAATATTATTTAACGCATCTTCACCAACCACTGCTTCATACTTGCTGTAGCCGCTCTGGATCAGGCCGTTTACGTTAATATCCGCCGCCGCGATATAGACGCTGTCCCCGGCAATACGTCCCAGCTCCGCGTTGGTAATATCCGCCGCCGTCTGTTTCAGCCCGGTTTCGGAATCCGTCTTGTTAGCCGTCTTATCCTTCAGGGTGCTGTCTTTTGCGTTATTCATGGCCTTATTCACTTCCGCCGCATTCAGATCCTGGGGCCGCCCTCCGATATTCACGATGCCGTCCACATAGTCCTGGGAGATGCTGTCCCTGGCAGTGAGCTGCACCGTCCGGCCGGTAATGTTGGCGCCTTTCGAAGTGCCTCCGATGGTAATAGATCCGCTACTGTTGGCGATCCGGATGTCCCCGGTATCGTTGTTTATGTCGCCTGCTACCGCCACATCGGTAATGGGGACATAGGGGCCCTGCTTCCCGCTGGCATCCTTCACCTGGACGGAAGCCCCCGCCTTGTTTTCATTGGTAACCGTAATGGCGCTGACCTTGTTCCCTGCCGTATCATTTTGTAAGGTCGTAAAGGCCGCCTGTATTTTCTTATCCTTATTCAGGGCGTTGACATCTGCGTTCTTCGCTACGCTGGTGAGAGCCGTGCCGTTGCCCCGGAAGCGGATCTCCCCGCCCGGTTCCCGGATCTGGATCCCGTCCAGCTTCAGGTAGGCGTTGGAGTTGTTGGTAATGGTCACCTGGGGAGCGCCGTTGGCTTCCAGCTTGCCCTTACCGTACAGGTTTTCCGAGTTCACGGTAATATTGCCGCCGCTGACGGTAATCTCCGGTATTTCCACGTAGCGGATGGTAAAGCCGCTGGTGGTATAGACTTTTTCCTGTTTCCCGGCCTGGGGGTTAGTTTCCATCTTGAACAGCCCCCGCTTGTCCAGCTCGTCCAGGATGCGCTGGCGCTGCTGCACGTAGCCCAGATAGGAGGCCATGCTCTTGGCGTCCGTACCGGTGCTGTATTCCTTGATCAGGGCTTCCACCGCCGCCAGCTGGGTTCCCAGTTGGGTAGCGTAATCCATATCGCCGGTCTTGATGTCGTCCTTGTTGAAGTTTTCGCTGGACCCTGTAGTGTCGATCGCCAGCGCAGACTGCCCGCTTACGGGTTTGATCCCGCCCGCTTCGGGCACGGCGCTGCCGGTAATGGTAACGTTCACCTTGTTGTGGATGCCCGCTTTCAGGGCGCCTTCCACGTTGACAAAGTTGTTGTTGGTTTCGCTGATATTCGATTTTCCCGGAGTATTAGCGACTACTTTTTCTTCTTTGTTCTTACCGGCAAACAGGTTGGTGACCTTTACCACGTCTTTTTTAAAGGTTTCGCTGCCATTGTCCGCCGCCAGGTTGATATTCCGCACGGAAGTAGCGCTGCCGTTCGCGCCCACCTTCACCTGCTGGTTGTTCTTCAGGTCCAGGCTTGCCTCCGTGGCTGTATCAAAAGACAAAAGAGTATTGTTATGTGCTTCCGCCAGGCTTTTCACATTCAGCTCCGCATCAGCTCCGTCTACATCGGTGCCTGCATACAGGTTGATATCGTGGGAGCTGTCTAACTTACCGTTCACTTCCACTCCATTATTGCGGGTGACCCGGTTACGCACCTTGGTTCCCACCGTACCTTCAAAGCCTCCGATATAAACTTCCGCAGCCCCGTCTATCTTGATTTTGTCGCTGCTGCTGAGGGTGATATCTTTGCCGTCATCAAAAGCGCCCTTCTGTTCCAGGGACGCCCCCTCGTTCACGGTAACCTTATTGGTGGAGGTGACAAAATTATCGCTGAATACATATTCATGCTCGAATGCGCCGCCTGCCTTGCCTTCCACCTTGTTATACATGTCAATATTGCTATATGCGTCGTAAACCTGGCCCTCGACGGTGGTCACTTTGGCATTTTTACCGATGACCACATTGGCTTTGTCCGTTATCTCCTGTTCCGATTTTACATCCGGCGCTACCTGAATCACGCCGCCCACGTTCATGTGATTGTTCCAGGCCTCCCCGTCGTAGGCGCCGGTTACGATCTTGTTGGCCGCCAGCACATAGCTCTTCCCTGCGTTTAACTGGGCCCCTTCCCTGATTTCCGTTTTGGTATCCATCTCCACATGGTTGTCAGAATTGGCCCAGGTTACGCTGATTGCGCCGCCTGCGCCGGTCTTGGAGCTGCCCTTGGAGGTAACCTGCTGGCTGGCAGCGATATCCGCGCTGTTGGTAACATCCCAGGCCCCGGCCAGGGACGCGGTATTCGTGGTTTTGGTGTTCATGGTAATAGTCGCCGCTGCGCCTATCGCCAGGAAACCGCCGGAATCCCCGTCCGCAAAGCCCTTGGACGTGTTGGCGCCGCCTGCGTCAATTTTCAGGTTCTGGAGTTTTACAGCCTTGTCGCCGCTGCCGCCTTTGGCCTCTACCGTGCTCTTATCGTCGCCTTCCGCTTTCGCGTCGCCGAAGCCGATGGAGGCAAGCAGGCCTATGCTCGTATTGCCGATGATGGACCGGCGGCTGGCATTGTTCTGGGTAATGAGGGCCAGATTGGTAGCTGCCGCGGATTCCTTTTTAGTCTGGGAAGTACCGTTGGCATCTGTCTCCTGTACTTCCTTTTCCGTTGTCTTGTAGGTTTCCGTGCCCACATTGACGCTGGCCGTAGTCTTGGTGATGGCCTTGGCCTTGTTGGGCGCTACGCCGGCTCCGATAGCCACACTGGTACTGTGGGTCTCGGCATGGGTCATGTCCGTCCCTTCTTTGCCGATGACCGCCTGGGCCAGTACTGTGTCGCCAATCAGCTTGTTACCGTCCGCTACGTTTACCTTAGCTGCGGAATAGGCCTCTGCATTGCTCTGCATAACGGCAACGCCGATCAGGGCCACGCCTGTGCCGCCGGCTTCCGCCTTCACCACCGGCGCATTGATGGCTTCTATCCGGATGGCGTCCGCAGTAAAGGAGTTGGCCGGGGTATCGGTTTTCTTGTCGGTATCTGTTTTCTTGGCAGTAGTGCCGCCGGCTTCCACCGTAACGGCAGAGGTGCTTTCATCATAGGCTTTGGCCGTGTTCACCACTACAGCGCCCCCGCCTACGCCTACGCCGGTGGTCTTGGCCGCTACCCGGCCGGTCCGCTCTGTCTGCAGAGTAATGGCAGCCGGAACCTTTTCTGTTGTTTTTTTGCCGTCGCTGCCCGTTACCTCCTGTGTCTTCGTCGTTTCCGCCTGCAGCGTGCTGTCGCCTTTTACAGTTACAAAATTATTGGCTGCGTTGGTGTTGTGGGCCACGCTGACAGGCACTGCTACAGCGGCCGCCGACACGCCGATCATATTGACCTTGCTCTGGGCGGCGTCGCTGGATTTCACAGTCAGGTCCCCGTTGGTGGCGGCCAGCGTGCTGTGGTCTACCGCAATGCCGGTGTTGCCTTTGGTGGTAAGCCCGGCGTAGCCTACGCCGATCCCCACGGCGCCCAGTCCCGCCTGCACGGTCCGCAGGTGGATGGCGTCTTCCTTATTTTCCGTCACATTGCCCTGCCGGGCCGACAGGGTCACGCTGGCGCCTTTCACGGTGGAGTCCTTTACGGAAATATCGTTCAGCTGGTTCAGGTGGTACACCGTATCCGCCACGTTTATCTCAATCCCGCCAAGGGAGCCGCTGCCACCGTTCAGTTCCGCGTCGTTCAGCTCCGTATTGTTCACGGTCAGGGCTCCGCTGGCAGCTTCCAGCGTGGAGCTGTTCTGCACATAGGTATGCACCCCGGTGCCGTCCACATACCTCTTGTCTTTGGTGTCGGCGTCCGCCTTCACCTTTTCCTGCATCTGCTTCTTTTCCGCGTCGGTCATGCCGTGGAAGTTTTCGGAAAGATCCCGGTTAGTATTGTCGTTGACAATACCCATGGCCTTATTGACGGCGTCCGTATGGCTGAAGGCCGTAGGCTTGCCGTCTGCATCTTTGGCATACCCCAGGTCGTTGATCCCGCCATTGACCGTAACGGCCGCCACGTTCACCGCAAGGCCTACGATGCCGACGCCGACGCCGGCTACGGTAGAGTCGATCTCCCGCCGGGTTTTGGTGTTTACTGCCAGGGTATCCTTTGCCTTGAGGGTACTCTTGTCCACAACAGTGCTGACGCTGTCGTTGAAGGTGCTGACATCCACTCCGACGCCGACGCCGGCTATCAGGCCGCCTCCGCCGGTGCCGGTGGCGTCCTTGACCTTGATGGCATTGGCCGTATCCACGTTGATGGTATCCGCTTCCAGCGTACTGCCTGCAATGCGGCTGGTGACTTTGCTGTCAATATTGTTCACGGCAATGCTGCTGGCCACCCCGCCGCTGAACATGCCTGCCGCCAGGCCCACAGACACCAGCTGGGATTCCAGCTTCGTGCTGTTGGATGCGCCTACAGACAGGGCGGATTTGGCCGTACCACCCCTGGCCTTGTCGTTGGCTTTGATATCGCTGTTTTCCACGTTGGCGGTCACGGTGGAATGTTCCTTCACCAGGCCCACGCCCACATTCAGGGAACCGGCCCCGCTGTACGTGCTGGCCGAAATAGCCAGGCCCGCGTCCACGTTCAGGTCGTAGATCCGGTCCTCGTGGCTGGCCTCCACTTTCGCATCTCCGGTGTAATCCACGGTAGAGTTGGTCACCGTGGCAAGGGTGGAACTTTTCATCCGGTTGATGTTCACGTTATCGCCGGTTTCAAGGGTGAATTCCTTACTGCCGGCAATAGCCCCGGCCACGTTAAAGGCAGACATGGCCTGCCTGGCATCCGCAGTCACGTTGAAATTCTTGGCGTAAACGGTATTTTTCTCTTTACTGGTATCGACGCTTTCGTAGTATTTCTTGGTATCGTTCCACTTGGCAGAAGACGTGGAGATACCCGCCGCCGTTACCCGGCTCACCTCGTTGACCGCGCCGGTAAAGCCTGCCGCGATGCCTACGTCTTTCCCGATGCCCACGGAGGCTGCGCCGCTGAATTCCGCTACGTTGGTGTAATCCGCCGCATGGATATTCACGTCGCTGCGGGCCGACGCGGAGTTCAGTTTGGAATCCAACACTTTCGCCGTGGTAGAACCGGCGATCTCGTTCAGGTTGATCACACCCGCCACGGAAGCGCCAATGACGCCGCCGTTGCTGATACCTGCCGCCACGCCGCCGTTAGCCATGACCGAAGCAATGGAATGGGTAGCGGAAGCGTCCACCACCACGCCGGTCTTTTCTTCTTCCACCCGGCCCTTCTGCAACCGGCTGACGCCGTATTTTTTGTTATCCCCTTCCGTGAAGGAGCCGCTTGACCAGGTGTTCCGGCTTACGGCGCTGTCGATCAGGTACTTTTCATTATCTGTATTGTCTTTCAGCTTGCTGGCCGTCTTAATTTTATTACTGTCGCTGCCGGCGGCTGTTACCGTGCTGTCGCTGATCAGGGCGGCGGTATTGCCGCTGATCTTATTATTGGATCCCGTTACGCCGATGGCGGCGGCAAGGCCCTGCCCGCCCACGGCTACGTCCAGCACCCCCGCATAGTTGGAGATGGCTTCATCGCTCCGGGCCACTACCCCTACATTGCCTGCGCTGCTGATATTCGCTTTCTTAATTTCCGCCGTCGCATTATTTTCAATATAGTTATGGCTGCCGGAACCGCCGGCGGCCACCGTCCCTTTCGCCGCCACGGAAGCGCCCATGGCCACGCTGAGGATATCCACCTGGGAAGCAGAGCTGATATCCAGGTTCCCCACGTTCATGGCTGCGGCGTTCTGCTTATCCGTATAGGTCACCCCTGCGGTGGTGGTATCCTTGATGCGGTTTACGCCTACCGCCACTACCCCTGCCAGGAAGGAATCCGGCCCGGACAGCTGCAGGGCCGCCGCACCGGTCTTCAGGGTGGAAGAGGTATCCGCTTTCACCGTCACCAGAGCCGCCTTGCTGCCGCCGTCCTTGTCGATGGCGGTATCCTTCAGGCCTGCCGTATTGGTTTTGTAAATATTGGCGTCCGCCCCCATGCCCTGGGCGGCAAACTTCGCGCTTTTCACCAGGCCCGCGCCGACGGATACCGTAGTGGCTTTGGATGTATCCGATACGGCAGCGCTGATGATGGGAGCCTTCCCGTTCTTCTTCACGGTGGTAATATCCGCGTTGTTAATTTCCGCACGGACGGTTTCTTTGCCGTCGCCCTTTTCCGAGCCTTTATCGCTTTCCGTCAAGGCCACGCCTACCCCTAAGGCCACCGTGGTGTCCTTGATGGCCAGTTCCGCCGCGCCGGCTACGGTAGTCTTTGTGGTTTTATCCGTAGCCTTTACCGTCACGGACGAGGCGTTGGTGATCTTATCCCTGTTACCTGCCTTCTTCCCATCTTTGTCTTCCCCGATGACGGCTACCGTATCGTTATGGCCCCGGTTAATGCCAAAGTTACCGTGGGCCGCCACGGTACCGCCATCCTTATAGGTGGCCGCCGCGCCCACAGACAGAGCCAGGGCATAGGCGTCGTTGTTTGCGTCCAGGGAAATATCTACCCCCTTGGCCGCGTCTTTCGCCCGGACCTGGTTATTGGCTGCATAGACCCCGGTAGTATCGTCCATGCGGTTGTAGGCAATCCCTAAGCCTATCGCATTTTTACCTCCGGCAACGTCGCCGGTGACATTGACAATGTGGCTGGTGTTTTTCGCCGTTGCGCTGACCGTATCGGCGGCAATGCCGCTGTTGGCAGCCGTACCGTTGCGGTTGCCGGTGACGGACACGATATTATCCTGGTCCAGGTCGTTAAAGGACAGGGAACCTACGCCGCCCCAGTCCGCTTCGCTGACGCTGACCCCCGCCGCCACGGACACGATGTTGGTATGCACGTCCGATGCCGCCTTGACAGAACCTGCTTCCAGATTCTTGTTACCGGTAATATCAGAACTGAACTTGTTGGTCACGTTGTTGATGGACAGCGCCGCGCCGGCCGCGTTGGTCTTCCCTTCGGAAATCTCCACCGCCACATTTACCATCGTGCTGCCGGCCGCAGTCCCCGTCCCCAGCTTATTCGCGGTGTCGCTGCTCAGGTACCCCAGCCCCGTAGCATCCACCTTGCGCGCTTTCAGGTATTCTTTATATTGATTTCCTTTTTTGCCGGAAATATCCTGGCTGGTCACCGTCACACCGCCGCTGGCCTTCAGGGTCTCCGTGCCGGAAATATAGCTGTGGTTGGTATTCTTCAGCTCTGCGTAGGCCAGCGACCCCGCTGCGGCAATGCCCTTGTCCGAACGGGTAAAGCCCAGGCCCACCGCCGCGTTCACCTGAGTCAGGGCGTCCTCGCCGGCTGCCAGCACATTGGAAAGCCCCATGTAAGAGCCCCCCTGGATGCCGCTCTGGATATCGTTATTTATCTCACTGACGGCTGCCGTCATGCCGGCTGCGATGCCGGTTCCTGCCTGGTCCGTCTTCACCCAGGCCAGGTCCACGCCGCCGGCCACCTGGATATCGCCGTCATAGGCGCTGTTCTCCAGGTCCGTACCGCCTGTATAGGCTATATTATCTGCTTTTTCCTCATATTTGGAGGTTGTGTCCACCAGCAGGGCGCGGGCGCCGGTATTGGCCTTGTTCATGGCCAGACCGAAGGCCACGCTGGCATCCGTGCTGGTTCCATGGCTGTCGTTGGTCACCGCCAGGCCCAGGGCCGCAGCAACTTCCGAACCGTTCCGGATGGCCGTATTTTTAATGTTGCCTGCCTGGGAGATCCGAGATGACAGAATCACCGCGTCTGCGTTCCGGTTCAGGTGATTAACCGCCAGCGCCGTTCCCAGGGCGCCTTTTTTCGCATTATTGTTGGCAGCCGCCCCGGTTGCACCGTTAAACCAGTTCACCGCCGCCGCCCCGGCCCAGGCCCCGCTGAACACATCGTCCGTTGCCGTATTGACCATGGAACCCGCCTTGTCTGCATCCTTCTGCTTCCGCAGGTTCACATCGATGCCGCTGATGGCGGAGGCCGTCTCGCTGTCCACCTTGTTCCAGGCCACGCTGGCCGCCGCCGTAGCGTTGAAGGACGCTTCCGACGCGTTATCGTTGGCGGGCTGCACCGGCTGGTAGGTGCTGAAGTCCCATGTCTTTTTGAGCTGGACATCCTTATTGAGTATCTTTTTAAGCCTGTCAACGGGGAAGCCCACCACATTCTTGCCGGCGTCCGTCATCTGGTCCCGTACATAGTTACCCTTCTTGTCCCAGTTGGTGAGAAAATCAAAGCCGGCGTGGCTTTCCGAGGCCTCCGCGCCCTCGATGCCCACGGCGTTCAGGGTCCCGTTGCTGTTCCCGGTCACCGAAACGTCTTTCGCTGTTACAACGCCTTTGGCAGCGCCGTCGGCGGTTTTTGCCCCCAGAGAAGAGGTCGGTTTTTCCGTGGTCAGGCTGAAATCCGTGCCCATCTTTTTAGTCTGGGCTTCTTTTGCCGCCACCTTGCGGGCGGTGGCCAGAGCGTTCTCCGCCTTGATTTTGTTCTGTTCTTCTACACTCTTTTTCTTAAACCCGTCCGTGTCCGTATCCGTCACCGTAGTGGAGGCGCCCGAACCGGTATCGCCGATCATGGCGATGCTGTTCACGTCCAGCAGGTTCACCGCCACCCCGGCACCTATGGTGGCGTTAGTACGGGCGCTGCCCAGGGCCAGGCCCCCCACTACGTTGGTCACCGTGGTCTTGCTGTCGGCGCCCATGGTAAAGGTTCCCGCTGCCTTGACCGTTGTTTCATCGTCCAGCAGTACCAGCGTGTTGACGCCCCCTGTAAGCAGGCTCAGGGATCCTGTGGCGCTCAGGTTCTTATCCGCCTTGCCGGCGCTGAGGATGATGCCGGTCTGGATCATTTCGTTCTTGGCGTCCAGGGCAATGTTGCCGCTGTCCTTTCCGGCTGTATTTGCCGTCAGGGTCACATTTTTCCCGGACAGGATCAGGCTGTCGCCGATAAAATCCTGTACCGCCACGGTAGCCCCCGCAGCGTTGCCGTTGCTTTCCGACATGGCGAAAAATTCCCCGCCGTAGCCGGTGGCCGTCACTACATCCGTATCTGCCAGGGTATCCACATTAATATTTTTCCCGGCGGAAATATTCGATTTTTCCCCCAGGGACACGATACCCTTGTTGTGCAGCTTAGCGATGTTGATCGAGGCCGCCACATCCAGATTAGCGGAGCCGCTGTCCTGGGAATCCACCATGTAGCTGCGCACATAGTAGTTGGTATAGCTGCCCGGGCTCACTACGTCGGACAGATCCTGAACCATCTTTTTTGCTTCACTGCTCAGCTTGGTAACGTTCTTCCCTTCGTTTTTCAGGAAGTTCTTCAGCGAATCACAGAAATCCCAGAAGGAAGCCCGGTCTGTCTCCGTTTTGAGTTTTCCGTCCACCAGCTTCTCCACCTTCACGGTATCGGATTCCAGGTTGGCCAGCTCCGGGAACTGGTAGCCGAAATTCTTTAATATCTTCCACATCTTTTTCGCGCGATCCACCACGTTTTTGACAGGTTCTGCCGCGTCGTAGATCTGCTTGCCCGTGGCGTTCAGGTTCACGCTGCCCTTTTCGGAAATCAGGGAGGCACCCTTGTGGTTCGCCGTATCTCCCTGCAGCTCCACCTTGGCGTCGTTTTCGATATTGCTGTACAGGACGGAGGAAGCCACCGTCACCTTGGACGCGGTGTCCGCATCCTGCTCATTGGCCCACCCCTGCAAGGAATGGTGCAGGCTGTCAATGTGGGCGTTTGCCTCCAGGGTTACATCCCCGCCGGGAACCTCCTTGCCGCCGGCATCCTTTTTGACCGCGTCCCCCGTGGCCTTCAGGGTCACGCCGGGGGCTACGGTGACCGCGGCGCTGTTGACGCTGTCCACCACCGCCACGGCGGCGCCGGCCGTAATATAGCCCTGCGCAGTGTCAAAGGCATTCTCCAGGCCCGCCAGTTTACCCCCGTTAATAAACCCGTTCCAGTGATATTTATCTTTCAGATATTTGGCAAGCTGATCGCCTTTCGTCGGGTTTAACAGCACAAAGTCAATATGGGGCTGCTCTCCCTCGCCATTGGCGTCTTCTGCGGCCACGCTCAGGCCGGCAATCTCGTTTTCCGCCGCAGCCTTCACCGACTCGGCCTCTACGGACCGTTTGACGTTCACATTGGTAGCGGTATCAAAATCCAGCACCGTGACAGAGGTAGAGGCAAAGGTCTTATCCGCGCCCTCTACATAACTGCCGGCCGACAGGTCGCTGGTAGCATGGGCTTCCGCCGAAAAGTCTCCCCCTTTGGCCGTAATGGCATTTTTGCCCTCGTCAATATTGATCTGGGCCAGGTTATCGCCGTCCAGCCAGGATACCCCCACATAGATGGCATTGCCCTTGTCCCCGGGCGATACGTAGGCGGTGTAAGGCTCCAGCGCCACGGTTTTCAGTGAAGCATTTGTCGTGGCGTTCGCCGTCAGGGCCACGTCGCCTGCCTTGGAAGTAATGTCCCCCTTCACATCCACCAGGGCCTTGTTCTTCACAATACCGACGGTCGCCGCCGCAACGGGCATCGCTGAAGTGGTCCCGTCCGCCTTGGCCGGCCTGATTTTCGCCTCCAGCTTGATTGTCGTCGTGGCGTCCGCCTGCAGGTTTACATCGCCTGCCGCCGTAATTTTCCCATTTTCCTTCAGGTTCACCTGGGCGGTGGTATTTTTCCGCGCCCCGGCGGCATCTATCTGCAGGCCCAGCAGATCCCTGAGCAGATCCTTCCCCGCCTCCATCACCGGCTTGGTCAGCGTAAACTTGCTGCTGTCAAACTTATGGGTCGCGCTGGCCGAAATATCCGCTCTCCCGTCGGTTTCTATAGCGCCGTCCACGTCGACCCTGGCGTCGAGACTCGTGTTTATAATCGTTTCAATTGTGGGCGAATACAGGAACGTATTGTCGTGCTCCGTGGCCGCCCGCAGGATGATATCGCCGCTTTTATCATCGGCCACAGCCGTCATGCCCACGCCGGAAAGGGTCGCATTCGTCACCACCGTGCCGCCATCGTCTTTGGCATTCACAAGGCTGGTAAAGTCAATATTTTTATTTCCCCGCAGCAGGGCGCCGTTTTTAATGTCGATGTGGGCAGCGCCCAGCAGCATGCCGTTGCGGGTGTTCACCTGCCCCGCGATTTCAATTTTCCCGTCGGTCGCCAGTCTGAAGCCTTTTAATTCCTCCTGTTCGGCCCATTCGGTGCGCATCACGCTAAACTCGCCCTTGTCGTTGCGTTTTCCAAAATTCGAAATGTAGTGTTCGAACTGATAGGCCATCTGAGTCGTGCTGCCCCACATGCCGCTGGTGCCCACATTACCGGTGAAATTGCTAGAAGCAGGCACCATGGCCACAAAACGGCCCGCGTTGATGACGCCGGTCTTGCCAACGGCCATGCCGTCAGCGCTCAGGAAATATAAATTGCCGCCGATGCGGTTATCCTTGATGGCGTTTACCGTACCCTGAATGTCAATTTTGCTCTTGACCAGGTTCACCAGGTTGTCGGTCTTTTTCTCCGGCTGGCCCTGCAGATGAAAATACATGTTGGCGATATCGCCCTTGCTAATTTTGAATTCCTTGAAACGGTTATAGCCAAAATTTACCCTTTCATTGCTCAATATCTGCTGGGTATAGATATCATGTACTTTCCCGTTGGAGGTCAGGGAATTATTATCCGCATCCTTGATGGTGGAAGCGAAACCGGGCGCGGCCTGGAGCAAAATCCCCACCGTCATCAGCGGCACGATCCACTGTGCCGCTGTGCGGGGCTGCACGGCGGCAACAGGCAGCCGCCTTCCCGCTTCTTTTGTAAGCCCAAAGGCCATCCCTGCCAGCTGCGCCACAGCAGCAGACCGGGCCGCCAGCCGGCTGAACACCGATTTCACATTATTCTTGCCGTGATTTTTCGCGATTTCCGCCACAACCACGTAACAGTTCCTTGCATGGCTCCAGATGATTTTATAGGCTTTATTCATGATCCCCTCTCCTGTCCGGTTACTATTATCGTAAACATATGACAAAAATTTTCACAATAATCCATCTTTATTATAGCATACAAACTGTGACAAAAGCGCGACAAAGTTTTCCTATTTAAGCGTATTTTTTTAAAAAACATAGTTTTTTTCTTCGTTTACGTATTTTTTGCGCTTTATAAAATATAAAACTCCCGCCCCTTTTTGAAAGGGACGGGAGCAAGTTTGTCCATATTATTTTGTGTCAGCATTGGAATTTCAATCGTTATTCCTTAAAACCGTCCGCCTTTGGCCAGCCACCGATTGGCCGTTTCTTCGGACAGGTACGCTGCTTCTATTTCAATGTAGTTGTCGGCGGAATGGGTGTGTTCGTCCAGGATCCGCACTTTGCCCAGGTCGGTAAGGAATCCGTTCACGGCTTCGATGGCGTTGCTGGTTTCCATGGGTTTATTGGCAACATATTCCAAAACGGTTGCCACGGAGTAGCCTTCCTGGGTGTAGATGACCATTTTCGTGCCGTCGCTGGTGCTGCGCATTTTGGTGATGCTGCCTGCAGAAACATCGGCAAAGGCTGTAGCGGAGAACAGCATCATGAACAGTGTTACGAGTACAAATAAACGAGTTTTCATAATTAAAGACCTCCTGAGAAATAAAAATATATTGAATCGATTCGTTGCCTGAATCGATCCTATTTAAGCTCCTGCGTTCGTCGCTTTACAAATTGGCTTTCAGGAATGCTTCCATGGCTTCCGCAGCGGCCGCCTATCATGTACCGCCATGCGCCTGCGTATTATCCGCGTCATGGGCTCTCAAATCCAGGCTCCGCACTTTGGCCCGTAAGGGCAGCACCCTTCCCTTCCTTTTGCGCCAGTTTGAAGAGGCGGAGCAGACACCGAAGCCCCGCGCTGGAAAGATAGTTCATCTCCTGCATGTCCAGTACGGTTTTCGCATTTTTTTGCACCAGTTCTTCTCCGAATGCATACGCAGTCTCTGCAGTCAGGGTATCGTTCCGACCTTCTACCGCCCAGATTGTCCAGCCGTTCGGTCCTGCGTATTCTTTCTGCAATAATTCCTTTGCCATTATAAACTTGATCCTTTTTTTACATAAATTTTTATTATTTCTTTATAAACACTCTTTTAATTATAAAGCAAATTAATTTTACGTTTCAACAGTAACTTGCAACAGAATTGTACTTTTTTTCAGAAAAGCTGATTCTTTGTTAAATTAAAAGATTTGTGATAGTATTATGTAGTAAGATTTGTAAAATATTTCTTATCATAACTGTACTATTTTTTTCAGGATAAGGACTTTCCGCTTTTCTTTTCCGAGGTACTTTCTATGAACCCGATTGCCTTATTTCATATTTCCTTTGAGCTGTGGGGCTGCCTGTTCTGCCTCATCGCCGCGCTGTTCCTGTACCCCATGCGTCATCTGAACCCCCGGCGCACTAATACGCTGCTGGCTCTGGAGCTGTGCAACGCCGTCATGGTCCTGAGCGACGTATTTGCCTGGGCTTACCGGGGTACGCTGACAGCCAGCGGCTATTATATTGTAAGGATCAGCAACATTCTGGTCTTTCTGTCCAGTTATATGCTGTATTACTTTTTTGCCCATTATATCGATTATCTGGTTTTTCGGGACGATCCTCATCCTTCCATATTCTGGTCCCGGGGCGTCACCCTGTTCACAGCTATTGGCTTTCTGCTGATTCTCACCGCCCAGTTTTTTCCGGACTTTATCTATGCTTACGACAGTACCAATCACTATTACCGCACCCAATACGCCTGGACCAAGGATGCTATTCCGATACTGAATATCCTGTTCACCGGTACAGAAATCCTTTTGTACCGGCATAAATTTCAAAAGAAGGAATTGTACCTTTTCCTTTCCCTGTTGCTGATCCCCCTGCTGACCATCAGCTACCAGATTTTCCATTACGGCATTTCCTTTTCCAACATTGCGTTTACGATCCTGGTGCTGTTGCTGTTTGTCTTCTACGAAATGGATTATTCCCAATGGCTGGTCTGTCAGGAACGGAATCTGACGGCACGGCGTATCCATCTTCTGGAATCGCAGATTCAGCCCCATTTTATATTCAACTGCCTCACAATCATCCGGCAGCTGTGCCGAAAAGATGTCCGGGAAGCCATAGATGCCATCGACGATTTTGCCGGTTATCTGCGCAGCGTCAGCAGCGCCATGTCCCAGCGTCACTGCATTAGTGTAAATGAAGAACTGCGCACGGTCAGTTACTATCTTTCCATGGAAAAGCGCCGGTTCGGCAAAGACCTGCAGACTATTCTTGAGATTCAGGATGAAGACTTTCAGGTGCCTGCTTTCAGCATCCAGGTCCTGGCAGAAAACGCTGTCCGCCATGGCATACGTAAAAACAAGCCGCCTGTAGGAACCGTAATGATTCGAACGTTCCGGGAAAACATGCGGCACATTATAGAAATCAGCGATGACGGTGCAGGGTTTATTACCGGTCAGCTGCCTGCGCACGACCATATGCACATCGGGTTGGAAAACGTTTCGGAACGGCTTCACATCATGTGTAACGGCCGGTTGCAAATTGAAAGCTTTCCCGGTCAGGGATCCTGTGTACGTATCGAAATACCGGAAAATCATACCGGAGAGGAGAATGCCAATCATGAAACTGTTAGTAGTTGACGACGAATATCTTGCCCGGGAAGACCTGCAGGCGGTCCTGCGGGAATGCCTTCCCCTGGCTGCAGTACTGACGGCCGGAAGCGGACAGGAAGCACTGGAATTATGTCGGTCAAGCCAGTTTGATATCGCCTTTCTGGACATTGAGATGCCGGATATGTCAGGGCTGAAACTTGCCCGGAAACTGATGGAACTGAAGCAAAATCTCAATATCGTTTTTGTTACCGCCTACAACGAATATGCGCTGTCTGCCTTTAAACTGTATGCCAGCGCTTTTCTGACGAAGCCTGTGCGTAAGGATGAAATACTTGATGCTTTACAGCACCTGCGATTTCCTCTTACGTCAAAAGAAAACGGGCTCTATATCCGCTGTTTTGGAAAATTCGAAGTGTTCAGCAAAGGACAGCCGGTATTTTTTAAGCGCAGCAAAGCTAAAGAACTTCTGGCCTATCTGATAAACCTGCAAGGCGTCTCCGCAAATGTCAATGAACTTTGCTCTGTCCTGTGGGAAGACAACGGCACGCCGGAAAACCAGAAAAACTATTTCCGGCACATTGTCGGCGACCTGCGGCGTACCTTGGCAAGCTGTGGCGCAGAGGACATTCTGATCCACAACCGAAACAGCTATGCCATTGATACGGAAAAAACAAACTGCGACCTTTTCCGCTATCAGAGACAGGAACCGGACGCAGTCGCAAGCTATCGCGGTGAATATATGAATCAATACAGCTGGGCGGAGTTTTACAAAGTAGAATGAAATTGAAGCCTGTATGACCGGCTGACGTATGCTTCATGGCAGTATCTGCCTGGCCTGAAAATCCTCCCACAGTTCTTTTATTGTTTTCCTTAATATTGGGTGAATCGCGTCAGGCGCAACCTGCGCCAGGGGACACAATACGAAATCCCGGTTCTGCATATCTGGATGTGGTACTTTTAATTCAGGTAAATCAATGATTGCATCATGATACAGTAACAGATCCAGATCAATATTTCGTTCCCCCCAGCGGCGAATGCGTTTGCGCCCCATTAAATCTTCTATTGCCAGCAGAGTATGTAAAAGCTCTGTTGGCTTTTTATCTGTCCTGATTTCTGCCACTGCGTTTAAAAAAGCGGGCTGGTCGGTTACACCGTAAGGTTCCGTCGTAATAAAATCTGAAACCCGGCAGATAGAGATTCCTTTTTTTTCTAAAAACTGCAGGGCCTCTTTCAGATTTTTCTCTTTATCCCCCAGGTTACTGCCCAGCGCAATGTAAATAGCCATGTTACACCTTCCGGATCGCTTCCAGCATGCGGATCATACGTACATTTTCTTTTACGTCATGTACCCGCACCAGGCTGGCCCCGGCAAACACAGCCGCAGCAGTCACCGCCAGCGTACCTTCCAGCCTTTCTTCCGGTGGCAGGACATTGGCATCCGCCGTCTTTCCGTTCCACTTACCAGACGCATCCTTCCCTGTTCCTGTTGGGGACGGTGCGTCATCAAAAACTGCGGGGCTTGTCCCCAGCACCTTGCCGATGGTGCTCTTTCGGGAGGCGGCCATCAGCACGGGATAGGGATTTACGGTCAAGGCATTCAGGTTCTGCATAAGCCGCAGGTTCTGTTCATCGTTCTTGGCAAAACCGATGCCCGGGTCCAGAATAACCTTGTCGGCGCCCATCCCGTATTCCTGCAGGCTGCCGGCAGAACGATGCAGGTAAGAAAAAGCAAATTATAATTAATTATTTCTTCCTATTTGCATGTATATTTTTAAAATCAGTTGCTTATATGAGGTTCCATCAGCTTCAGCTTGTCCTCCCGGCTCATGGTGTGCTTGATATGCCACTCACGGCTCAAGGCATCATGCTTCGAGTCAAAGGTTTCTACATACACCAAAGTGCAAGGCCGCCGGGAACGCGTGTATTTAGCGCCTTCCCCCGCGTTGTGGGCTGCCAGCCGTTTATCCAGATCGTCCGTATAACCCGTATATAGAGTTCCATCAGCACACTTCAACATATAAACATAAAAAGCCATCACACCGTTCCCCTGTCCTGTTTTGTTGATATTATACCATCCAGCCAAAATAAGTTAAAGAACAGCCGGCACCTATATCTTTACAGCTCCGGCTATCTTCATCACTTCCATGAGTAACCATGCGTAGTTTTGCACAAAAAAAGTACGAAATTTGGTACGCCATAGACTTTTAAGGTATAATCGAAATAAAATCGTAAATAAATTGTCCAAATTGCAGTTAAACATAAAAAATTCGGGAACCCGCTCACTGTGCGGATTCCCGTCTTTTTTTAATTGGTCGGAGCGACTAGATTTGAACTAGCGACCTCTTCCACCCCAAGGAAGCGCTCTACCAAGCTGAGCCACGCCCCGAATACATAGGATATTTTAGTATAGAAACGCGTTTCTGTCAACTGTTTTTTCTTTATATATCAATATTTAATACTTCCGTTCCTTTCGTGTTCAATTGCAGGATGTGATAGACTGCTGTCTGTCCGCAGGAAGCGAAGGCGTCTACCATGGCTTTGCCAATAACGTCCCCGTCTTTTTCCGGTGAAGCGTATGCCAGAAGCGTGGAACCGGAACCGCTGATGATACATTGATAGGCCCCCGCTGCCTTGCCCGCGGCAAACACTTCAGGCAATCCCGGAATCAGTTTTGCGCGATACGGCTGGTGCAGTTTATCTTCCAGCGCATATTGCAAAAGTTCCGGCCGGTTTTCCAGCAGGGCTGCCGTCAGCAGTGCAGTTCTTGAAGCGTTAAATACGGCATCCGGATGGGCGATTTCCTTTGGAATGGCCGCCCGCGCCAGATGGGTGGACAGTTGCATATCCGGTACAACGGCGATGAACTGTAACGGCATTTTCGGAACGGTTCGCAGCGTGTGGGCCACACCGTCTTCCTGAAAACTGATCGTAAACCCCCCGTAAATGGCAGGAGCTACATTATCGGGATGTCCTTCCAGCCGGTTCGCTTCCTGTAAAATTTCATCCTGGGAAAGGTTGGCGCCGCTTAAAATACTGGCAGCGGTCACCCCTGCGACGATGGCTGTGGAACTGCTTCCCAGGCCCCGGCTTTTCGGCACCTGGTTTTTCATATGGATCGCAATGCCAATACGTTTATGGTCTGTCAGCCTGTTCCAAACGGCAAGAAATGAAGAAAACGCCATATTACGCCCGGAAGCGTAAAAGCAGTCCTTTCCTTCTCCTTCCACATCCAGAGAGAAACCGAAAACTTCATCGGAAATACGAAAGGTGAATTCATTATATAACGTTAATGCCAAACCCAGGCTGTCAAACCCGGGACCGCAGTTTGCGGAGGTGGCCGGTACCCGGACGGTTACAGATTTTTTCATGGTTCACTCCGTTCTATGATCACAGGTTCGGGTCTTCCACCCTCAGCACGCTGCAAACCTTTTTCACAACAGGCAGTACCTGCAGGGTACGCAGTGAAAGTTCAAGGCTCAGCCTGCTTACTTTATACGTAATGATGATCAGTTCAGCCAGCCCGTTTTCGATTACATTTTTCTGAATTACGGACGCAATGCTCATCTGCTGTGCTGCAAAGGTAGAGGCAATCGCTGCCAGAACGCCGGGCCGGTCGGTAACCAGCAAACGGAAATAGCAGGGCGCCATTTCTTTATCGGCCGGGCACATTTTCTTCTTCTCAAAAAGATTTCCTTTAATACGGCCGCAGGAATTGCTGCAAATATTGCGCGCGGTGTCGATGATGTCGCCGCAGACCGCGCTGGCGGTCGGAAGCCTTCCGGCGCCCCGGCCCATAAACATCGCGTCGCCTACTGCATCGCCGTTGACATAGATTGCATTATATACATCGTTTACGCTGGCCAGCGGATGATTCTTCGGCAGCATGACCGGGTATACGTTGGCAGTAATACCGTTTTCCGGATCGTTCTTTGCAACCCCCAGCAACTTTACTACATAGCCGAGCTCCCGCGCATAGCTGATATCGCAGGCGTCGATCGTATCGATCCCTTCGATGTGCACATCTTTCAGTGTAAGGCCTGTGTTAAATGCCAACGATGCGAGCACTGTAATTTTACGGGCTGCATCGATGCCTTCTACGTCGGCGGTGGGATCGGACTCCGCATATCCCTTTGCCTGCGCTTCTGCCAGGGCCTGTTCATACGAAAGCCCTGCGTCAGTCATACGGGTCAGCATATAATTGGTAGTTCCGTTGACAATGCCCATGATGCTGGAGATTTTATTGGAGGCCAGACAGGACCGCAAAGGACGGATGATGGGGATGCCTCCCCCTACCGCTCCTTCAAACTGGAAATCTGCTTTCTTTTCAGCTGCCAGAGCGAACAGCGACTTGCCGTATTCAGCCAGCACGTCTTTGTTGGCGGTTATCACATGTTTTCCGTGGTTCAATGCCGCTTCAATGTATTCTTTGGCCGGATGCACACGTCCGATCAGTTCTACAACGATATCAATTTCCGGATCATTTAAAATATCGTCAAGGTTGTCCGTATAACCGATATTATATTTTTCAATTTCCGGTTTCAGTTTCGTTTTGTCCCGTATAAGAACCGTTTTTACTTCGATCGCGCACCCTGCTTTTTTGGCAATATCTTCCCTGTTTTCGTTTAAAACGATGATTACGCCGCCTCCTACGGTTCCGCAGCCCAGCAGGCCGATTTTCACTGTCTTCTCCATAATTTTTTCTCCCTCATAAAACAAGATTCATTATATCTTTACAACAGATGGACACACGGTTACAGTTTTTATGCAAAGAAAATCTTACACCTGTCCCAGTACTTCTAGCCGTTTTACTCCGTCTATCATGCGAAGTTTGTCCAGTAATGCCTCCAGGTCCACAGTCATATTTTTTGTTTCAATAGAAATCGTGGTGTTGGCAACACCCTGCAGGGGGATGCCCTGGTTGATGGTCATGATGCTTCCCGAATCGGTTGCAATCAGGTTCAGCACACGTGAGAGGACTCCGGGTTTGTGTTCCAGCAGCAGGGACAGTGTGATAATTTTATCTTTGCTTGCTTCGTAAAACGGAAACACATAGTCTTTGTATTTATAATAGGCGCTGCGGCTCAGTCCCATCAGTTCTACCGCCTGGTTGATAGTCCTGACTTCGCCCCGCTTCAGGATTTCTTTAACCTTGATCGTCTTCTTGATTGCTTCCGGTAAAATATCTTCTTTTACAAGATAGAAAGAAGTTTTTTCATAACCGGGTTTACTTTCTGAGGAATTTAAATCTGCAATCTTTGTACGTGCCATAATCCCTGACTCCTTTTACAAATAATAGTGTTATATATTGCGAACGTTTTATATATTGCAAACGTTTTTAGCCGGAATGCCGGTTTAAAACCGAAAATCCTGTCATAACGGAATGCTCATTGTTTATCATTCAGATGGCCCGGTTTGATTTTACTTTCCGTTCCGTTCATCAGCCGTATGATATTGTCCTTATGGCGGATAACGACAAACAGGCAGGCCATGGTTCCGAACACCGCATAGGGAACCGGGTATTGCAGATACCAGCCCGTTGCAGCGGCCACTATCGCAGCGATGACAGAGCCTAATGATACATAGCGGGTAATCAGGACAATAACGGCCCAGATGCCAAAGCCAGCCGCTGCGCCCCAGGGAAGCATATACAGGAACAGCCCCAGGCCGGTAGCGACCCCCTTCCCGCCCTTGAAGCCGAGAAAGAGTGAATAGTTGTGCCCCAGCAAAGCGCCTAATGCAGTAACCGCCACGACAGCCGGGTCATCGGTAAACCGCGATATGATATACAATGCCAGAATACCTTTCAGCATATCGCCTGCCAGCACCGCCGCAGCCGTTTTCGGTCCTACCGTACGGAATACGTTCGTAGTTCCGATGTTGCCGCTTCCGTAGTCACGGATATCGATGCCGTGAAAGGCCCGCACCAGCCACAATCCGCAGGGTATGGAACCAAACACATATCCCAGCAGGAAACCGCCGGCGCCTAACAAATAGTTCATATTACAAGTCCTCTTCATTCTTTGCGCGGATAATCATCTGGATCGGCGTGCCTTCAAATCCAAAGGCCTCCCGCAATTTGTTTTCCAGATAACGCTGATAGGAAAAATGCATGATCTCCGGATTGTTGACAAACAGCACAAAGGTCGGCGGTTTGATTTTTACCTGTGTTACAAAATAAATCTTCAGCTGGCGACCTTTGTCGGTAGGCGGCGGGTTGATGGCGCAGGCGTCTTCGATGATCTGGTTGATGACGGACGTGGAGATACGCATGGCGTTCTGTTCCGCCACATATTTGATCACTTCGGGGAGCCTGTGGATGCGCTGCATGGTTACGGCCGAAACATACACAACCGGCGCGTACTGCAGAAAAACAAGTTCTTTCCGTAATTCTTCCGTATAGCGCAGCGTAGAATCCGTATCCTTTTTATACAGATCCCATTTGTTGACTACAAGGACGATGCCTTTTCCTGCATCGTGCGCGTAGCCGACGATTTTTTTATCCTGTTCGGTGACGCCTTCTACCGCGTCGATCACCATTAGCACAACGTCAGAACGGTCCACGGCACGAAGGGAACGGACGATACTGTATTTCTCAATCAGCTCTTCGATTTTTCCCTTACGCCTCATTCCGGCCGTATCGATGAAAAGATAACGCTGCCCGTCCTTTACGACCGGCGTATCGATCGCGTCGCGGGTCGTTCCGGCCTGGTCGCTGACGATGGAACGTTCTTCCCCGACAAGCGCATTGAAGATGGAAGATTTCCCTACGTTAGGCCTGCCTATGAGTGCAACTTTGATTTCGTCTTCATCTTCGTCATTTAACTGGGGCACTGTCTGCTGTACCTTGTCCATGACAGAATCCAGCATATCGCCAAGCCCCAGATGGTTGGCTGCGGAGATGGGGATTGGTTCGCCTAATCCCAGGTTGTAGAATTCAAAAATTTCCATTTCCTGTTTAAACGAGTCCGCTTTATTGACTGCCAGGACGATCGGCTTTCTAGACTTCCGTAACAGCTTGGCCACTTCCGCATCTTCATCCGTGATGCCGGTACGGGCGTCGCAGACGAACAGGATCACATCGGCCTCCCTGATGGCGATCTGCGCCTGTTCCCGGATCGAAACAGCGATTTTGTCAGTATTGGCAATTTCAATTCCGCCGGTATCAATAATCAAAAACTCACGGTCTAGCCATTCGGACGTGGCATACAGGCGGTCTCTGGTTACGCCCGGAATGTCTTCAACAATAGAAATCCGTTCATTGGCCAGCACGTTAAACAGGGTGGATTTACCGACATTCGGCCTTCCAACAATCGCAACGATAGGTTTTGACATAGTTCAAATATCCTCAAACTTTCTTGTACGGTTTATAAATTAAGAATAAGCAATGTAAACCGGATTTAAATTTTTTCCGGTGAAAAATGTTAATGGTCTATACCATCGCGTATGGTAATATTTTTTGTCGTAAAATAATGCCTGACTTCCTGCATATCAGTTACCAGATCCGCTTCGTCCATCAGTTCCTGCGGCGCTTCCCTTCCGGTACAGACAACTTCGGTGTTTTTGCGGTGTTCATGAAGAAAAGACACAACTTCGGCGGTGTCTATCAGTTTTTTGGCCATCGCCAGGTTGATTTCGTCCAGGATCAGAACGTCGGCATCCTGTGATAACAGGATGCGCTTTCCTTCTTCCCAGGCTTCCTGTGCCATTTTTACATCAACAGGATCCGGATTACGGAAATTGACAAAACTGTCCCGTCCCATTTGTTTTATGGTAAAGTTGGGCAGGAAATGAAACGCCTGCGCTTCTCCATAGGTGGCATCGCCTTTCATAAAACAGATCATGATCACGTTTGCCCCGTGGCCCACAGCCCGCAGCGCGAGCCCTAAGGCGGCAGAGGTTTTTCCCTTACCGGTTCCCGTATAGACATGCAGCATGCCAAAATTTTTCATTGCAACGCACCTTCCGTTACTGTTCTTTCAGGAAAACTGTTTCACATACTCTGTATTATTTGCGGCCGTAACCGGTCCCCGCTCCGGAACAGAGTTCCTGGCTGCGGTACCGTTGTGCGGCAAAGGCTGTTCTGACAGAAGGTTATACAGTTCCGATGCCCCTTTGGCAATTTTTACGTCCCGCCTGCTTCGGTGCATGAACTCCGTTAAGGACATATCGTCCAGGAACAGGTTATCCTGGTTTAACACGACCGAAGGGAGAATTACAGGATTTTCTTCCGGAAGCTGGGCCAGTATATCGGATCCTGTCAATAAACCGGTTACGTTGACGTTATGGCCGAAAAAGTCATTGACAACGGGGATAATACGGTGATTCGTATGGTATTTCGCATTAAAGGAATCGATGACCGGCTGCAGCAGGGTGGCTGCTGAAACACCGAGAGGAATTACGTAGTCTTTTTGTACAGGAGGCCGGCTGCTTCTGGAGTTCTGCGCAGCCCTGTCCCACTCGGCAAGAAAATTCCGTGTGAGCCCGATACCGTTCTCCAGCTGTGGAAACCCGTCATACCAGGAAACGGGAGGCATTTCACGGCCTGCCAGAATGTAAAACTCATCTCCCAGATATATGAATGAACGTCCAAGCCGGCGGCGGCATTCTTCCTGCCAGCGGGTCACGGTGTTAACGAGAGCTTCCGCTCCGTCTTTTGTGAAAAGCTGCAGGTCAGGCAGGCCCTTTGTATTTTTTGTAATGCCTACCGGAACGACAGCCATATCATCCACATAATCCGATAAGGCTGCCAGATCCCTGTATGACTTTTCCAGGACCGGACCGTCGTTCCAGCCGGGGCAACAGACGATCTGGGCATGGATATGGATTCCGGCGGCAAACAGACGTTGCAGTTTTTCCATGATTTCGCCGGAATGACGGTTCTTCATCATCGCCTGCCGGACTTGCGGATCCGTTGCGTGGACCGATACATATAACGGCGACATGTGATTCCGGATAATACGGTCAAAGTCGTCTTCGGTCAGATTGGTCAGCGTTACAAAATTACCGTACAGGAACGACAAGCGGTAATCGTCGTCCCGGACGTAAAGGCCCTTGCGCAGACCGGGAATCATCCGGTCCACAAAGCAAAAGACGCAGCGGTTATGGCAGAGGCGTACTTTATCAAACACGGCGCTTTCAAAGGAAAGCCCCAGTTCTTCGTCAATCTCTTTCGGAACGGGTATCTCACGTATAGTGCCGTCGGCTCCCCGGACAGACAGGACCGGTTCGAAATCAGCCGCAGCAAAACTCACATCCAGAATATCACGCATGGGCATGCCATTAATGGCGCAAAGAGACTCTCCGGCTGTTATGCCGGCAGCTTCTGCCGCGCTATGCTTCCTGACTGAACTGATCTTACCTTCACCGCTTGTTTCCATACGTCCTCCAAATGTCTTTTTATATTATACCTAAATTTTCGTAAAAAAACAAATGTACATTGTAAAAAAGCAAAAAAAGACCCGCTTTTTAAAAGCGGGCCCCTGGTTTGTAAAAAGATTACTTACGGATATTCAGTTTAGCAATAATAGCACGATACCGTTCGATATCTTTTTTCTGCAGGTAGTTCAGCAGACCGCGACGCTGACCAACCATTTTCAGCAGACCGCGACGGGAATGATGATCCTTTTTGTTGGTCTTCAGATGCTCGGTCAGGGCTGCGATACGGGTGGAAAGAACTGCAATCTGTACTTCCGGGGAACCGGTGTCGCCTTCATGGCGGGCATTATCTTTGATAATAGCCTGTTTTTCTTCTGTTGTTAACATAGTAACGAACCTCCATAAAAATAATTATTGTCCGGCCGGAACCAGGCAGGCGTTGGAGAAGCGCTCTTCTTAGCTCCGGTTAGGATACTGAAGTATTTTAGCACATAAACAATTATATTGCAAATCTTTTTTACATAACAATAAAAAAATATTTTACAAAACAGAAAACCGCTCCGCATCGCGGATGAAGCAGCCGGTACGCCATTTACTGTTCGTTGTCCTGGGAGGCAAACCAGGACAGGGCATCTGCTTTGTCCTTTTCCAGCTGCGCTTTTAATTCATCTAACGAAGAAAACCGGCGTTCATTTCTCAGGAATCTGCAAAATGCGGTTTCCAGGATATGCCCGTACAGATTTTCATTGCAGCCAAACAGGTGGACTTCCAGTACTTCCCGGACCACATCGTCAAAGGTCGGGTTCATGCCCAGATTCCCTACCCCGTTATACAGTTTTTCCCCGTCCCGCACCTGCAGCGCATACACACCGGCAGGCGGAAGGGCGGAACCGCTCCGGTTCACATACAGGTTTGCGGTAGGGAAACCTAAGGTCCGGCCGCGTTGGAAGCCTTTATGGACGATTCCCTCTACACTGCAGAAACGCCCCAGCATATATTCCGCGTCACGGAGATTGCCGTCTGCAATGGCCCGTCGTATCCTTGTACTGCTGATCACCTTGTTCTTGTATTCCAGAAGGGGCCTGATCATGACGTCAAAGCCGTGTTCTTTCCCGCTTTTTACTAAAGAATCTGTGTTCCCCGAACCGCGAAACCCATAGGTGAAATTGGTACCGCAGACGAGGCAGGAAAAATTAAACATACGCAGTTTTTGTAAAAAGCCTTCCGGTGATAAAAGCGACAGCTGTCTGTTAAACGGAACGTCAATCAGCAGGTCGACGCCCCACCGTTTCAACAGCCGTATTTTTTCTTCCGGGGATATGAGCGACTGGGGAATGGCAGAGGGACGGATTGTGGCATACGGATGGTTGCTGAATGTAAACACGGCGAGCCGTAACTGATGCGTTCTGGCATACGATGCCGCAGCGTCAATGACATCCCGGTGCCCTTTATGCAGGCCGTCAAAGGTTCCCATGGCAATCACGCAGGGTGTGTCATGAAAAAAATCTATTTCGTTTTGATCCAGATTCAGATGTTTAACGATTTCCATAATTATTTAATGCATCACTGTCAATCTGCACCAGTACTTTTTCCGGACTTACCACTTCTTCTTCCACGGTTACCATTCCGAGAAATGTATCCGCGAGATACAGAGAGTACCTTCCCGGTTCCGTGCCTTTTATGGTTGTCCGGACACCGTTGGTGATGCGGTGCGCCTGAAGGGCGTTTACATACAGTTTTTCTGTTTTGGAAACTGCGGATTCCACCGGAAGCAAAACGGCCTCCGGATTTTCTGCGATCTCCTCCAATGTATGGGAGTCTTCAATGCGAAAATCCCCTGCCCTTGTCCGGAGCAAAAATGTCATGCAGGCACACGTGCCCATCGATGCGGCTATATCTTCCAGCAAGGTGCGGATATACGTGCCCTTGGAACATTCGATATCCAGACAAAAGTACGGGGGATAAAAACGAAGGAGCTCCAGCCTTCGGATTTCAACGGGCCTGGCAGCGCGTTCAATTTCAACTCCCTGTCTGGCATATTCATACAATTTTTTCCCGTTGACTTTCAAAGCGGAATACATAGGCGGGACCTGTAAGATATGGCCCCGGAACTGTTGCAGGGATTTTTCAAACTGCATGGCGGTCATCACCGGAACCGGTTTACGTTCCATCACGTTCCCGCTGTCATCACCGGTATCCGTCCGGATACCCAGAAGGCCCTCGGCACGGTAGTGTTTTGTATCCGAGGCGGCATATTCCAGCATACGGGTCGCATGGCCGATGAAAACAGGCAGTACTCCGGCTGCGTCCGGATCCAGTGTACCGGAATGGCCGGCTTTTTTCAGACCGTAGATATGTCTGATCCGGTTAATTACATCATGGGATGTCATACCGGGAGGCTTCAATACGTTAATGATCCCGTCTGTCATTGGAACAGTTCCTCAACCGCTTGCAAAACTGTTTTCTCGGCTTCTTTCAACGGGGCATAAATGCTGCAGCCGGAAGCTTTTTTATGACCGCCTCCGCCAAAGGATAACGCGATTTTAGCTACATCTTTTTCTTTGGAGCGGAAGCTCACCCGTGTCAGATTTTCTTCTACCTGTTTGAACAGAAGAGCAACTTCTACGCCTTCCACATAACGTGGATATGAAATGAAGGCATCGGTATCTACATTGTGGTCGTACAGTTCCGGCGCGATTTCAATAAAGGCTATTTTCCCGTCATGCAGAAACGTCAGTGTTTCCAATACTTTGCGCAGCATTTCCACCTGTGAACGGGATTTTAATTCCATGTTGTCTGAAATCAGGCTGGGATTTACCCCGTAACCGAGCAGATCGGCCGCCGTTCGCAATGTATTTGCGGTAGTGTTGGAGTATTTGAACGATCCGGTATCTGTGTAAAGACCTTCATATATACAGGTTGCGATATCTGTATTGATGCTGATCCCCATCTCTTTCAGCAGACGGTACATGATTTCGGCCGTTGCCGCGGCGTCCGGATCCAGATACAGATAATCCGCAAACCGTGTATTCGTCTTGTGGTGATCGATATTGAGAACGGCGCGGGACCTGACGACGTCCATGGCATTGCCGGCCCGGTCTGCCGAACTGGCATCAATGACCACCAGAAGGTCCGCTTCTACCGATTCGTCTGCATTAAAACGGCCATATGCATCAATACCGGGAAGAAATGAAAAAACGTTGGAAATGTCATCGTCTACATTCATGATCACTTCTTTTCCCAGCATGCGTAATGCGTGCATAAGGGCCAGTGATGAACCGAGCGTATCGCCGTCAGGGCTGACATGGCTGACAATAACCAGCTTTTGCGCTGATTTCAGCAGTTCGGCTGTTTCCGCTAATGAACAGTTCTTACTCATCTTTATTTCCTTCATTTTCTTTGATCTGGCGCAACAAACGGTCTATATGGGCACCGTATTCCAGGGAGGTATCTTTTTCCAGGATGAGTTCCGGTGCAAAACGCAGACGGATGCGTTTTGCGATTTCCGTCCTCATGAATCCTTTTGCCTTATTCAGCGCCTTCCAGGCTTGTTCCTGTTCCTCTGCCGTACCGTACAGGCTGACATAAACTTTTGCCTGGCTCATGTCATCCGTCAGACTGACGCCCGTAACGGTCACCAGTTTTATGCGCGGATCTTTGATATCCAGCAGAAGCATATTGGAAATTTCGTGCTGGATGGCTTCCTGTACTTTTTCAACTCGTAATCTGGCCATAGTTCACCTGTTCATCATTTCTTATTCGGGAGCAATTTCTTTCATCACATAAACTTCGAACTGGTCGCCTTCCTTGATGTCATGGAATTTAGCCAGTGTGATACCGCATTCGTAACCGGCAGCAACTTCTTTTACATCGTCTTTGAAGCGGCGCAGGGATTCCATTTCGTCTTCGGAAATAACAATGCCGTCGCGAACTACACGGATCTTGGAATTGTTGGTAACCTTGCCTTCTGTTACGTAGCAGCCGGCGATGATCATCTTGGAAATCGTGATGACCTGGCGCACTTCCACGCGGCCAATGACGTCTTCTTCAAATTTCGGCGCCAGCATACCTTTGATAGCGGCTTCTACATCATTAATTGCGTCATAGATAACCCGGTACGGACGGATATCAACTTTCTCACTCTCTGCCAGTTTACGGGCATTGGCGTCGGGACGGACATTGAAGCCGATGATCAGCGCGTTGGCTGCGGAGGCAAGCATTACGTCCGATTCGTTGATAGCGCCCACGCCGGAATGGACAACGGCAACTTTGACTTCTTCGTTCTGAATCTTGACCAGGGATGCACACAAGGCTTCCACAGAACCCTGCACGTCTGCCTTGACCACAATATTCAGTTCCTTCAGCTCACCTTCTTTGATGCGGCTGAAGATGTCATCCAGCGATACTTTGGCAGCTTTCTGCTGTTCTGCTTTTGCTTTGGCGATACGTTTTTCTGCTACGCTGCGGGCAATTTTTTCATCTGCAGCATCCAGGATATCGCCGGCCTGCGGAACTTCGTTCAGGCCTAACACTTCTACCGGTGTAGACGGACCTGCTTTGCGTACCTTTTCACCCCGGTCATTGATCAGGGCACGGACACGTCCGTGAGCGGTACCCGCAATAATATAGTCACCGATGGTGAGGGTGCCGCGCTGTACCAGAACGGTAGCAACCGGTCCGCGTCCCTTATCCAGTTTGGCTTCTACGATAGTGCCATGGGCAGGCAGTTTCGGATTTGCTTTCAGTTCCTTTACTTCGGCTACCAGCAGGATCATTTCCAGTAAGTCGTCAATACCCTGATGGGAGTGTGCCGATACAGGAACCATGATGGTATCTCCGCCCCAGTCTTCCGGGATCAGTTCCATCTCCGAAAGCTGCTGTTTTACATGCTCCGGATTGGCAGCCGGTTTATCCATCTTATTGATGGCAACGATAATCGGTACGCCCGCAGCCTTTGAATGGTTGATTGCTTCAATGGTCTGCGGCATTACGCCGTCGTCTGCCGCTACAACCAAAATGGAAATATCCGTACACTGGGCGCCTCTGGCACGCATGGCAGTAAACGCTTCATGACCGGGCGTATCAAGGAAGGTGATCTTCTTGCCACCCGCATTTACGGTATACGCACCGATATGCTGGGTGATACCGCCTGCTTCGCGGGCTGTTACATGGGTTTTGCGGATCGCATCAAGTAAGGAAGTCTTGCCGTGGTCAACGTGACCCATAACGGTAACTACAGGCGGACGAACGACCTGATCTTCCGGATTGTCTTCAATTTCCGGAATTTCGGTAGGATCTTCTTCCGGCGGTAACGGCTGTACATCTACGCCGAATTCCGTGCCAACCAGGGTTGCCGTATCAAAATCAATATCCTGGTTGATCGTGACCATTTCCCCTAACAGGAACAGACTCTTGATTACTTCTGCTACTTCCCGTTTGATCAGTTTGGCAAATTCCTGCACGTTGATGGATTCCGCAATCTGTACCATAGTAGGACGTACCACGGCAGCCTGCTGTTCATTGCGCACAGGGGCCCCTGATTTGGATTTCAGATGCTTGTTCGGACGCATATGGTCCGCACTGCGCATAGGTCTGCTGTCACGGGAAGCATAGGATCCCTTCAGCTGCTTTTCGTGTTTCTTATTATATTTTTCCCGGCTTTCCTTGCCGCGTGGAATATCATCAATCCCTGCGGCAGGCTTCTTGGCTGCATTATTGTTGCGGTTGCCCGGACGGGCTCCGCCAAACTTATTTCCCTGGTTTCCGTCTTTGTCCATGCGGTCTTTAGTAAAGCCGCCGCCCTGGCCCTGACGGTTGAAATTCTGGCCCTGTCCCTGCTGACGGTCCCTGTTAAAGCCGCCGCCCTGGCCCTGACGGTTGAAGTTCTGGCCCTGGCCCTGCTGGCGGTCCCTGTTAAAGCCGCCGCCCTGGCCCTGACGGTTGAAATTCTGGCCCTGGCCCTGCTGGCGGTCCCTGTTAAAGCCGCCGCCCTGACCCTGACGGTTGAAATTCTGGCCCTGGCCCTGCTGACGGTCCCTGTTAAAGTTGCCACCCTGACCCTGACGGTTGAAGTCACGGTTCTGGTTCCCCTGGCGGTTAAAATCGCGGTTCTGATTGGGACGGTTCTGATTTCCCTGCGGGGACATGGGGCGGTTTTGCGGACCTCTGTTCTGATTTGCGTTCAGGTTCCGTTCTCCGCTGAACTGTCCGGATCCGGAAGGTCTTTCATTTGTCTTGACAGGAGCCGCTGCAGTCCCGGCTGTTCTTTCGTTTTTTGCATCTCTGTTATTTAAATTTTTATTGTTCGGTACATTACGATACTTGTTTTTGCCGTCGGTGTTCACAACGGGTACTTGCACACCTGCTGCATTCCGGTTATCGGCCGGTTTGCCAGTTTTGTCTTTCTGCAATGCATTATGCGTAATGGTGCTCTTGCCTTCGGCAGTCGTTTCAACAGTCATGATGACCGGCTTTACAATCATGGAAGGACGTTCCGGCTTTTCCGGTCTGCTTTTTGCCGGAGCGGGAGCCGGGGTTACGGCAGGCTTTGTTTTTTCTGCAGTTTTTGCAGTTTGCGGCTTTACCGGTTTGGGCGCTGTCTGCTGTTTTTCCGGCTTGGTTCCCTTTTTGTCGAACGCAGCACGGATGAGAGCCACTTCGTTTTCTTCCACACTGCTGAAATTCGTTTTCGTTATATTATGCTTAGCCAAAAGTTCTATGACTTCCGGACTTTTTACACCGTATTCTTTTGCAATCTCAAAAATTCGTTTCTTCCCCATTCAGCTACCTCCAGCTTATATCACACGTTCCATTTTTTCATAATTAATCCGGCAAACCCTTTGTCCAGTACAGCAACCGCTGCGCGGGGTGCTTTTCCGATACAGAGTCCCAATTCAGTCCGCTGCATACAGAAGATAACAGGTACAGATGCTTTTTCTGCCTGGAACTTCAGTTCCTTTACCGTATTGGGAGAGGCATCCGTGGCGATGAGCAGAAGCTTTGCCTTGCCTCCCAGCAGCGCATCTTTCACACCAAGATCCCCGGAGGAAAGTTTACCGGCCTTCTGCGCCAGGCCTAACGCGCCTGCCACGTCTTTTTCACTCATGTTTCATTTCCTCCAGAAGCTTTTTGTACACGTCATCATTCACCTGTTTTTCCAGGGCTTTTTCCAGCCGGTGCGCTTTGTACGCTTTGGTTATGCATTCCTTATCCGGACATACATACGCGCCGCGGCCTGCTTTTTTGCCGGTCAGGTCTAACGAAATATCTCCTTCGGGAGAACGGACAACGCGAATCAGTTCCTTTTTGGACTTCATCTCCCCGCAGCCAACGCATTTACGCTGTGGGATCTTTTTAACTTTCACGCTTCTTCACCGCTCCCTTCCTGGACCGCCTCATCGTGATCTGCCTGAGATTCCGGTTTGATATCTATTTTCCAGCCGGTCAGTTTGGCAGCCAGACGGGCATTCTGCCCTTCTTTGCCAATGGCCAGCGAAAGCTGGTAATCAGGAACGACAACCCAGCAGATTTTTTCTGTCTCACTGGCGACGGCGCTGACCACCTGGGCAGGCGACAACGCGTTAGCCACATACTGTGCCGGGTCCGTATTATATTTGACAATATCGATTTTTTCACCGCGCAGTTCATTCACGATATTCTGCACGCGCATTCCTTTGTGACCTACACAGGAGCCTACCGGATCAACCTTTTCGTCATTGGAGAAGACAGCGATCTTGGAACGCATTCCCGCTTCCCTGGCGATGGATTTCAGTTCCACGATACCGTCATGGATTTCGGGAACTTCCAGTTCGAACAGCCGCTTTAACAGGCCGGGATGTGTGCGGGACAACATGATCTGGGGACCTTTGCCGGTCTTTTTCACTTCGATGATATAAAACTTCATCCGGTCATGGGGCAGATACCGTTCGCCGGGAACCTGTTCATTGGCCATTAACAGGCCTTCCGTCGATCCCAGATCAACGTATACCGTACCCCGTTCTACACGCTGGATCGAACCGTTGACAATATCATCTTCCCGTTCAGAAAATTTATCGTAGACCATGTTCCGCTCCGCTTCCCGGATGCGCTGCATAATGATCTGTTTGGCATTCTGTACTGCGACACGGCTGAAATTCTTCGGAAAAACTTCCTGCTCTACAATATCGCCCAGAATATAATTGGGATTCATTTTAACGGCTTCTTCCAGTGAAATCTCATCGTGGGGTTTCACTACCTGCTCCACTACCCTGCGCTGTTCAAATACATGGAACTCTCCGGTCTCTTTTGACATTTCCACACGCACATTCTGGGAACTGTCATAATTTTTTTTGTATGCGCTTACGACAGCTTCTTCTACAGCCTGAAATAATACATCCGAATTGATACCTTTTTCTTTTCCTAATGCTTCAATTGCCAATACGAACTCTGAACTCACTTTTTCTGTTCCTCCTTAAAAATCAATGTGCGGTCTGATGACTGCAATCAGTTTACGTTCTATAATAACCGGATTTTTTTCTTCTTTGCCTTTACTGATCCGTTTCACTTCAATTTCCGTTGCGGTATGCGAACACAGTATGCCTGTCATTTCCTTATTTCCGTCGAAGGGAGAAAAGAACTGTATGTCAACTTTCTTTCCGTAATTCGCTTCATAATCCGTATCCTTTTTCAGGGGACGGTCAATGCCCGGAGAGGATACTTCCAGATAATACTTTTCTTTGATCGGATCCCGTTCATCCAAAACTTCTGCCAGTTTTTCGCTTACATACTGGCAGTCATCTATCTCTATACCCTCTGGTTTGTCAATAAAGATACGGAGATACCAGTCTTTTTCACGCACATATTCCACGTCAACCAGCGTAATATCCGTGTCTTCCAGTATCGGCATGACCAGTTCGGTTATATATTTCTCCACTTCCTCACGTTTCATAGCTTCACTCCCTGTATAAAATATTCCAATATAACGAAAGAGCGGGTTTTGCGCCCACTCTTTCTCAGTACTTCATAAATTTTCTTTACATATTATAACATTAAAAATCATAATTGCAAACTGTTTTTCAAGATTCTTCCGGGAAAATTCGTCCGGTCAAAGAATCTTGCGCCTTTAGCCTTTACAAACTTCTTTTGGGTTTTGCAACAGAGGGTTAAGAGAAACTGAACAGATCCATCTGGTTGCTGACCGGCAGATTTCCTAACGCGCCGTAATCTGCCAGCGCATCCAACGCCGTCTGCCCCACATGTCCCAGTTCTTCTTCTTCCGGCAGAAGCTCTTTACGTCTGGCGATTTTATCTGTTACGCCTTGTTCCGTCTGCCTGCAGCACGACAGCAGATCCTCCTGTGAAATAAAATCACGCGGATTATTCTTTACCGTTAAAGAAAGGGTCTTTGCAGCACCTTTCCCTACCCCCGGCAGGCAGCATAACGGAATACGGATCCCTTTTTCGTCTTCCGGACGGAACTGGAATGCATGGGATTTGTACAAATCAATCGGATAAAAGACAAATCCCCTTGCCAGCATCTCCAAAACCAGCTGCAGGTAAATCACGTTGTCTTTATCTACCGCTTTCGCTTCCTTGCCTTGCAGGTCGACAGTTTTAATATATTGCCTGATATACGCTTCTCCTTTGGCGATATATGTTGCATCCACATCGGCCCGCTGGGAAAAATAAGCAGCATAATAGGCCAGCGGATAGTGTACCTTGCAATAGGCGATCCGGTACGCATTCAAAACATATGCTACTGCATGCGCTTTTGGAAATAAATACTGGACCGTTTCGCAGGATTTCATATACCATTCAGGCACATGGGCCTTTTCCATCGCTTCCCGCATTGCCGGCTCCAGTCCTTTTTTCGCAGCCTTGCCTTTACGTACATACTCCATGGTTTTGAACGCAATGGCCGGGTCCACGCCTTTTGCTATCAGGGAAGTCATCACGTCATCCCGGGTAGAAATGGTCTGCTCTACCGGGTGTCCGGATTCAATCAGATCTTTCGCATTGCCTATCCACACATTCGTGCCGTGGGAATAACCGGACACACGGACAATATCGCTGAAAAGTTTAGGCTTCAGTTCATGGATCATGTCCAGTGTAAAACGGGTCCCGCACTCCGGTATCCCCAGTGTCCCGACGTTTGTCCCGATCTGTTCCGGGGTAACGCCCAGTTTCTCGGTGGAAGAAAAGATAGACATAGTATCCGGATCCCCAACCGGGATATCCATTGCGTTTATGCCGGTAAACTCTTCCAGGCGTTTAATCATGGTGGGGTCTACGTGACCCAGGATATCCAGTTTTACCAGCCGGTCATTAATGGAATGGTAATCGTAATGCGTAGTGATGATACTGCTGTTTTTATCGTCAGCCGGATGACTCATTGGGGTGATATAGTGGATATCCATATCCCTCGGGATGACCATGATCCCGGCCGGATGCTGGCCTGTTGTACGCTTTACCCCGTTCAGGCCGTCGATGAAGCTTTCCACATAGGCCGGGTGGGCCGGAATATTATGTTCTTCAAAATATTTTTTTGCATAGGACCAGGCGGTCTTCGGTGCAACCGTGGCAATCGTTCCGGCGCGGCACACATTATCCCGTCCGAACAATTCCTCCGTATATTTATGTGCCCTGTGCTGATATTCATCAGAAAAATTCAGGTCAATATCGGGTACTTTATCCCCATGGAATCCCATAAATACAGCAAACGGAATATTATGGCCGTCCCGGGCCATATCCGTTCCGCATTCGGGACAGGCCTTGGGAGGCATATCAAACCCGCTGGCATATTCATTGTTCTCAAAAAATTCTGTGTGGCGGCATTTCGGGCAGCGGTAATGGGGAATCAGCGGATTCACTTCCGTAATATCTGTCATGCAGGCAACCAGGCTGGAACCGACCGATCCCCGGGAACCGACCAGATACCCTTCATCCATGGAATGCTTTACCAGCTTATGGGCAATATCATACAAAACAGCATACCCGTGGCCGACAATGGCATCCATCTCCATTTTCAGACGGTCTTCCACCACTTTTGGCAATACATCGCCATAATACCGGTGGGCTTTTTCATAGCATAAGCTGACGATTTCTTCTTCAGCTCCCGGAAGGACAGGCGAATACAGCTGATCCCGGTCCGGAACCGGTTTGATCCGGCTGATCTGGTCCGCAATCCGATTCGGATTGGTTACACAGACCTCGTAGGCGGTATCTTTATCGAAATACGTGAATTCTGCCAGCATCTCCTCTGTTGTCCGGAAATACAGGGGCGCCTGCATGTCAGCATCGTGATAGCCCTGGCTGTATTGCAGTATTGCACGCGTCTTGGCGTCTTCCGGATTCAGAAAATGGGAATCGCAGGTTGCTACACACAGTTTTCCCAGTTTTTTTGCCAGCCGGTAAATCAGCTTGTTGTGCTCAATAAGCTGTTCATGGCTGAAACGTCCTTCCCGTTCCAGAAACGCATTATTGCCCAGCGGCTGTATTTCAAGATAATCGTAAAAGTCAGCAATCTGCAGTAATTCTTCTTCGGTCTTTCCCTGTTCAATCGCCTGGTATAATTCGCCGATTTCGCAGGCACTGCCTAATAAAAGTCCTTCCCGCAATTCTTCCAGTATACTGCGGGGGATCAGCGGACGGGCATGGACTCCGGAACCGTTCTGATAGCTCAGATGGGACAGCGTGACCAGTTTGTACAAATTGCGCAGCCCGGTATAATTTTTTGCCAGGATGATAATATGATTGGAGCGGATTTTGTTCGCATGCGGCAAACCTTCCCGTAAAATTTTCCCGTTTTCATCACTGGTCAGGTATCCTTCACAACCGTAAATCAGTTTGAGATCGCTGCCGGCCTCTTCTACCGCATCGGCACAGAAGGGAAACGCCTGTATTACGCCATGATCTGTAATTGCCAGCGCCTTGTGACCAAAACGGATCGCCGTCTTTACCAGATCTGTCATTGGCGTGATCGCATCCAGCTTGCTCATTTTTGTGTGGCAATGCAGTTCTACCCGCTTGACAGGCGCATTATCTTCTCGTTGTTTTACTTCAATTTTTTTGATGGCAATGGGCGTAAAGGTCATGGCATCATGATTATACTGATCCGGCTCTGCATTGCCCAGCAGTTGCAACTCCAGTCCGGCCTTCAGCTGCTTTTTAAACCCGTTTCCTTCATCATGGTCATCAAAAAACAGTTTTACATAGATGCCGCCGTCTGCGTCAATTACATTGAATAAAACCAGTAAACGGGAAGAGTCTTTATTCCGTCCCCGAACCTCCCGTTCTGTGTAAGGGACAAGTTTATCGTCTTTATCCCGCTGGGTCCCTATGTGTCCCTGGATCACGATGTGACGGCGGGCTTCTGTCAGTTTGTTTAACGGGACGATTTCGTCTGCTTTAAAGTTCTTGCCAAACAGGCACCCATCCGCATACTTTTTCCCATATAAAGCATTATACGCCTGAATATAGGATTCGTCCTCTTCGAATCCGGAATCCGGCTCACATTCTGCGTCCGGAGGCGGTTCTTCTACAGGGACATCCTGATAATAATCCGCAGGAGGTTCGTTTCCAATATCGTCAGAAATGCTTTCCGATACCGGTTCTGTAACCGTCTGTGGTAATGCGGCCTGATTCTGTATCGTTTTCCAGTAAATGTTTTTTAAAGCAAACACAGATTTAAACCGGTCTGCCAGCGTATCCAGGCAATGGGGATCGACCGGTTTCAAGGAAGAATACTCTAATTCCCAGCTGTTATCCGCTTCATTGATCCATATTTTACGGATACTGATGAATTTCAAATCAGAACTAAGACCTTCTGGTAAAGAAAAAGAACGGAAGAAAGAATGGATTTCTTCCGCATCAGGCACTAAATAATAAGAGGGGTTCATACTCTTTTCCTCTCAAAAATCTATCCTATGTTCTCAATCGACTTGATTCCTTCAATCTGCTGCAGCCCGTCCATAATCATGCCCAGCTCCAGCTCTTTGTTGAATTTAAGATATAACTCAAGCACGACAGTATTGTTTAAGGAACTGTTCTGGACATTAATCGTTTTTACGGTAACATTGTTCCGGGCAAGAAAAGCAGCGACCCGCGCCACAATTCCCGGAGAATTTAAGGCTACAACCCGGAGATATTTTTTGTCGGATTTACTGTTTGCGACAGCGAACCGTTTTTCCACGCTGTGAAATGTTGTCAGTGTTATAAAAGTAATTATCGTTGCGGCAACACCTACAAAATACATGCCGGCCCCCGTGGCCAGGCCGATGGCGGAAATCATCCAGAGGCTGGCCGCCGTAGTCAGACCCCGTACAGTTATGCCTTCATGTAAAATCGTGCCTGCACCCAGAAAACCGATGCCGCTTACAACCTGCGCCGCAATTCGTGCGGAGTCCCGGTTCTTCGGATACTCAAAAGGCACCTTGTCAAATCCTTCGAATCCGTACATGGACACCAGCATGATGAGAGCGGAACCGGCACAGACCAGGATATGTGTGCGAAATCCGGCAGGACGGTCCCCGCTGCCCCGTTCCATGCCGACAATGCCGCCCAGTACGGCTGCCAAGATCAGCCGGAACACAATTTCAAATTGTATGGAATTTGAAAAATGATTCAGCCATGCTTCCACGTTAATCACCCCGGAATTATTTCTTCAGTTCTTCCAATAAGTCTTTGATCCCCTCAACATAGTCATCCGCTGATAACATTCTTGTTTCCCCGTTTTTGCGGATTTTCACTTCAATCTGTCCGTTATCTAACGTCTTTTTACCGATTACAACGCGAACAGGATAACCGATCAGGTCTGCGTCCTTGAATTTGACGCCCGGCCGTTCGTCCCGGTCATCCAGAATGACTTCGATACCTGCCTTTTTAAGCGTATTGTAAATGGAAAAAGCTTTTACCTTTACTGTTTCGTCTTTAATGTTGATAGGAACGACGATTACATGGAACGGGGCGATTTCCACCGGCCAGATGATGCCGTCCTTGTCATTGTTCTGTTCGACGGCCGCCGCCATGGTCCGGCTTACGCCGATACCGTAGCAGCCCATATACATGGGTTTTGCTTTTCCGTTTTCATCCAGATATGTCGCGTTCAGCTTTTCACTGTATTTGGTGAACAGTTTGAAGACCTGCCCTACTTCAATCCCGCGGGCTTTGGCTATCCTGCCGCCGCAGTGCGGACAGGGATCCCCTTCCTGCATCAGCCGGATATCCGCCACATATGTGGGCGTAAAATCCCGTCCGGGATTCACATTGATAAAATGATAGCCCTCTTCGTTTGCGCCGCAGCAGAAATTATGCATCTGCATCACGCTCTGGTCGCAGACAATGATAACTTTTTCCGGATCCAGTCCGCAGGGGCCCATGTATCCGCCGGTCGTTCCCGCTGAGGCCAGCATTTCGGCCGGGGCCATTTCCACATTGTTCACGCCACAGGTGTTGATGACTTTGATTTCATTCACTTCATGGTCGCCCCTCACAAAGCAGAGGATCAGGCCCTTTTCACTCTGGTAGGCAACAGCCTTGATGGATTTTTCCACGGGGGCCTTCAGATATGCGCACACGTCCGCAATGGTCTTGCAGTCCGGTGTGGAAACCTTCTCTTTCGGCAGTGCGTCTTCAGCCGGTGCTTCGATCAGGTTCAGTTCTGCTTTTTCGGTGTCGGCAGCATAATCGCACTGGGTGCAGTAACTGATTTCCGCTTCGCCGGAATCTGCCAACACCATGAATTCATGGGAGCCGCTGCCACCGATAGCGCCGCTGTCCGCTTCTACAGGACGGAATGAAAGACCGCAACGGTTAAAGATGTTGGTATATGCGTCATACATATCCTGATAGGATTTGTTCAGTCCTTCTTCGTCTTTGTCAAAGGTGTACGCGTCTTTCATGATAAATTCGCGGCTGCGCATCAGCCCGAAGCGGGGACGCCGTTCGTCCCGGAATTTATCCTGGATCTGATACAGGGAAAGCGGCAGCTGGCGGTACGAGTTCACATCCATATGGGCCAGCGTGGTGATCATTTCTTCATGGGTAGGTCCCAGACAATAATCGTGTCCGTGACGGTCTTTTAAGCGCCACATCTCTGCGCCGTACACATCCCAGCGGCCGCTCTGCTGCCAGATTTCCGCCGGCTGCACAATCGGCATTAAGATTTCCTGGGAGTCGATGGCATTCAGTTCTTCCCGGATGATCGTTTCAATTTTCTGCAGTACACGCTGGGCCAGCGGCAGGTACGAATACATTCCCGTTGCCGATTTGCGCATATAACCGGCTCGCAACATCAGTTTGTGGCTGGGGATTTCTGCTTCTGCCGGAACTTCACGTAACGTAGGTGCGTATAATTTGCTGACTAACATTTATTTATTCTTCCTCTCATCTAAAATTTTATCAATCTCATCAAACAATTCATTTACCAGACAGTTTTCCGGAACTTTTTTGATCACTTGTCCCTTTCGGAAGACAAGGCCTTCCCCTTTGCCTCCGGCGATTCCCACATCGGCTTCCCTGGCTTCGCCGGGCCCGTTTACGATACAGCCCATGACAGCGACGCTGATGGGTTCCCTGATATCCGCCAGCCGGGCTTCCACAGTGGTTGCCAGGTTTTCCAGATCGATACTGGTCCGTCCGCAGGTAGGACAACTGATCAGCGTCGGTCCGTAGATACGAAGTCCTAATGACTTTAAGATTTCAAAACCGGCCTTTACTTCATTCACCGGGTCGCCTGTCAGGGAAACGCGGATCGTATCGCCGATTCCTTCCGCCAGCAGTGTCCCGATCCCCACAGCAGATTTAATGATACCCGAATGAACCGTACCGGCCTCCGTAATACCTACATGCAGCGGGTAATCGCACTGGGATGCCAGCAACCGGTATGCTTCCAAAGTAAGAGGCACATCATGGCATTTCAGGGAGATCTTAATGTTGCGGTAATCCATCTCTTCCAGAATATGAATGTGACGCCACGCCGCTTCAACCAGCGCGTCCGCCGTAGGATGTCCGTATTTTTCCAGCAGGTCTTTCGGCAGAGAACCTGCATTGACACCGATTCGGATCGGAATGCCTTTTGGCTTGGCAGCCTCAACCACTGCCCTGACCTTTTCCGTCCCCCCTATGTTGCCGGGATTGAGCCGAAGGCCGTGCACACCGGACTCGATTGCCTGAAGGGCCAGCCGATAATCAAAATGAATATCGGCGATGACAGGGATCGGACTCCCTTTCACAATATTTTCCAGGGCGTTTGCTGCTTCCATATCGGGAACGGCGCAGCGAATAATATCGCAGCCTGCATCTGCCAGTTTGCGAATCTGCTGCAACGTTGCCTGTACATCCTGCGTTTTTGTGTTCGTCATGGACTGTACTGCAACAGGCGCATTACCGCCGACTGCAACGGGACCGACATGGATCTGCCGGGTAAATCTGCGTTTCATAGGTCACCTTCTTACAAATTTGTTTTACACTTTATCTCAGTCATGCATTACCATAATCACCGTGTCAGGTCTTTAAAGGTCGCAAAGAGGGTGATCGCCAGAATCATGGCCACACCGACCTTCTGAATGTTCTGCATCGCAGTCTTGCCCAGTTTATGTCCGGTTACTGCTTCGATTAATAAAATCAGGAAATGACCGCCATCCAGTGCCGGCAGCGGTAACAGGTTGATGATGGCAAGATTCAGGCTCAACATGGCAGTAAACTGCAACAGCATATCAAATCCCTTATGGGCTACCTGCCCTGCCATTTTGGCTACGCCTACCGGGCCGGATAATTCCGCTTTTGCTTTGCCTGTCACCATGTGGTACAGGGAAGCATACATATTTTTAATGATATTTTTGGTAGCCGTTACAGAAGAAACCGCAGCCTGCCACGGTGTCAGCTGCACCTTTTTCAGAGAGGACACCACACCGATAAAGGGTTTCCCGGTTTCCGGATTCAAACCGGGGGTTACTGTTATTGTCAGCTTTTCCTGGTTTCTCTGAATTTCAAAAGGAACCGGTTTTGTTCCCGCATCCGCAATACTGTTCCGAATATCCAGCCAGTTATTGACGGGCTTACCGTTGATTGTAAGGATCCTGTCCCCTTCTTTTAATCCGCTTTGGGCAGCCGGGTAGCCTTCTACAATTTGCCCAAGGATTGGCTTATTTTCCGGAACTTCCATCCCGAATGCCAGAAAAAGGCCAAAGAAGATCAATACAGGTAACAGAAAATTCATCAGGGAACCGGCTAAAATCACCAGCATCCGGGATGTAACCGGTTTGGAATTAAAGCCCCGTTCCAAATCCTCCGGGTCTTCCGGATCCATTCCTGCGATCTTATTATAGCCGCCCAACGGAAGCATACGCAGAGAGTACAGTGTTTCCCCATCCTGCTGCTGATAAATCTTCGGGCCGAAGCCTATGGAAAACTCCTCAACCTTCATCCCGGTTAATTTGGCAGTGATGAAATGTCCGAATTCATGGACCGTAACTAAAATACCAAACACAAAAATACAAGCTAATACAGTTAACAAAAGTGAATCTCCTTAACAAAAAATTAATGTAACTATTATAAATCCGCAAAATAAAAGAACTTACCGTTGCCGGATCATTTCCTTTGTGATAATACGGATCTTACGGTCTGTTTCTTCAATTTCTTCCAGACAGGGATCCGGGATCATAACGTGGGAACCGACTACACGTTTCACGATTTCCGGTATATCCAGGTATGCAATTTTTCCCTCTAAAAATGCCGTAACGCATTCTTCGTTTGCCGCATTAAAGGCGCAGGGCAGGCTGCCTGCCGCTTTGCCGCATTCAATGGCAATCTGCAGGGACGGAAATGCTTCCCCGTCAGGCGCTTCAAAAGTCAGGCTTTTGCATTTTAACAAATCAAGCTGGCCAAAGCTGCAATCATACCGTTGCGGATAGGAAAGCGCGTACTGGATCGGCAGCTTCATATCGGGCAGGCCTAACTGGGCGATCACTGCGCCATCATTGAATTCTACGAGAGAATGAACTATGCTCTGGGGATGGATCACCACATCGATTTTCTCATAGGGCATATTAAACAGCCAGTGAGCTTCCATGACTTCCAGCCCTTTGTTGGCCAGTGTCGAGCTGTCGATGGTAACCTTTTTCCCCATGCTCCAGTTTGGATGTTTAAGGCATTGGGCAAGGGTAACATGTTTTAATTCTTCCCTTGTTTTTCCGCGGAACGGACCACCGGATGCTGTCAGGATCAGTCTTTTCACTTCGCTGGTATCCCTGCCCTTTTCAGCAAATGTGAGACAGGGATGATACCCGCCCCGCAGCGACTGGAAAATGGCGCTGTGTTCACTGTCTACCGGCAGAAGGGTTACGTTATTATCTTTTACCGCCTGCATGACAATATGCCCGGCAGCTACCAGCGTTTCCTTGTTTGCAAGCGCGATATCTTTACCGGCTTTAATGGCGGCCAGCGTCGGGCGAAGGCCTGCATATCCGACCATGGCGCCTAGCACAGTATCTGTGTTTTCATACGTAGCAACAGCAAGCAGGCCTTCCTGCCCGCCCAAAATTTCTGTTTTCCCATGATACTGTTTCCGTAATTCGGCAGCCGCATCTTTGTCTGTCAATACTGCCAGATCCGGATGAAAATCTTCAATCTGACGCAACATAAGAGCGACATTCGTATGCGCTGCCAATGCGCGGATCTTCAGTTTTTCCGGATTGGCAGCTGCCACTTCCAACGTTTGCCTGCCAATGGAACCCGTACTTCCCAATACAGAAATATTTTTCATGATAAGCTCCTGTTTTGCTGATCCGGAACCTGCAGTAAGCCGGACAAATCAGCCGTGTATACCGGAATTATGTATTATTACATTCCCATGAACTTCATTACATAATAGACAGCCGGCACTGCAAACAGCAGACTGTCGAAACGGTCCAGCACGCCGCCGTGGCCGGGAAAGAAGTTCCCGGAATCCTTGATTTCAAAGGAACGCTTCAGTATGGATTCGATCAGGTCTCCTACCGGCGCAAAAAATGCAACGGTCAAACCCAGCATCAACGCAGGTACCAGGCCGGTATGCAGGCCATGATACGCAATTCCCCCGGTTACCGCGAACGCAAAGATAAACCCGGCAATTGCGCCCTCCATGGATTTTTTTGGGCTTACGGAACAGAACCTGTGCTTGCCCAGCGCTATGCCAAAAAAGTAGGCAAAGGTGTCACTGGCCCAGGTGCCCAGCAATACCATCCACAATGCAAGCTCCCCCCGTGAAAAAATCATCCCCATATAATGTACAGTATCCGGGGAATATTCACGGATCAGGGGAATATGCGCAAATAACAGCCCCACATATAACAATGCCATCAGTGAACTGGAAACATGCAGAGGCCAGTTCGTTTCACCGCAGTTGCAATGCCTGTAAAGACCTTCCATCAGGATACCCAGGACTGCAAACGTCAGAACCGGCAAAAAGAATTCGGTTTTACCGGTTCCCGCAGCTGCCAGAAGCAGCATGGACGGAAGCAGGGATGTCACCTTATATGTATGGATATCTTTGGCTCCGGCCATTCTGGCAAATTCCCGCCAGGCAGCCACAGCCAGAATAAAAACAGCGGCAGTGAAAAGTAACCCGCCTCTGGTCACAAGAAAAACAGCAACGGGTATTCCCACAACTGCCGTTAAAATTCGTTTTAACAAAATAATCCAACCTTTGTGTTATTTTTGGACAAGCCCGCCAAACCGGCGTTCCCGTTTCTGATACATCTTTATGGCCTCTACCAGCATGTCCGGCGTAAAGTCTGGCCAGAATACCTGAGTCGTCCAAATCTCAGAATAGGCGATCTGCCATAATAAAAAATTGCTGACCCGCAGATCCCCGCCTGTCCGGATCAGTAAATCCGGGGACGGAAGACCTTTGGAATATAAATTATTTTCAAATACGGAAGCATCGATGTCTTCAATCTTCAGCGTACCATCGGCAACCTGCTGTGCGATAGACCGGACCGCGTGTAAGATCTCCGCCTGCCCGCCGTAATTAATTGCGAGATTTAAAATAATGCCAGTATCGTTTTTAGTTTCTTTAATGGCATGGTCCATCTTTTCTGTTACGATCGGGGGCAGTCCATCTCTTGATCCCATGAACCGTACCTGCACATTGTTTTCCTTAAACTCTTCTATTTCCGAAGAAAGATACCGGCTTAACAGCTCCATAATAAAATGTACTTCTGTTACAGGACGTTTCCAGTTTTCTGTAGAAAATGCATACGCTGTAATCGCTTTTATACCCAGCGTGTCGGCCGCCCGGACAATCGTTTTGAGTGTTTCGGCGCCGACTTTATGCCCCTGTGTACGGATTTTGCCCCGGGCTTTGGCCCAGCGTCCATTACCATCCATGATAATTGCCACATGTGCCGGAATATTATCCATATCAAGACCGTCAACATTCATGGCGACTTTGGCAGGCATGGACCGGATTGGTTTTAAAAATAAAGTATTAAACATAAACGGATATCCTTGTACGTAAAGAAAAATGTGCCTCCCCTCCTGTCGGAACAGAAGGGGAGTTCTTTCCGGAAATTATTCCTGAGAAATAGCGCCAACCGGGCAGTTTGCTGCGCAAGCGCCGCATTCTACACATTCGTCAGCCGTGATCTGATATTTGCCTTCACCGTCTTCTTTCGGTGCGCCCACGGGGCAGGTGCTGGCACAAGTGCCGCATCCTACGCAAGCGTCGGTATCAATTTTATAAGCCATACTCGAGCACCTCCTTTCTCCTCTTCATGATTGTACTCAAAAGTATTTTATGGTCAGTCAGCTCCTGCTGTCTGACAACATATTCTTCCATCTGGCAATTCTCTATCGTCTCATGCCGGTAACCGGAAGAAATACGTACCACCTGATAATCCCGGCCAGAAGCTGCCAGCAGTTTTTCTGCTTCACAAAGAGGCAGGGCAAGAACATCCGGCATAGGTTACACTTCCATAATTTCTTTTTCTTTTGCTTCGATTACTTTGTCGATTTCTTTCATCATTTTGTCAGTCAGCTTCTGAGCTTTATCCTGACCGTCTTTTGAATCGTCTTCCGTAATCTGTTTGGCCTTTTCTGCTTTTTTGATGCCCTCAATAATGTCACGGCGCATATTACGTACACTGACGCGGGCTTCTTCCGTGCGCTTATTGGCCGTTTTGACCAGTTCTTTTCTCCGGTCTTCTGTCAGTTGGGGAAGATTTAACCGGATGACCGAACCGTCTGTGTTGGGATTCAGACCCAGATCCGACGTCATGATTGCCTTGGAAATGGCTTTGATCATGCTTTTTTCCCAAGGGGTGATGACGATCATGCGGGGTTCCGGTACGCCGATATTGGCAACCTGGTTAATGGGTGTCGGGGTTCCGTAATAATCTACCGTAATTTTATTGAGCAGAGCCGGCGTCGCCCTTCCTGCCCGCAGCCCTGCAAGGTCTTCACGAAGATAAGAAACGGTCTTTTTCATTTTCTCTTCGTTCGTTGTTAAGAGTTCTTCAACTGTTGCCATGATCATTTACCTCCTACCGTTGTACCGGTGACTGTTCCCAGTGCGGCTTTCAGGATGTTCCCCTGTGTTTCGATATTAAATACGATAATGGGAATCTTGTTATCCATACATAAGCTGATGGCTGTCGTATCCATCACGCTTAAATGTTTGTTGATGACATCAATATAGTCCAGATAGTCAAACTTCTTTGCTTCCGGATGCGTAGCCGGATCTGCGTCATAAACACCGTCTACCCCGTTCTTGCCCATCAGGATAGCATCCGCCTCAATTTCCGCTGCCCGCAGCGCTGCAGTTGTATCCGTGGAAAAATACGGATTTCCGGTTCCGGCCGCAAAGATCACGACACGTTCCTTTTCCAGATGACGGACAGCCCTGCGACGGATATACGGTTCTGCGATCTGACGCATTTCAATGGCTGTCTGCACCCTTGTCGGCACGCCGATCTGTTCCAGTGCATCCTGCAACGCCAGGGAATTGATCACTGTGGCCAGCATACCCATATAGTCTGCCGTAGCACGGTCCATACCCTTATTGGCACCGGATAATCCGCGCCAGATATTACCGCCGCCGTTTACCACCGCAATCTCCAGCCCGCAATCCAGGACTTCCTTGATTTGTTTTGCGATGGAGTTCACCACGTTCGGGTCAATACCGAACCCTTTTTCTCCCGCGAGCGCTTCTCCGCTCAATTTTAAAACGACACGTCTGTATTTCACTTCATTTGCCACGCCGACACCCTCCTATTATTTTTATAGTCTTCCGCAAACTAAATTCCGGGAAGATGAAACTTGCTGACATTATTCAAATTATTATACCACATTTTGCGGCACAAAAAAAGACTGCAAAAAAAATTGCAGTCTTTCATATCAGGCAAATTATTTTTTAATAAAAGCAGCAACTTCGTCAGCGAAGTTTTCCTGTTTCTTTTCAATTCCTTCGCCTAACTGGAAGCGGGCAAAACGGGAAACATCCGCATTTTTGGATTTCAGCAGCTTGCTGATGGTCAGGTCGCCATCACGAATAAATTCCTGATCTACCAGGCAAACTTCTTTGTAGTACTTATTGATGCGGCCGATAACCATTTTCGCAATGATATTTTCCGGTTTGCCTTCATTGCGGGCCTGTTCAGTCAGGATTTCTTTTTCATGTTCCAATTCAGAAGCGGGAACTTCATTGCGGTTTAAGAACTGAGGGTTGGCAGCTGCGACCTGCATGGCAACATCTTTGCCCAGTTCTGCATCGCCGCCTTTCATATCAACCAGGACGCCGATCTTGCCGCCGCCATGGATATAGCTGTAAACCTTTCCTTCCGCACTTTCAAAACGGGCGAAACGGCGAACGGAAATGTTTTCACCGATCTTGGCGATGGCTTCGGTAACAACGTCTTTCACGGCTTTGCCATCCATTTCGGAAGCCAGAAGAGTCTCAACATCAGCCGGATTGGTCTTTACAATATGGGCAGCAATGGATTTTGCCAGAGCCTGGAAGTTTTCGTTTTTGCCTACGAAGTCGGTTTCGCAGTTAACTTCAACAATTACGCCCACTTTACCGTCTTCTGTAACGTGGGAAACCACAGCGCCTTCCGCAGCAACGCGGCCGGCTTTTTTAGCGGCCTGGGACAGGCCCTTTTCACGCAGAAAGTCGATAGCTTTTTCCATATCGCCTTCCGTAGCTACCAGTGCTTTTTTGCAGTCCATCATGCCTGCACCGGTACGTTCACGCAGTTCTTTAACAATTGCAGCAGTAATCTGAGCCATAAATATCATCCTCCTGTATTTGAAAACATATTACTATTGAGCGGTTATAAATAAAGGGAACCGCAACGGGTTCCCTTTCGAAATCATTACACTGAAGGTTCCCGAAACCGAAAACCAGTTGTAAGATTATTCTGCGTCTGCAGCAGCTTCTTCAGCCGGTGCTTCTGCTGTTTCCGCAGTCTGCTGGCCCTGACGGCCTTCCAGTACGGCATCAGCCATCTTGCTGGCCAGTAAACGTACGGCACGGATGGCGTCATCGTTAGCCGGAATTACATAATCCACTTCATCCGGATCGCAGTTTGTATCAACCGTAGCTACGATAGGAATGTTCAGCTTGCGGGCTTCCAGAACAGCGATGTGTTCTTTGCGGGGATCTACTACGAACAGGGCTGCCGGCAGTTTCTTCATGTCTTTGATGCCGCCCAGGTTCTTGTTCAGTTTTTCCATTTCATGGCGCAGACCCAGTACTTCTTTCTTCGGCAGAACATCAAACGTTCCGTCTTCTTCCATCTTTTCCAGCTGACGCAGACGGGCAACGCGTTTCTGGATGGTCTTGAAGTTGGTCATCATGCCGCCCAGCCAGCGTTCATTAACATAGTACTGGTTGCAGCGTACCGCTTCTTCACGCATGGCTTCCTGTGCCTGCTTCTTCGTGCCGACGAACAGGATGTTGCCGCCGTTCTGTGCGGTTTCGCGAATGAAGTTGTAAGCTTCGTCAACTTTTTTAACGGTCTTCTGCAGGTCGATAATGTAGATACCGTTACGTTCGGTGAAGATGTACTTCGCCATTTTGGGGTTCCAGCGACGGGTCTGATGACCGAAATGTACGCCGGCTTCCAGCAACTGTTTCATGGAAATAATTGTGCTCATGTTTCTTCCTCCTGTTTTTTCCTCCGCAGTCTTCCTTATATTCAGGCTCACCGCTTGCGCGGACAGTACCCATCCGACTGCGTGTGTATTGAAACACTTCAAGCATTATAACACAGTCATTGCCATCGGGCAAGACTTTTTTACATAGTAAATAAAAATATTTTATTGTGCAATTTCCAACGTCTTTTTGATGTGTTGTGCCATCTCGTCGGCTGCAATCACTTCTTTGTGCAGGACGGGCATCGATTCCAGTGCTAAAACCTGTGGAGGCACTGCGGTTTCTGTTTCTTCCGCGAGACGGTGTGCCGCTTCAAAAGGATCAGTTTCATTTAATCCTGCCGCCTTGCCGATTCCTTCCAGAACCGTTTTGCAGAATTTAAAGGGGCTTGCCGTGGAAAGGACGACAATATAACTGTCATCGCCGCTCAGCAGGCGGTATTTTTCTGCAGCCCGCCAGGCCACCGATGTATGCGGGTCGATCAAATATTCAAAGTCATTATGGACACGCCCTATTGAATCCACGGTCTCCTGTTCGTCAATCCACGCTGCGAAAAATAATTCCCTGATCTGTTCCAAAACATCTTTGGAAACCTGATACTTCCCAGTTGTATTTAGTTGCTCCATCCAGTCTGCAACCTGTGCCGCATCATTTTCCGTAAGGTCAAACAGCAGCCGTTCCAGATTGCTGGAGACCAGGATATCCATGGAGGGAGAAACAGTTTTGTTCAGCTCACGGTTTTTATCATATACACCCGTGTTGATAAAATCTGTCAGCACATTATTAGAATTGGAAGCGCAGATAAAGTGTTTTACCGGCAGCCCCATCTTCTTTGCATAATAACCGGCCAGTATGTCGCCAAAATTCCCGGTGGGAACAGAAAAAATAATCTTTTCTCCCGGCTTGATACGCTCATTCGCTACCGCGTCGGAATAGGCTTTAAAATAATAGGTGATCTGTGGGGCCAGTCTTCCCCAGTTTATTGAATTGGCAGACGAGAAAACCCAGCCGCAGTTTTTAAGTTCCTTTTCAAGTTCAGCATTACCGAAAATCTCTTTCACGCCCCGCTGGGCATCATCAAAGTTGCCGTGGATCCCAAATACTTTTGTGTTTTTTCCCGCCTGGGTCACCATCTGCAATTTCTGTACCGGGCTGACACCGTCTTCCGGATAAAACACAATAATTTCCGTACCGGGAACATCTGCAAACCCTTCCAGCGCCGCTTTCCCTGTATCTCCGGACGTAGCGGCCAGGATCACGATCCGGGTGTCAGAACCGGTTTTTTCCTGGGCTTTTGTCATCAGATGCGGCAGGATCTGCAGGGCAATATCCTTAAATGCCATAGTCGGACCGTGCCATAATTCCAGTACATCCGTACGTTCCCCCACTTTGCGCAGGGGCGCGGGATCTGCCCCGAATTTTTCAGACGAGTACGCGGCCCCGGCACATTCAGCCAGTTCTTCCACACTGTAATCCGTAAGGAAGTTTTCCAGTATCATGACGGCCATCTGCTCATACGACAGCGCATGCATCCCCAGGATCGAATCCAAAGACAGACTCGGGAAAGACTGGGGAACGAACAACCCGCCGTCATCGGCCAGCCCTTCTTTGATTGCATGGGCGGAAGATACTTTGCCAACCTGCCCCCTGGTGCTTACAAATAACATTTTCCTGTCTCCTCTTTTACATCACTAAATAATCAACCACAGCCCCTGTTGCCCGGACCAGATCCGCAGGAGCTGCCAGTATCTGCATCCCGCGCATACCGGCACTGATGGCAATGCGGTCAAACTCCCGGCAACTTTCATCCAGAAAGACCGGATACGCTTTCTTAGCTCCCAGAGGGGAACAGCCGCCCCGGATATAACCTGTCAGCGGCAGCACTTCTTTCAGATGGACCATTTCACAGCGTTTGTTACCGCTTACCCTGGCAAGGGCCTTTAAATCCAGCTCTCCGTTTCCGGGAATTACCGCAAAAACAACACCCGTTTTGTCACCGCGCACACACAGTGTTTTAAATACCTGTTCCGGCGGCATGCCGACCTCCGTCGCCACATGGACGGCATCCAGATGCTCCTCGTCTACGGGATAGGTTTTCAATTCATATTTGATTTGCAGTTCATCCAGAATACGGGCTGCATTTGTTTTCTTAACTTTTTTCACAAGAAATACCTCCTGTGCTTATATATAGTAAACTAAAATATGGAAAAACGCAAATATCTCTGCTATAATTTATATAATAATACAATTGACAATTGCTTTACGATATATCGCTGATAATAATTAACAGAAAGAGGCGCGGAAAATGGCGTTGAAAATTGCCTGCGGACAACTGGAGATTATAGCCGGGCGTCCGGATTTGAACACAAAAAAAATGATACAGGTAATCAGCCTGGCAAGAAAAGAATCTGTAGATATCCTGTTATTTCCTGAACTTGCTGTTCCCGGCTCTATGATTGGTGATTTATGGGAACAGTCTGCTTTTCTGAAAGACTGTGAAACCTTCGGGCAACAGATTATTGCCGCGACAGAAGGGATCACTGTCATTTTCGGTAACGTAGCGACTGACTGGAAACGAACGAACCAAGACGGGCATGTCCGTAAATACAGCGCCGCTTTTACGGCACAGGGCGGAAGGCTCGTCCCTACGGAACAGGGTCTGGATTTTGTCGCAAAATCATTCCTGCCAGCGTACCGTGAATTTGATGATCCCCGCTATTTTTCCGGACAGGACAGACTGTTAAAGGACAAGCGTATTTCCCTCAAAAACGGGTTGAGCTCTGTGGCTATAAAAATACGTGGCACAGAATATAAGCTGGGTATCCTGCTTTGTGAAGACGGATGGACGGAGAACTATCCTTTTTCCGTACCTGCCATGCTTAAACAGGGGGGCGCGGAATTATTGTGTAACCTTTCCAGCTCCCCTTTTACACTGCACAAGAATCAAAAGCGTCACGAAGTGTTTGGCCATCAGGCCAAAACACTGCAACTGCCACTGATCTACTGTAATCATACCGGCATCCAGAACACCGGTAAGAATATTTTTACCTTTGACGGACAAAGCTGTGTTTACGGGCCGGATGGTATGGTTAAGGCAGCCGCGCCTATGTTTGAAGAAAAGCTGCTGGTTTTCTCATGGGATAAAGGAAGCGCAAAGATACGCGCCTATGCTGCAGAGGATGAACTGATCGCCACGGAGGACGACGAAACAGCCATCTTATATAAAGTAATACAATACGGTACCAGGCTTTTTCTGAAGCAAACCGGCATCAAACGCATGGTTATCGGGGCTTCCGGCGGCATTGATTCAGCCGTGACAGCTGCCCTGTTTACGGATATCCTTGGCCCGAACCAGGTGCTGCTGGTAAACATGCCCAGCCGCTATAATTCAGAACTGACCAAAAACCTGGCGCAGCAGCTGGCAGAAAATCTGGGCTGCTGCTACACCATTGTCCCGATCAACGACAGCGTGTCCCATACTGTTGAACAGCTTTATACTCCCATTCATAATTACACGACAAACCGGGATTTTAAAGTAGAACTGGATGGGCTGATGTACGAGAATATACAGGCCCGGGACCGCGGTTCCCGAATTTTGGCCGGGTTCTCTGCCGCGTTTAAGGGCGGCATCAGCTGCAATGCCAATAAAGCAGAGGCCACTGTCGGTTACGGTACTTTTTACGGGGATCTGATCGGACTGTTCTGCCCGCTGGGAGATTTATGGAAATATCAGATTTATGCTCTGGGAAAATATATTAATGAATATGTATATAAACGAAAAGCAATTCCCGAAACAATATTTACGATCCGTCCCAGCGCCGAACTGTCACAAGAGCAGACAGTGGGCAACGGCGGCGACCCGCTGGTGTATGAGTATCATGATTATCTGCTTCGTTCTTTTATAGAGAATTGGGAGAAAGCTTCTCCTGCAGAGATACTCAGGCACTATATTGATGAGGATCTTGAACGATTTTTGGGCTGCAAGGCCGGAATAGTTTCAAGTATTTTCCCAAGCCACGCTGCTTTCTGTCAGGACCTGGAACGCTGGTATGGCCTGTTTACCGGCCTTGCCGTTGCCAAGCGCATCCAGGCGCCTCCCATTTTGAGCCTCAGCCGAAGAGCATTTGGTACGGATTTCCGGGAAGCCCAGCTGACGACTTACTACTCTATGGAATATAAAGAAATGAAAGAAAAATTATTGGTACAGGAGCGTTTGTTCTAAATGAAATTCAATATGCAGTTCTTTTACCGCGCGATATCTCTGGGTGCTGTTTTCTGGACGACCGTGTCCATGTCTGCCTATACGCCGCATGAAACAGGTTCCCGGAATACGGCCAGCGGCGCCAAAGCAAAAGAGGGTTACACCTGTGCTGCCAATTTTGTGCCGATCGGCAGCGTGATTATTTACGAAGGACATAAATATGTCGTTCAGGACAGGATGAATCCGACACATGACCGGCACGTAGATCTTTTTATGGAATCCCATAAGAAGGCCCTGCAGTTTGGACGCAGGGAAGCCAAAGTGCAGGTCATTACCACAGATGACGATCATTTGAAACTTCCGAAAGAGGATAAGACAAAGAAAAACAGGAACAGTGAGAATAAGCAGAACGAAACCCTTAATGGGCAGAAGCAGCCTGAACAAGCAGACATAATAAAAGCACAGCAAGACCAACCTGCGCAAACGGAAGAAATGAAGTCAACAGAGGAAACCGCCCACAGTTCCCTTCCCCACGCACCCCATGCGCCTCAGGTTTTAAAACCGCAGGCCAGACCCTGACAACCAGCCGGAATCTGATTGCCGAAAACAAAGCAGCAGACCGGAGCACTTCTCTGATCGCAATTCATTCAGTGAATTGCCTGACATTGTTAGAGATGTACTCCGGTCTGTTTTGTTTTAGTTTTACGCTTATCTGTTACCGTGCAGCTTCATTTGTAATGAAACAGCTGTTGACTTACAGCGCAATGCAGGCAGCTTTTGCAAGCGTTGCTTTTGCATCAGAGATAATTATTTCTATTACCTCCTTACAGGGCAGTACCTCATTTAATACATTCAGGCTCTCTCCCACCATAATGCTGCCGTTCTCGATGTCGCCCTCTTTCATACCCAGGCGGGCCGTTCCCGTCCCCAGTTCCATCAGTTGCGCATTTGTCGCGCCGCCGGTTTCTGCTTCCAGGTACTTCTGCGTAAATGCGTTTTTCAGACAGCGGACACCCATATTTCTTGAGAAACCGGTTACCACGCAATCGGTATCGGTTGCATTGATAATCATTTCTTTCGTTTTCTCGTGGACCGGGCATTCTGTTGTCAGCAGGAACCGGGAACCCATCTGCACACCGTCTGCGCCCATCAGCAGGGCCGCAGCCATAGCCCGGCCGTCAGAAATGCCGCCTGCAGCCAACACCGGTATGGGATACTCTTCCTTTAGTACATTGGAAAGCAATGCCATACAGGTCAGGGTACCGATATGTCCGCCGCCTTCCATGCCTTCGATCACCATCGCGTCCGCCCCGGAAGCCGCGACCCGTTTTGCCAGTTTTACATTGGGTACTACAGGAATTACTTTGATTCCGGCTTTGTGCATCGGTTCGATCCAAGGAACCGGATTGCCTGCGCCGGTAGTGATGAATGCAACTTTTTCCCTGCAGATAAGTTCTGCAATCTCGTTTACATTGGGAGCCATCAGCATCAGGTTGATGCCAAAAGGCTTCCCGGTCAGGCCTTTTGCCTTTTTAATCTCTTCTTCAACCCACTCCGTAGTGCGGCCGCCTGTGCCGATGATCCCGGCCCCGCCTGCATTAGATACGGCTGCGGCCAATGTTCCGTCGCTGCTCCAGGCCATGCCGCCCTGGATAATCGGATACTGAATTCCCAACAATTCACAAAACCGGTTCTTCATACGTATTCTCCGTTCTGCCAGAAATCCGGCAACATGCAATCTCAAAAAACATATTATTGAAACAATTTTGACAGAAAAATGATAATCGAGCCTACCACCAGGCCGATGATCCCGATAAACAGGAACGTCGGCAGAACAAAACAGATAACTCCCAATACAATCAGGGCAAAGATGATCCATGTCCACAGACTGCCACCAAGCCGGTACACCTTAAAACCGGAGTGATTTCTGTTATCATCATACGGCCTGTCGGCACGCTGATACGTATCATCCTGCTGATCATAGCTGTTTTTCTCCTGATATTCAGCTCGTTGCGTATAACCATCGTCCCCGGAAGAGCCTTCCATCTCAATGGTCGTCCCGGCAAAGTTATCCCTTTCTTCCCTGGTCAGGCTTTTGGCCTCAAAATCAACTTTTTTATGGCAGTAAGGGCATTCCGTCAGACTGTCATCGAAATCATGCCGGCAGAATTCACATAACATGGGTTCTCCTCCTTATGAAAAAACCATATTCATAAAAGCGTCTTCACTCATGTAGCGCGGATCAAACGGTTCCAGCCGCAGGGCGTCCCGGATCGCAACGCTCCGTTCTGCAACACGGTTTATATCAATATGTATGCTTTCCGCATAGGGAGAAATTTCCAAAAGGAATGTCCCGGTACTATTCATGTAGTTCTCAAGTAACGCAAGAGTCCAGACCATTACATCTTCATCGCTGAAACACGCAACGGGACTGACTGCGTGAAAATCACTCCACATCTGCGTCAGGTTGTTGCGATCCTGCCAGGATATGTTCAGCAGTTTACTGAACTGCTGAAGGAGCTGGTGTACCGGATCCTCTTTCCGGATTACAGCCGGTTTATACTCCCCGGCCCTTGCAGAAGGATATACCGGTTTCATTGGCATATCCGGCGCCGCTGCATAGGCAACCATATGCATAACCAAAGCGGGATTATCCGTCACAAACATTTCCCAGTCTGCATCCGGATGCGCAACCCTGTAATAGGCAAGAAAAGCAGACAAACGGTTATACAGGGCTTTTTGCGCTACGGGAGAGATTATTACACTTCGCAGATACTCGGTGATCAGGTTGCCGTCTTCAAAAACATGGGCAATGCATAAAAGATTACGGACATCTACAGATTCATCAACCGGCAGACTCAACTCTGAAATGCTTCCTGTAAAAAAGTCACGGCAGCTGAACCAGCCGTCCGATTCCTCACCTTCAATTGTAAAAACCATCATCTGGATCTTCAGCATAGACTCCAGCAATCCGATCAGAGCGTTGTTGGATTTTCCGTACTGCGGGTCAGGGTTCTTTTTATAATACTTGTAAAAATGTTCTACCGGTCTTTCGTTTGTATCCCGTAAGCGGTAATCAAAAATAAAATATTCCCAGTAAGAGGATAACAGTTCGGGACGGCCCTGATTCATTTCCGGTTCTGTTTCGGATCCAAAAAATGCATAGCTGGCGCGTCGCCTGTCTAAACGGAACCGGGCGTCGTCGAAATACTTCTGCATCATGTCAAACAGGGTCATGAGTTTCTGGCCCAGCTGCATGAACACTTTATTTTCCAGATCCGGTTCCCGGTTGGTCCTGTATTTTTCATATTCTGCAGGGAGGGCGCCGTCCTTTTGAAACAGCAACAGGCTGCCATCCTGCCCCAGCAACTTTAACCGGCACTTATCCGCTGCTGTGTCACTGCTTATTGCTTTTTTCTGTTTTAAGAAACGGAGCAACCGCTGGATTACCGACAGAAAATGGTCCACACTTTCGTAATCCAGTTCGAAATCACCGATATTCCGGTGACACCAGCTGATACAATATATAAAGTCTTCACCGCTCATGTCACCGATTTTATAGGAGGTGTTACCGCAATATATCAACAGATACATGACCTGCTGCCAGATTTCCAGTAACTCGTCATCGGTTGCGCCCCGGAATGCTTCCATCCGCAGAAACTGCTCTGCATACCTGCGTTCCAGGACTGTGTTCCACCCCTCATCATCGTTATATAATTCGTTGATTACGTCGTAAATATTTGTCATTCTTCTCCTAATACCAAAACTTCCGGTACTAAAGCTACGTTATAATTCTCAAGAATCTTTTTCTGGATATATTCAATCAAATGCAACACATCCGCTGCCGTAGCGTGATCCGCATTGACAATAAAACCGGCGTGTTTGACAGACACTTCTGCCCCGCCGATCCGGAAGCCTTTTAATCCGGATTCTTCTACCATCTGTCCTACAAACCTGCCCTCAGGACGTTTGAATGTGCTGCCTGCACTGGGGATATCCAGCGGCTGCTTGCTGATACGGCGCTGACTGAAATCGTCCATCCTGGCCTGGATTGCAGCCTTGTCTCCCTTTTTCACCTTCAACGTCACATCCAACACAATGACATCGGATTCCTGCAGGGCAGAATGGCGGTAGGAAAATTGCAGATCATCATGATGCAACGTTTTTATTTCTCCGGCCCGGGTCATAACCTGTACGGACACAACGGCGTCTTTCATTTCTCCGTCGTAAGCACCGGCATTCATATATACAGCGCCGCCGAGACTTCCGGGTATTCCTACAGCAAATTCCATGCCTGTATATCCGGCTTCTCCGATGATACGGCAGCACTGGGCCAATGAAACACCGCTCCCGAACCGGAACGTGTCGCCGTTCTGTTCCCAGTGCTTCAGGGCGTTGCCAAGTTTCAGCACGATTCCGCGAATTCCTTTATCCCTCACCAGAAGATTGGAACCGTTGCCTACAACAGTCAGGGGGATATTCCCTTCCCGTGCGATTTTGAGCACATTCCTCACTTCTTCTGTATCCGAAGGAATGACCAGTGCATCTGCCGGCCCGCCTATATGGAACGAGGTGTGGAAAGACATGGGCTCGTCAAACCGGACCTGCCCGGTAATATCTGTTTTTAAACGCAAAGCCGTTTCCTGTTTCAGCATATTATTCCGCAACTTCCTTCACGACATCCGTGATCGTCTTCGATACGTCCTGGAACATCAGCTGGAAACGCTGGAACGCATTCAGGTAATTCATCGCCAGCGGGTTCAGGCTGAGGGTACGCATCATATCATTAAACTGGGTTTCCTTTTCAGCCGGGATCTCCTTCTTCTGATACCGGGCGATTTCCACTTCCTGCCCCAGCTGCATGAAACGGGCGACCAGTGCTTTGGTGTCCGGTTCCGCAGATAATTTTTCCTTTGCTTCCTTTAACACGGCAAACTCACGTGTTGCCCGCATTTCTCTTGCCAGTTCATTGGCACAATCATATACTGTCATTATGGATTCTCCTCCGTAATAAATTTTACACACGTCACATATTGTAGCACATTTTACTTAATCTGCCCATAGGGAATATTTAAATGCTGCCAGCCCTTCAAATCACCCAGTGTAAAATGCCACCACTCTTCTTTGCCCTGAGTAAAACCGTTCTTTGTCATCACGGAAACCAGCAGATCCCGCAGGGTACGTTGTTCCTCCGTTCCGCCCGTAAAGCCCGGGAACTGGCGGACAGACACCTCATCAAAATCACTGATCATGGTCACGGCTTCCCCGCTTGTCAGATCATACAGGCTAACGTCTACCGCACGCCCCGTATTACGGTCTTCCCCTTTATCCGGAGACGGGAGCATGCTTTTTTTATCTTTCGGCAGAAGATCCGATGCCAGTTTGGAAATGTGCCAGGGCCGATAGGCTTCCCATACTAAGATCCCATACCCCCGTGTTGCAAGCTGGTCGGCAGCCTTTTTCAAAGCGGCAGCTGTTTCTGTATCTGCAAAGGCTTCCGAAGAATCATACAGGGAAATGCCGAAAATGTTATTTGTTCCCGTGTAACGCAAATCAAACTTAACATTGGGAACGACCAACCGGATGCGGACCAGCTTCCCTGCCTGTCCCTGCTGCAGCTTTGCCGGCATGTCGGCCTTAGGCGCCGCGTCTTTCAAAAGCTGGTAGTCCTGATTCATTTCTACCCGGAACACGTTGTTTCCTTCGCCCGGAAAAAAACTCCGGGTAAACCGTTTGCCTCCAATCTTGCAGACAATACCGTTTCCGTCTGTATCCCGTTCAAAATGCACCGGGGCTTCTGTACCGAGGATAGGGCCTTCTTCGTTCAGCGTATAGGAATCAAAGTGAACTTTTTTTAACGGGAAAATGTTTCCCCACCGAAAGTCTTTGTCTTCCGGGTCAGTATGATACACAATTTGCAAAACGCCTTTTTCCTCCCGCAGCAGAAATGCGGAACCGTTTCCGTAATACAGACCTAACAGATAATTTATATCTTTCGGCACCGGCTTAGCTGCGATTGCGTCAGGAGACAGGAAAAACAGGCAAAGGGTAAGCAGAAGGAAAAGTGAAACGATTTTCTCTTTCATGACTAATCACCCGGTTCCGAAATCTTAAAACGTACGTCTGCCAGGGCATTTAGATTGCTGCGCACCTTTTCGATAACATCCAGATCAATATCTGCATAAATGATTTCTTCGCTGTCGCCGCCTTCCGCAAGGATACGGTTCAGGGGATCGATCACCCGGGAGTGTCCGTAGAAAGGATCGCCTTTGAAAGAACCGACACAGTTCACCGCAGCCACAAACACATGGTTTTCGAAAGCCCGGGCCCTGGATAATAAATCAAAGCCGTCTCCTCTGCGCGCCGGCCATTCAGCCGGACAGACTATCAGCTGCGCACCCTGTAAGGCAAGATGCCGGTAAAGTTCAGGAAACCGTAAATCATAACAGATTGTAGCGCCGCAGCATATACCGTCCAGGTTGAACACATCAAAAGAGTCACCCGGCGCAAAGAACTTTTCTTCTTCAAACATGCCGAAAAGATGCGCCTTGCCATATTCATAAACCAGTTTTCCCTCTTTGCTGATGGCAGGGATCATATTATATATGTGGCCATTTTTCCGGATCGGCAGTGAACCGGGCAACAGCGAACAGTTATGCTTTTTAGCAATCCTGCACAAGGTTTCCACCAGCGGGCTGTCCAGTGTTACCGCTTCCTCTTTCAGATGGCCCAGGGAATATCCGGTCGTCCAGATTTCCGGCAAAATAACCAGATCGCTCTGGCGTGCTGCTTCTTCCAGAAGCATAAGGCCATGTTCCGTATTCCCTGCACAGTTCCGTTCTTTGATTTCCATCTGGACCAGCGCTATTTTCATGTTAATACCAGCTTTCTTAATTCATATTTCTTATTATTTTGTTTCAAGGTCTTCTTCCGGGAGAAGTCCCTTTTCAGCAAGACGTCCGGTTATCCACTGTTCCAAAAGCCGGAGTACTTTCGTACCGATAAAATCATTTTTGGAAAGGGGGCGAAGCCACGCAGCCGGTAAATGATACCAGTGAGCCCCCAGCACATCCGTAAACAACTGATCTCCTGCAGCCAGAATCCGGGAAGGATGCTTTGCCAAATCAGCAAAAACATCTCCGTCTGATGCAACAGATGATTCCAGCAGCCGCAGCGCACCATCGTAAGCCCGGGGAAAGGGTTTGCCCGCCCAGGTCAGGATGGGGATCGACAATCCGTTTCTTTCCAGCTGCTTTTTGATTGCCTCCACCCTTTCGCCGCCGTTATTGGAAGCCAGTACCAGCGCAATACCCTGTTTCTGCATCCGCATCAGCCAGGCTATGTTCTTTTCCGGCACAACATAACTGTTGCGCGGCAGCAGTGTATTGTCTATATCCATCAGCAATGCCCGGTAATGATGCTTTCGCATCCATTCCGGTGTAATCTTCGCAAGTGCGGAAAATCGGTATTCCGGATTCAGCATTTCGAACATCATGGCTGCCCTTCCTGACGTATGACGGCTTCCCTGGGGAAATTCACCACAAACCGGGTCCCTACACCGACCTGTGAGAACACTTCGATCTGCGCGCCATGCATACGGACGATTTCTTTGGCAATCGCCAGTCCCAGCCCCGTTCCTTTGGAAGAACTGTGTGCGTGTGACTTGTCGACCTTATAGAATCGTTCAAAGATAAAAGGTAAATCTTCTTCCGGAATCCCGGGACCGTTGTCTACAACACTTAACTCAAAAGCGCCGTTAGCCTGCAGCTTCGTTTCAAAACGGACATGGCTTCCTTCGGGCGAGTATTTGATGGCATTATCACCCAGCAGCAGCACCAGTTGAACGATCTGGTCACCGTTCCCCAGTATTTCCACGCCTTCTTCCACCTGAAGTTTTAAGGTAATATGTTTCGGCTCTGCCTTTACTTTCAGTTTTTCGGCCACATTACGGATAATCTCCGCCACAGGCAGCGGCTCTGTATCCGATACTTTCAGCTTATCTGCAGACTGCAGCCGGCTGATGTCCAGAAGAGCACGTACCAGCCGTTCCAGCCGTTTGGTTTCACTGCCGATCAGGTCACAGTACCTTTTGTTGGGATCCTTTTCTTCCAGGCTGTCGCTCACAATATCGTTGTAACCCCGTATGATGGTGATGGGGGTCCGCAGTTCATGGGATACATTGGCCACAAAATCGCGTCGGATCTTTTCCATCCGCGCCATCTTGCCCAGATAGTTGCTCAGTTCCGTGCTCAGGTGATTGATGGCATTCCCGAGCTCGGCAACTTCATCTTCACTCCCAACTTCTACCATGCGTGAATAATTACCCTTAGCAATGGCGATAGTAGCATCTTTCATAGAAACCAGAGGCTTTACAATCTGACGGGAAAGACTGCGTACCATAAACAGGCTGAGCAGCAGTCCCAACAGACCGACAATGATAGTAAAGATGTACACATTCCTCAAAAAGCCTCCAAAACCGCTCAGAGGTTCTGCCATCAGGATCGCGCCACGGGAGTTTATTGAGTTCCCGTAAGGGACGCCAACCAGGATAACCTGCTCTTTGAAATACGGATGATAAATCTGGGAACGTACACTCTCCCCACGGTAAATATCTTTCAGAATTTTATTTACGTTACGGGATACCTGACCGCTTTTGATTTCTTCTGCCAGCCGTGACGTATATTTATAGACAGGAATAGTGTCTGCCGGAGCGGGAATGGAAACATCGGGCTTACCGGTTCCCACCTTTCCTCCGGCTGTAATTTTGCTGGCGTCATCCACATCTGCCGCGATATTGGAGGCAGCCAGCAGATTATAATCATTGTCGAACAGCCAGATACGGGCGCCTACCAGACGGTCTACCGCAATGATATACCGCATCAGCATATACCGGTTATTATCTTTTGTAACAAAGTACTCCACGGTATCTGCCATCTCGTGACCCTTCTGGGCCAGCTCGTCTTCTTTGATTTTAAAAAAGTAGTCTGCAATTAAATAGGAAGTACCGGCTGTGATGCCGACCACCACAATAACGATGATGGCCATAAAGCTGTACATCAGCCGGGTACTCAGAGATTTGTTCACACTGCACCTCAAAAATTATGCTTTGGCAGGCTCAACCGTTTTCCTTTTCAGCTCGAACTTATAGCCTACACCCCAGACCGTTTCAATATCCCAGGCTGAATCTTTCGGAATGGCCAGCTTCTGGCGGATCCGTTTAATATGAGTGTCTACCGTACGGGTATCCCCAAAATAGGTATAACCCCAAATAGATTCCAGCAATTGGTTGCGGGAAAAAACTTTTCCCGGCGCGGATGCAAGATAATAAAGCAGTTCAAATTCTTTCGTTGTAAACGTAACAAGCTTGCCTCCAGAAGTGACCTGCATCCGTTCCCTGTCAATAGAAAGGCCTTCATACTCAATCTTCCACTTATCGCTAAGCTTCTGGAACCCGCCGGACCGGCGCAGTACGGCTTTGACGCGGGCCACTACTTCGCGTGGATTAAAGGGCTTGGTAATGTAATCGTCCGCACCTTTTTCCAGCCCCAGGATCCGGTCGTCGTCTTCGTCCTTGGCAGTCAGCATGATGATGGGAAGGTCATAGCGGCGGCGGATTTCTTCGCAGGCCGTGATCCCATCCAGTACCGGCATCATGATATCAAGCAGTACCAGGTCCGGTTTTTCTTTTCCAATCATTGAAAGAGCCTGCTGTCCGTCTTCTGCTTCCACCACAACAAAATCTTCCTTTTGAAAATATACACGTAAAATCTCACGAATCTGGGGTTCGTCATCCGCAATCAGTATTTTAGACATAGCTTTCTCCTTTTCTCCGTTCAAAACTAAAACTTGCAAACTGTACCTGTCCAGATGTAACAGCATGACTGTCCTGTCGTTATCATATCTCATCTTACATTATGTATTATACAATATAAATGACATGGAAAACAGAGGCTGCTGTTTCATCTCACAAAAGATTTACAAAAATGACGAAAAAGCGCCATATATAAAAGTAAAAACAGGCAAACCGGAACGGTCTGCCTGTTGAAAGTCATACTTGTGCCGCCTGTTCAGTTATACACTCTGCCTGCGCCCAGATACCTGGCGCCCCAGTAACCGGTGAAGACTTCTGCAACAGAAATGCCTTTACTGCTGGAAGCATGAATAAATTTACCGTCCCCGATATAAATACCCACATGGGAAGGACCGGGGCAGTAAGTCTCAAAGAACACCAGGTCGCCTGTCCGCAGATTTCCTCTGGAAACATGGGTTACAGCATCATACTGCGAATCTGCCATACGGGGCAGGGAAATACCGGCTTTGCCAAAAACATAGCATACAAAACCGGAGCAGTCAAACCCTCCGGGAGACATGCCGCCGAACATATACGGAACCCCAAGCATGCTGTACGCAGCCCTCAGAATAGTACGGGTCATCATGTGGTTGCCATAACGGTCCGGAGGTAACTCCTTGTTTAAGAGATTACGATACGTAGTATCATTGACAATTCCGTCAACAGTTAATCCTTTTGCTGTCTGGAAATCCTTTACCGCTTTTTCTGTAGCCGGGCCAAATACGCCGTCAATCTCACCTACATTGTAGTGCAGGACAGCCAGTTGTTTCTGGATTTCAATCACTTCCATCCCGCGGTCGCCTACCGCAAAATCGGCGAACGCTGTTGAAAATGAAAAACAGGACAATGCAACAGTTGCAAAAACAGTAGCAAGCTTTTTAAAAGACATTCAGAAAACACCCTCTCAGATAATTTGTTTTGCCAATTACTGAGATCCATAAAAAAACATGTAAAAGCAACTATACCATTACTGCAATTTTATATAAATCTCCAAAATTCATCTAATTACAATACATATTATAGCACAATTCCGACAAAAGTTTGTGAACTTTTCCATTAAGAAAAATGCAATTTGATGTCATGACATCTTCGTGACATCAAATTGCGCAGTTGATAACCATGCGGGTTTAGGACATCCCACGGTAAAATAATTTCATTTCAGGGAAAATTTAACACAATTCAATTTGTGAACTTTACTTAAAATACCTCACTCCGCTTTCAAAGATATGCTGATCTTTTTCCCCATAAATATTTTGCATCAGACCGGGGATATAACGTTCGCTGTGACCCATCTTGCCAAGGATGCGTCCGTCCGGGCTGGTAATGCCCTCGATGGCGTACAGGGACCCGTTTGGGTTTTCCGGGCTGGCCATGGTGGGTGTGCCCCTCAGATCCACATACTGGGTAGCCACCTGTCCGTTCTGGAACAGTTCCCGGATCGTTTCTTCCGGTGCATAGAACCTGCCTTCCCCATGGGATACCGCAATGGCATGTATGTCTCCCGGCTGTACCAAGTTAAACCAGGGTGATTTGTTGGACGTAATACGTGTATAAACCATCTGGGAAATATGGCGGCCAATGGTATTAAAGGTCAGCGTCGGGGAATTTTCCTCCAGCGGACGGATCTCACCGTAAGGCACCAGACCTAATTTGATCAGCGCCTGGAAACCGTTACAGATACCCAGCATCAGGCCGTCGCGGTTTTGCAGCAGATCGTTGACCGCTTCCGTGATCCGCGGATTCCGGAACATGGTAGCAATGAATTTCCCGCTGCCGTCCGGTTCATCACCGGCGCTGAAACCGCCGGGCAGCATGATGATCTGGGATTCTCTGATCCCCTTTACCATTGCCTGGATGGTTTCTTCGATAGCCTGTGCCGTCAGGTTGCGGATGATAAACACATGGCTTTCCGCACCGGCCAGGTCAAATGCCCTGGCTGTATCATATTCACAGTTCTGCCCCGGGAATACGGGAATAAATACTTTCGGTCTGGCCAGAGTTACCGGCGCCGTCAGAGGCAGGTCCCGTTTGTATAAAGGCTGTGTCAGTAAATCGGCAGGTGTTTCCGATGCCGGCGCTTTGGCCGGGAAGATGGGTTCCAGTGTTTCTGTATAGGCTTTCACCAGTTCTGCATTAGACAGCGTCACATCGTTAATGACCACTTCTGCCTTTTCCGTAACAGTGCCCAACGGCAGATATTCCAGGTCGCCGAACAGGCTTTCCGGGTCCGCATCCCCCGCAATTTCCAGCAGCATACCGCCCGGTTGCAGTGTGAACAGATTTTCCGTATGGGGGAACGGTTTGATAAAGGTAAAGCCCAGGGCGTTGCCCAAGGTCATTTTGGTGATGCCGGCCGCAATGCCGCCTTCCTCAACAGCTGCCGCAGCTTTGATCTTTCCTTCCAAAACCAGCTGGTGGACCTTACGAAGGTTTTTCCGCAGAACGGCAAAGTCCAGCACGTCCCCTTCCAGCAGGGGCGTGGTCAGGAACACGACTTTGTCCCCGGCTGCTTTAAATTCGCTGGAAACGGCTTTGCGCCCGTCGATCACATTGACGGCAAAAGATACCAGCGTGGGCGGAACATGCAGATCCATAAAGCTGCCTGACATACTGTCTTTCCCGCCTACCGCAGGAACTTCCATACTGTTCAGTACCGTATTGGCACCCAGCAGCGCTGCAAAGGGCAGGCCCCAGTCTTCTTTGGCCTTCATGCCCTGGAAATATTCCTGTAAGGTAAGACGGATCGTATCGGGGTCCGCCCCTAACGCCACCGCCTTCACCAGAGACTGGGTCACTGCATACATGGCCCCATGGAACGGGCTCCAGCAGGCAACCTCCGGATTATAACCGTGGGTCATGAGGGATGCTGCGTCAGTGTGTCCGTGCAGCACCGGGATCTGGGCTACCATGCCTTCCGCAGGCGTTAACTGTAACTTTCCGCCAAAGGGCATCTCAACCGTAGCCCTGCCTATGGTGGAGTCGAACCGCTCGCTTAATCCTTTTTCACTGCAGACATTCAGGCGTCCTAAGTTCTTCAGCCAGGCTTCTTTCAGATTTGCGGCTTTTTCCACGACCTCAGGCGTTTTGTCGAAAACAGATTTACCGGTAATATCTTTCACTACCACTTCTGCATGCTGTGCCACGCCGTTAGTGTCCAGGAACCTGCGGGAAATATCAACTATTTTATCGCCGCGCCAGTACATGACAAGACGAGGTTCTTCCGTAACTTCCGCAACAACGGTGGCTTCCAGGTTTTCTTCATCTGCAAATTTTGCAAACTTCTCCCAGTCTTCTTTCCGGATCACAACCGCCATCCGTTCCTGGGATTCGGAGATGGCCAGTTCCGTACCGTCCAGACCGGCATATTTTTTCGTTACTTTATCCAGATTGATCTTCAGTCCGTCTGCCAGCTCTCCGATGGCTACAGAAACACCGCCGGCGCCGAAATCGTTGCAGCGTTTGATCAGGACCGTAACTTCCGGATTGCGGAACAGACGCTGGATCTTCCGTTCGGTGGGCGGATTGCCCTTCTGTACTTCCGCACCGCAGGTAGCCAGGGAATCTACCGTATGTTCTTTGGACGAACCGGTCGCGCCGCCGATACCGTCACGGCCGGTACGACCTCCCAGCAGCACAATGATGTCTCCTGCTGCCGGACGTTCCCGGATGACTGCGCTCCTGGGCGCTGCGCCCATAACTGCGCCGATCTCCATACGCTTGGCTACAAAACGGTCATGATAATACTCCTGTACCTGCCCGGTAGCCAGGCCAATCTGGTTACCGTAGGAAGAATAGCCAGCCGCTGCCCCGATGGTCAGCTTGCGCTGGGGCAGCTTGCCTCCCAGCGTTTTCTCAATGGGTGTACGGGGATCACCGGCCCCGGTGACCCGCATGGCCTGGTACACATAGGCACGGCCCGACAGCGGATCGCGGATCGCGCCGCCCAGACAGGTAGCGGCGCCGCCGAACGGTTCAATCTCCGTGGGATGGTTATGGGTCTCGTTCTTGAACATAACCAGCCAGTCTTCTTTTTTACCGTCAATTTCAACCGGAACGACGATGGAACAGGCATTGATCTCCTCGGAGTCATCGTTGTCCGGGAATTTATTTTCCTTTTTCAGTTTCTTCGTTGCAATGCAGGCCATGTCCATCAGGGTGATGGGACGGTCCGTTTTCTTGCCGTACACCTTGTCGCGGATAGACAGATACTGTTTAAAGGCTTCTTCAATCGGTTTTGTATAATACCCGGGTTCGATCTCTACTTTATCCAGATTCGTCATGAACGTGGTATGGCGGCAGTGATCAGACCAATAGGTATCCAGCACACGGATTTCCGTAATGGTGGGCACGCGTTTTTCTTCTTCTTTAAAGTACTTTTGGATCCACAGCAGGTCTTCCACGCTCATGGCAAGCCCCAGTTCTTTCTGCATGGCAGCGATTTCCGCTTCCGAACGGTCCAAAAAGCCTTCCATCCGTTCCACATCCGCCGGTTCTTCCCAGGTGTCTTCCAGCGTTTCCGGTTTTTCCAGGGCCGCTTCCCGGGCTTCGATGGGATTCACCAGATAATTTTTTACTTTTTCAAATTCCCCATCGGACAGACTGCCTTTTAATACATAGACCTTGGCGGCAGCCACCAGCGGTTTTTCTTTCTGGGTGATCAGCTGGATGCATTGGGCCGCAAAGTCTTCCCGCTGGTCATACTGGCCCGGCAGCAACTCTACTGCAAACATCTTTTCATCAGCTGCAGGAACCAGTTCTTCCATAACCGTATCCACAGGCGGTTCAGATAATACCAGCTGCAGTGCCTGTGCAAACTCTTCCTCCGAAAGACCCATTACATCATAACGCGCCAAAACGCGGACTTTTTCCAGTCCGTCCATCAGCAGGTTGTTCTTCAGATCTGCCAGCAGCCCTTTGGCTTCTACGGCAAATGCGTCTTTCTTTTCAACATAAATTCGTCTGATGTCACTCATGGTTTGGCCTCCGTGTGCTGATAATTAATAATACTCATTAATATAATTAATGCATTTGGGGAATAATAAATCAAGAAAGACCGGCAATTCCGGTAAATAGGACTGCATCCTGATTTTTCCGGCTTCTACCAGCTGGGTAAAGGTGTAGGCGCCAAAGCAAAGCTGGGCAAAAGCACCCATCGGAATCACCGCGTCAGCAGGGCTTTTTCCCTTTTCCAGATACAGGCTTCCCGAATCAACTGTCAGGGTGACGAGGCAGTTATTTTCTTCCAGCAGCTCATCCTGCAGCAACAGAGTTACCTGTCCGTCCGGACAATTTTCCGGTACTTCATACCGTTCCAGCGCCTGTACCGCGTCACAACAGCGCACCATCATAAAAGGTTTTACCCGCCCAGCCAGTTCTGCATCCGGAAAATCAAGATACGTAAGATCGTCTTCCATAGCTTCCCAGTACAGCTTATCCGCCGATGACAGATGCCCTTTGGCGTATTGCAGCAGCGCCCATTTTGCGTCCGGCGTCAGCGCAACCAATTCCTGAACAAAAAATGTTTTATCTTCTGTAATCTGATAGAACATGTAGCCTCTGGGGTCCCCTCCGTGATACACTACTGCCGCCTGAACCTTTTCAAGCTGATGTACGGTCAGCAGCTTCTGCCATTGAAAGTCTGTGCGGATCGGCAGTCCGTTATAGCAGTCCGACAAGGCTGCATATACATCTTCAAACAGTTCGCGCCCGTAAGCGCTGAAATGCCGGATTTGCAGGTTACCGGAAGGGAACGGTACAATAAGCTTTGATAACGGCATTTCATATACATGTTTGCTATAACAAAATGCAAAATCACAGGTCTGATATATTCCTGCATAGACGGGCATCAAAAGAGCAAAAGCACAGCCTTTCTTGCGCAGCTGGCGGAACGCCGACTGCAGCAGTTCCCCCGTCAGATTCTGTCCCCGGTCCGCCGGGTCTGTGGCCACGCCCACAATATACGGAACGCGTTCTTCCTGCCCCCGCAATAAAATACTGTACGGATTCAGGTGCAGCATACTCTGTAAATGCCCGTCCTCTTCGGAGAAACCGCCTAACACAAGATTATGCTGTAAACAATATTCCTGAAAGTACCACTGGAAAAAAGGCTCTTCCTTCTTTTCGAAACAGTAATCCCACAGCGCCATGGCCCGGGGCAGTTCTGTCTCTGTAATAATTCTGCAGTTCATAGATCCCTCAAATCAATGTGATGTATCTGTCTTCCTGTAACGCAACTTATGGAACCACTGCGTAATCCGTGATTCCTTATTTTACTAACAAACTGTACTTCTTCACCATAAACGCAGGGTGTAACGCTTCTTTTGCTTTACGCAGCCCTTCATGGCCCATGTCTTCTTCCCGGTTGATATATTTCATATCCGGCCAGACCTTCTGGGCGCATTCTGTCTGGATCGCTGCATACAGCCCGCGGATATCGGAATTAGCCTTTTCCACGTTTTCGTCGCAGACCTGCCCGTTAATTGCCTTGCCGAAACCGAAAGCCTGGATCTTTCCATTGATGCGGATTGCTCCCCCGCGTAACCCCAGCGCTTCAAAGTTTACAAAGGCTTCCTGCAGGGCACGGATCTCCCAGACGATACTCGGGTCCGTATCCATGCGGGCCTTGCACCACTCTTCCCCGAAATACAGACATTCTGCAAAGTTTTCCGGATTGATCATTTCAAATACATAATCCGGATTTTCCCGCTTAAAGGTATTATAATGATTTTTCTGCCCGTGGTAACGGCGGCCCCGCAAAGTTGCCAGATCTTCCTGCAAATATACGTAGTCCCAGCTGTCACGGCTTTCCCTATATTCCTCTTCACCCTTCAGACAGCTTAAACGTTCCAGAGAACATTCATAAATGCCACGGAATTCGAAGGGCCCGCCTTCTGCTTCTTTGATTTCTCTGGCAAGGAGCGCAAGGTCCGCATCGTTTCCGCCAAACGGCTGCAGATAAAACACTTCATCTTCTAACTGCACCTTGATCAGCAGGAAACCAAACTTTTCCGTCCACCAGGTACGGTAATAATCCCTCCAGATATACAGGTTGGTAAAGGCACATTCTGAGCCGAAATGTTCCGGCTTGCTCAGATACGACTCAAATAAGGATCGATCTTTAACCTCAACTTCTTTAAATTCTAAAATAAATATACCCCTTTCTGAAAAAACATAACACACCGGTTATGCTTTATAACGTCAGGCGGAGCATCCGCCCGGAATTAATTCCTTTCCTGCCATTTTTTCTCAATGATATTCATTATATCATAAATACGTGATAATGCACACAACGCTGTTCAATATCTTTATAAAACAAAAAATAAACCGACTGCCCAATTGAACAGTCGGTTGGGGATACTATGGGTCTCTAAGGGGTGATGTTATAACATTACATCATTTTATTCGTGGTTATGTCCTGCTTTCCGTTTATTGAAGCAATCAAAGCAATAAACCGGGCGGTCTTCAGAAGGATGGAAAGGTACTTCTGTTTCTTTGCCGCATTCAGCGCATACTGCCTTAAACATTTCACGCGGCTGGGTTCCGTTCATACGGGCTTTACGGGCCGCACGACAGGAAGAGCAGCGTTTCGGTTCATTAGCAAAACCTTTTTCTGCGTAAAATTCCTGCTCCGATGCAGAAAAAATGAATTCATTACCACATTCGACGCATTTCAGTGTCTTGTCTTCAAACATAGTTCAGTCACTCCTTTTCTTTGTACCCCATAGGAACAACTATCTTCTTACTGTACCGCTTCATCCTTTTGATGTACTTTGAAAACAAGTGAGAAAACGAAACAATAAACTAAGCCGGCCTTGAGATATCCTAAATTGAAGTATACCAAAAAAAGAAAACTTGTCAATGCTAAATTGCAATATTATTGGTTACAATTTTAGTAAAATTGCATTTTGACATTGTTTTAGCACTTTTTGTTATTATATAAGCAATTTAAGTTCTAAATCTGTCATGCTATTGCCAATTAGTCAATATTTTGTCATGTTTGCATAATCCAGCGTATAGGAACGTCCCCAATAATAGAAGCAGGTAATGGATGCATTACCTACATGCAGGTGCCAGGAACGGTTCAGATCCAGTCCCAGCATGGTGCAGATCAGCACCCGGATGACCCCGCCATGGGCGACAAAGGCCACATCCCCTTCGGGATACTGGTCCAGGATACGCTGTACTTCCGGATAAGCGCGCTTTTGCACCTCCAGCATGCTCTCTCCCTGCGGGATTTTAGTGTTGGCAGGGCTCGCAAAAAAATCCTTCCACTCTTTCGCATACTTCTTTTGGATATCAGCGCTGTTCATATTTTCCCAGATGCCGAAACTCATCTCCCGCAGTGCATCTGTTTCCTGCGGTTCGATTCCTTTAGCCTTACCAATGATTTCCGCGGTAACACTTGCGCGTTTCAGGCTGCTGGTATAAATAGCCTGCAGTGGAATATCCCTGAAGAATTCCGCTGCTTTTTCTGCCTGTTCAATCCCGTTCTGGTTCAGCGGAATATCTGTCTGTCCCTGAAAACGCATGGCATTGTTGTAATCGGTTTCCCCATGACGGATCAGATAAAGTTTTGCCATAATTCTCCCCCTTTCGCTGCTCTGGACAGCAGCGCATTCTTTCTCCCTTTGCAGATTCTGTCAGTTATTTCTTCTGCCTTGTTTATTCTTATCTTCCTGAACTTTGAACGAATAATCTTCTTTCTCATTATGTACGCCGGCTTCTTCAAAGGTTTCCATTTCCGTGTAGGCTTTGATACCTGCGTCGAACAACCGGAGACAGGTCAGCGCCCCGATACCTTCCCCATTGTTCAGGGACAGGCGTAACGGCGCCTGCAGCTGCAGTTTTTCCAACAAACCCGCACTGCCCGGTTCGGCCGATTCATCCCCTGCAAAACAGTATTGCAGTACACAGGGATTAAACCGGGCTGCGGCAAAGGCAGCCAGACAGCTGGCCACGCCATCCAGCATCACAGGGATGCGCATGCCTGCTGCCTGCAATATGGATCCGGTCATTGCAGATACCGGATGGCATTGCAGCCTCTCAAGCAAGGCAAGACCGTCTTCTTCTTCCAGCAGGTCCTGCCAGTCCGGCCTTAACTCTTTTTCACAGGTTCCCAGGCAGATAAGGCCTGCCTTTTCTTCAGCAATATACTCCCCCGTCAGCATCGCCCCTTCTTCCAAAAGGTCATACGCGGTTTCGCCGATTACCAGAAGCGGGATGACCCTGGCATTTACATGGGACGCAAAAACAGAAACCGCTTTCTTCTTCAGCATTGCGGCTTCGATTTCCGCTGTGTGCTTCATCTCGCCCCACAGTAAAAGGAGGCGCGTCTCCGGAATCACTACCAGCTTCTTATCCGAAGAGCCGACGATGCCCGCATAGCGCGTGGTCATGCTTTCCAGCTGTGCCAGTGAGCCTACCGGTTTAATCAGGTTGTCAAACCGTTTCTGCGCTGCATCTATTATTTCCCTGCTCAAGGGTTGAATTTTCGTAACGAGTTCTTCAATATGCATTCCTGTTTCCTCTGTTAAATAATATCCCATATGCCGGATCATTTCATCCAACGTTTCAAGATTATATGATTTTCAACAGTTATCGTAAAAAGCAATAGGTTAAAAACAGTACGATCACGTTGCCGCATTCTGTCAGGAAGCCGAACGTATCTCCGGTCAGACCGCCCAGGTTCCATTTCAGATAAAACGCAAGGGCGATACAGGGAATACAGCTGATCACAGCCAGTTTGCACCACACCGGTCCCAAAAAGAAGAGCATCCCCGCTGCAAAAGCCACAGCCAGCAACAGATAGACCGGGCTGCCGCCGGTTTTAAACATTTCCCCCAGACCGCCGGGCCGGGCATTGGGGAACCTCAGGATATAGATAACCATCAGTGTCCGGGTAATAATGTACATGGATGCCAGTAAAGGTCCCAGATCGGCAGGCTTGAAAGAGCCGAACAAAGTGACCTTGGCCAGTATCAGTATGATGGCGCCGATTACCGCATTGGCTCCCACATGGCTGTCCTGCATGATCTCCAGTTTCCGTTCCCGGGTCCTTCCGCTGAAGAGACCGTCTGCGGTATCCATAAACCCGTCATACATCAGAGTACCGATAAAGAAAAGTTCAGCCATTACCAGGAACAGCCCCATCACATTACCGGAAAAACCGGCCAGCATACCGATCCGTGCAGCGCCCCACATCAGCGCTCCCATTATTCCCCCAACCAGCGGAAAATAAGGCACTGAACGGGCAAAATCATCAGGGAACCATACATCCCGCTTGGTCATCCGTATCCTTGTTAAAAATTCCAGGCAGGTAAAAAAATCACGCAGGTAACGGAAGGGCCCGGTGGACCGTTCGGGCAGACGGATATTCAACCGGTTCCAGAAACCGGTTTCCTCTTCTACTTCGGTTCCTTTTGTCTTCAGATCTTCTTCAGCCATTTCAGTCTCCCGTCAGTTCCCGGTAGGTATCCAACGCCGCGCGTAAAATACTGATGGCCAGCGAGGCACCGGTTCCTTCACCCAGGCGCATGCCCGCATGCACAATAGGCTTAAGCTGCAGCACTTCCAGCATCTTCTTTGCACTCAGATCAGAAGAAAGATGGGAACACAGCAAATACTTCGCACAATGCGGATCGATCCCATAGGCAATTAACGCGGCGGCCGTCGCATTCACACCGTCCACCATGGTCGGTACATGCCGCGCCGCGCCTGCCAGTATCATGCCGGCCAGACCTGCATGATCGTAACCGCCGACCTTGCACAGTACGTCCATCCCGTCTCCGGCCTTCGGTTTATTTACTTCCAGGCCTCTGCGAACAACCTCTGTTTTGATTTTCATACGTTCGTCATTGATTCCGCTGCCCCGTCCGGTAGTCAGTTCAGGTGATAATCCCAAAAATCCGGCGGCGATCGCAGCGGTAGAAGTGGTATTGGCAATGCCCATCTCCCCGGTCTCCAGCAGATTGCAGCCGCCGTCTATCATTTCATCGGCAATACGCATGCCGGTTTCCAGGGCTGCAACAGCCTGATCGTAACGCATGGCAGGACCCTGGGTAAAATCGTCCGTGCCCCAGGCAACCTTACACTGCCGCACATGGGAAAAAGCGTGCAGGTCAAAATTTGTGCCTACGTCTACAACGATTATTTCGGCACCGGCATGACGAGCCATTACATTAGCGCCGGCGGTTCCCCTGCCGTAGCCGTTGATCATCTGCAGGGTCACTTCCTGCGGGAAAGCACTGACTCCGTATTTACAGATACCGTGATCGCCGCACATCAGCAGCATGACCGGACGCAGGCCCCGGATGCCACGGCCGTCCGTCATCATCAGATAATCCGCCGTCAGACCAGGCAAAATCCCGAAATCTTCTCCGGGCAACAACACGGATTCCCAGTTTTTCAGTACTTCTTTCCGGATGTTTTCATTTGGCAGCTCAATATATAAATCTTCTAACATCGAAGCACTCCATTTCATATCTGTGTAATCTGAACACTCACACGGGCATGGCACAACATTGTGACTTCCCCATACCTTTTGCCTGCGAAACCTTTACTAAACCGGTCAGTCAAACCGGAACGCAAGGCGTTTGATATCTACAGCCTGCCCCGCTACCACATAAAAGACCTGGTCGGCAGCTTCCCCGATCTGCTGGTTCACCCAGCCGGAAATATCCCTGTATTCCCTGGCCATGGCATTATCAGGCACAATGCCGTTACCCACTTCATTGGAAACAAAAACCACGGTCCTGCCGCATGCCCTTGCCGCGTCCAGCAATGCCTGTATCTGTTTCCGGATCACGGCTGCCTTTTCCAACGTGGTACCCTGCGGCGCATTTTTCCCATACAACATATTGCTCAGATAAATTGTAATATCATCAAACAGTATAGCGTCTGTACGCTGTGCCGCTTCCGGAAAGACCTGTTCTGCCTGATACGGGGCTTCAAAGGTGATCCACCGTTTTTCCCGGCGGGCCCGGTGCAGTTTTACCCGTTCCGCCATTTCATCATCCAGTATTTCCGCTGTAGCTACATAACCGCAAAGATTACCGGCATGCAGCACATATTTTTCTGCAAATTCACTTTTCCCGCTGCGGGCGCCGCCCAGCACCAGGACCAGTTTGTTGTCCGAATTCAAAGTATACTGACCTCCTGTGTCTATACGCCGTAGCATCTGTTTGCCTTCCTGATTTATCTGAAACCATATTTAAGGAGACACCGCATGAGTCGCTTCTGATAACATCTACTATAAAATAATTCTGTAAATTAAACTTAACTATTTTATTATACCATAGAAAAAGCCTCCTGACTATGTGTCAGGAGACTTGAAGTTAAATTTGTACAAACCACAGCCTGAATGAAGATTAAATGTAACAGGCAGTCATGCTGAAAAAGTTATTTCGCAGCCGGATCATTTTCCTTCTTCCACGCCCACTTCCGTTTCCACGCGGGCTAAAATGAAGCAAAGGTCCGACAGGCGGTTCACGCAGATCAGAAGCTGCGGATTTACCGGCTCCGTTTCGTTCAGGCGCAGCAGCTGGCGTTCCGCACGACGGGTAGTAGTACGGGCAATATCCAGCGCACCGGCACCGGGCGTATCTCCCGGGATAATGAAATGGCTCAGGGGTTGGAGCATAGAATCAAACTTGTCTATGGTGCTTTCAAACAGTTTTACATGCTCTTCCGTTATATACGGCTGGGGCAGGTTCAGGCTTGCTACGTCCGCCATCATGGACATCAGCAGCTTCTGCACATTAAAGATCGCTTCTTTTACGTCCTCCCGTTTTACCAGGGAGCGGGCCAGGCCCAGTGCGGACGTAATCTCATCCAGGTTGCCGTAGGATTCCACGCGGGTAGAACACTTGGACACACGTTCGCCGGTGTACAGACCGGTGGTTCCCTTATCCCCTGTACGGGTATAGACTGCAGCTTTTTTCGACATACTTCATAACCTCCTTACAATAAATGCTTGTACCGTCCAGACGGTACGCGGACATGATTTCTGCCATTTCCCAAATGGAACCGAAAAACATATCCCCGCAGGTTCAATGAGAGTACGGGGAAAAAAGGCCCAGACAAAATATTGCCTGAGCCCGTTGATCTGATTAATAAATTTCTTCGGGTTTGAAGAAGTTTTTGATTTCCCGTTCTGCTGCTTCCGGGCTGTCGCTGCCATGGATTACGTTTTCTCCTTTATCCAGCGCAAAATCGCCGCGGATGGATCCGGGGGTGGATTCGATGGGATCGGTTACGCCCATCATGGTACGGATGGCTTTAATGGCATTGGGACCTTCTACAACCATGGCAACCAGCGGGCCTCCGGTGATGAAAGCTTCCAGTTCCGGGAAGAACGGTTTGTCAACGTGTTCCGCATAATGATATTTTGCCTGATCTTTAGTCATAACCAGCATCTTCAGCGCGCAAATCTTTAAGCCGCGGCGTTCAAAGCGGGCAATAATTTCACCGATTAAATGTTTGCGTACTCCGTCGGGTTTTACCAGTACTAATGATTTCTGATCCATGTTTTTCTCTCCTTTAAATAAAATTAAATAGTATTACTATTAAAATCTATCAGGCCGGAAAATATAATCCGGTATGAAGCATCCTAAATCTCTTTCTGCAAAGGGACGCGTTACGTAAGCCCATCTGCAACAGGAAAACAGCACAGCCAGAACTATTTTTCCAGTTTGCCCTGCCGTCTCATCTCTTCGGCCTGCTGGCGCAGCAGCCGTACCCGTTCTTCCGTAGAAGGATGGGTGCTGAACAGCTTCTGCATATCCCTGGTGCTGAACGGGCACATGATAAACATATGTGCCGTAGCTTCCGTGGCATTTTGCATGGTCCGGCGGGTTGAATAGGTGGAAATCTTCTCCAGCGCATCCGCCAGATAATTCGGGTTGCCGCACAAAGCGCCGCCGCCCTCGTCTGCTTTATATTCGCGGCTGCGGGAAACTGCCATCTGGATCAGCGCTGCCGCAATAGGCGCCAGAATCAGCAGCAACACAGAAGCAATCGGATTATTGTTTTCCCTGTCACGGCTGCCGCCAAACCATAAAGCGAACCGGGATATCGTAGTAATGACACCGGCCAGACTGGCTGCTACGGTACTGATCAGGATATCCCTGTTCTTGACATGGGTCATTTCATGACCCAGCACGCCTTCGATTTCTTTCGGGGAAAGGTAATTCATCAGTGCCGTGGTCACCGCTACGGCAGCGTGTTCCGGGTTACGGCCGGTAGCAAAAGCATTCGGTACCTGGTCATCAATAATATATACCTTGGGCATAGGCAGGTTGGCCCGCTGTGCCAGCCGTTTAACGATACCGTACAAAGCCGGCGCGGTATTCTCGTCTACCTGATGGGCCTTATATTGGGCCAGCACCATTTTATCACTGTTCCAATAGGCAAAAAAGTTCATGCCCAATGAAAAAATCAGCATGACCACCATACCCTCACGGCCGCCTGCAAAGTCGCCCACCATGACCAGTAGCAGGGTAAGCAATGTCATTAAAAAAGCTGTCTTCATAATTACAAACACACTCCTTATAATTATCTAAATAATTATAACAGACTTTGTCCTATTTTTCAATTTCTCCTTTAATGGCCCGCAGCATGTCCTCGCTGTTTTCCCTGACCTTGCGGATCAGGATGGGGTTCAGCAGGCCGGCGATCATGGGGATCCCAAATTCAAAATCCACAGCCAGAGACACATTGACGCCCTCTTCGGTGTCTGCCAGTTCCCAGGCGCCTTCCATCTTTTTCAAATCCCCGGCAGTCTGTTTATACGTGATCTTAAACGTTTCCGGATAAAAGTCATCCCGTTCGGTCCAGATGATCTTCCGCCCGTCCACGTTGGAAACCCAATGGGAAATATCATAATTATCTCCCTTTTCCAGTACCTCCACACTGACAAGGTTTTTCATAAATTTCGGATAGGATGCCATATCCTGAATCACGTCAAAAATTTTCTGTTTTTCACCTTTGATTACTATTTCAGATTTTACAAACGGCATACAACCACTCCCCGTTTACCCTAGTACTTTCTTATAAATCATCAATCACATCTGCGACCTGCCGGATACAGCTCCGCAACACTTCCAGCACATGATCCACAACGGATTTTGGCATGATGAGCGGCGGTTCGATACGGATCACCTTTGGATTATTTAATGTATAAGCCACAATGATATGCTGGTCGATCATCAGCGCCATCAGCATGCCGCCGGCTCCTTCTTTCGTCAGGTCCATACCGATCATCATGCCACGTCCGCGAACCTCTTTGATCACCTGGGGGAATTCTCTGGCAATCGCTTCTATTCCCTGTTTAAAATAAGCTCCTGTATACGCGCTGCGCTGCAGCAGATTTTCTTCCTCAATTACCTGCAGGGTCGCCACACCGGCTGCGCAGGCCATCTGTCCGCCGCCGAAGGTTGATGTATGCAGGAACGGCGCCTCAATCAACCCTTTCCAGGCAGCTTCCGTACCGATAACGGAACCGATGGGCATGATACCTCCGCCCAGTGCTTTGGCTACAGCCATCAGATCCGGCCTGGCCCCGTCATGTTCCACGCCGAACCAGGTTCCGGTGCGGCCGATGCCGGTCTGTACCTCGTCTGCGATCAGCAACGCGCCTTTCCTGTGGGCGATTTCTTCCGCCTGCTTCATGTATCCGTCTGCCGGCACGTTGATGCCGCCTTCTCCCTGCACCGGTTCCAGGATCACAGCTGCCGTCTCTTCGTCCACAGCCGCTTCCAGGGCAGACACATCATTGAAAGGGACATGGGTAAACCCTTCCAGCAGCGGTTTGAAGGGATCGCGGTACAGATCCCGCCCCGTTGCCGTCAGTGAGCCGAAGGTCTTGCCATGGAACGCGTTATGGGCAGCTACAAACTTTTTGCGGCCTGTTGCCAGCCGGGCCACCTTCAGGCAGCCTTCCACCGCTTCTGTTCCGCTGTTGCAGAAAAAATTGTACTGCAGATCACCGGGGGTGATCTCCGCCAGTTTTTCCGCCAGCAGGGCAGCCGGTTCATTAAACAGCACCTTGCCGCACATTGGCATATTGTGCAGTTCCCGTTCCACGGCCTCTACAACTTTCGGATGTTTATGTCCTACCGCAAACATGCCAAAACCGCCCAGGCAGTCAATAAACTCCGTGCCTTCCGTATCGGTGATGGTCCATCCTTCCGCGCGCGCCTCCACGCTGGAAAGTCCCATAAAGCGGAATAACCGCGTTGAGGAAGGATTGATGTATCGTTCGTATTTCTGCATAACTTCTTCCGGATTCATCAGTAAACCTCCAAGCAGACAGAACAGGTTAAGTCAACATACCCCTGACTGTTTCCTGTGTCCGATTTTATATAATATCTATATCTATATTAATATATCATCTATCTTAAAATCTCTGTTTTTTTACTGTCGTCTTCTGTTCTTTTTTCCTCATCGGCCAGCCTGTTTTCTTTCGATATCCTGGGGATATCCCGGTCCCGGTTCGTCAGGTTGCCGTGATGGAAAAAGTAAACGGTATCCGTTGAAAAGATCCGTTCACTGTTTTTCCCGGATTTAACCGCGATCCCCAGTTCCAGACGCCAGGCATCCATTTCATGCCATGTTGATTGTTCTTCGTTGATAACTTTGACATCCGTATTTTGCAGGTGTTCCCGTACCCACCGGGACGCTCCTTCCAGTTCCGTTGTGACAGGCACGCCTACCGCTATTTCCCTGTCAGTCCAGAGTACATCGGCTCCCGATGTCTCCAGCAGGTCTTTATGCTGCCGGCGTCCGCTGTCCCGCAACTGCCAGTTTTCGCGTTTAATGAGAAGTACATCGTCTATGATCCTGTGGGCCGTTTTTGACTCTTCCATCAGGTCAAAGGACTTCACCGTTGTATCCGACAGGTCTTTCGGTTTTTCCTGAATACGGGAGCCGTAAAACATACCGGCAGCTCCCGCAAGCAAAAATAATATTACAATAAACAGTATAAAGATTCCCACACCGCCATGGTTGTTATCCCGGGAACCGTTGCGTTCCTGCATACGCAGCCCCTCTTTTCCGCACCCCGCTATTTGCGCGGATGTGCTTTCTCATAAACCGAACGCAGCCTTTTATTTGTCAGGTGCGTATATATTTGTGTTGTAGAAATATCGGCATGCCCCAGCATTTCCTGCACGCTGCGCAGATCGGCGCCGTTATCCAGCAGATGGGTGGCAAAGGAATGGCGCAGCACATGGGGCGAAATCGTTTTGGATATGCCAGCCAGTCTGCCGTATTGTTTAATAATCTCCCAGACACGCTGGCGGGTCAGCCCCTGGCCGCCCAGTCCCAGAAACAAAATTTCCGGATCCGTTTCATTTTCCATCAGAAATGTGTTTCTGGCTTCTGTTATGTACCGCTGCAGATATTCGGCGGCCACGCTTCCCAGTGGAACGATCCGTTCTTTGGAGCCCTTGCCAAAGGCAATCACGTACCGCATGGAAAGGTTCACACTGGCTGTCTTCACTGTGACCAGTTCCGATACACGCATCCCCGTAGCATACAGCATTTCCAGCATGGTACGGTCGCGAAGTCCTTCCGGGGAAGAAAGGTCAGGTGCTTCAAGCAGCGCCCGTACCTCGGCCTCTGTCAGGACTTTGGGCAGATGTACGCCTTTGGTTCCGGCTTCTACTGCTTCCGCAGGATCTGTCTGCAGGTAATTCTCCATAATCATAAAACGGTAAAAGGCCTTGATCGCGGCCAGCTTCCGGGCGATAGTAGCCGCTGCCCTGCCCTGCAGTTTCAGTTTCGTGATGTAGCCAATAATCTGTGACCGCTGTACGTCTGCGAGTTTTTCTTCCGAAATGGACAACGCCTTGCAGAACAGCCGCAGATCCCTTTGGTAGGAAAGCCGTGTATTATCCGAAAGACCCAGTTCTACCTGCAGATATTCCATAAACAACGCAAGATAATCCACGTCTTTGGTCCCTCCCGGTATCAGCATCATTTCATATAATTATGGCATCCCTGTGTTCTGATAAAAATATATCAAAAAAGAAAAACAACGCAAAAGCGCTGTTCCTCTTTACTATCGCAGCAACATCAGTCTTTTTTATCTGCTTTTTCCGGCTGCATTATGGTGATATTGCCAACCGGGGAGATCGTAGAAACCGCATGCTTGTACACCAGCTGCTGCTTTCCGTCATTTTCAATGATCACGGTAAAGTTATCAAACCCGCGAACCAGTCCGCGGATCTGGAAACCGTTTACCAGATAGATCACAACGGGCAGGTTCTCCTTACGCACATGGTTCAGAAAACTGTCCTGCAGGTTCATCATATTTTTATTACCTGTTGTATTTGTCATTGCACAATCGCTCCTTATCTTCATAATTGTCTATTAGATTTTACAACCTTTTGATTTATTTCTCAAGGGTATCTGCCATATCTGCTACAATTTTTTTATAGTTTAAGTCCCTGCCAACGGTGAACCACTGAATGTACGGCATTTTTTTGTACCATGTGATCTGCCGTTTTGCAAAGTGCCGGGTGCCTTTTTTGATATTGTCGACCGCCGTCGCATAATCGCATTTGCCTGTCAGATATTCCGCCATCTGACGGTATCCCAGGCTTTTCATGGACAGACAGTCCGGGGGGACTCCCTCCTGCAGCAGAGAACGGACTTCTTCTTCCAGACCCTCTGCCAGCATCTGATCTACCCGGCGGTTGATCCGCTCATACAGAAAATCCCTGTCCATGGAAAGCCCAAATACGGCTACGTCATATTTCAGTTCTTGCTGCTTTTCCTGAGACACGCTGTCACCGGACAACGCAGTCTCCAATGCGCGAACCACCCGGCGGACATCATTGGGATGCAGACGTGCGGCAGCGGCGGGGTCTTCCTTTTCCAGCCACTCGAACAGTTTGTCATTTCCTTTTTCTGCAGCAAACGCTTCCAACTTCCGGCGCAGTTCGGGATTCTCTTCCACACTGCTGAACTGGTAGCCTTCCAGCAGCGCCTTGATATACAGCCCGGTGCCGCCCACTACGATGGGCAGGTTTCCACGTTCTGTGATCTGACGGATCAGTTCCGCAGCCTGCTGCTGGAAATCGGCCACACTGTAGGAGGCATCCGGGGGCAGGATGTTTACCAGGTGGTGGGGTACCAGCTGCAGTTCCTGCTCTGAGGGTTTGGCCGTTCCGATATTCATGTTCCGATATACCAGCATGCTGTCGCCGCTAATGATCTCTCCGTTAAATCGTTGCGCCAGTTCTATGCCGCAGCAGCTTTTTCCGGTTGCCGTAGGCCCCAGGATCACCACTAATCGTTCTTTTGGCAAAGTCGGTTTCCTCTTTTCATTGTCACAAATTCTGTAAAAAACTGCCGTATCCGTGCCGGGGCGATTTGAAAACGGACTACGCTGCGGGGATGATACCGTTCTGTCTGCGTATCCACAGTGTCAATTTCTGTATAATCACAATCTTTTCCGTATGCCGAACCGGACTGCGCTGTATTTTGTCCCGACGAATTCTGTGCACCCGTATTCCTGCAAAATCTCTACGCTGCGTTCCTTGATCACCACACGCGGTGCCACGCGCAACGCCCTCTCCACCGTTTCCACGGAAAGCGGGTCATGGCAAGCCAATGGCCGCAGGGGTACCATTTCCGACGATTTTCTGACAGGCTGTCGGAACATGGGATCAAAATATACCGCGTCAAAGCAGTTGTCCGGAAGCTTCTGTAAATATTCGGAAGCTTCTGCATGAACGATTTCAATTCGATGCAGATCCTGTTCCATTTCAGGAAATTTCGCTTTATATGAAGCAATCCCCTGACTCGTGAGGAACCAGAGTGGCAGAGATGCTTCCAGACCGATGACATTTCCGGTCTCTCCTACCGCGTGGGATGCCAGCAGCGCGTCGGCCGCCAGCCCGACGGTACAGTCCAGCACCCGCTGGCCGGGCCCGACAGCTAACGCCGTTACGAAATTATCCGTTTCCTTCCGCTGCACGACCCGCTGCCAGCGCACCTTGCCCAGCCCCGGATGATACAACATCATCCCTTCCCGCGAATAAAGCTGGGGGCCTTTCTTTCCGGAAATCAGCAGCGCATCCAGCTGCAAATCTTCCAGCATCGCATCCAGGGAGCCGTTATCATAGCGTTTCACATACGGGACCCGTAGCCGTTGTGCCCAGGCTTTGGCCCGCTCTTTCAGGTACTGATTGTCATTTTTATTACAGGTCACCGCAAATCTGATCGTTTCCAAATCCTTCTCCGTAGCCATTATTCGTCATAAGGTACTTTATTCTTTCCCGGCAGATCAAACCCTGTGCGCTTAAACAGTTTATATAATTCGTCGCTGGTCACTGCGATCATGCAGGGGCGGCCGTGAGGACAGGTAAAGGGATGCGTGGTATTGCACAGGTCGATGATCAGCTGCCGCATCTGCCGCATATTCAGCACTTCCCCTGCCTTGATGGCTGCCCGGCAGGCCGTCATGTGCAGCACGTCCTGGCGCAGCTCACTGGCTTCCGGTGTACGGTGCTCCCGTAAATACTGCGCGATTTCACGGATAAAATCTTCCGCGTCTTCATTGTGTATATCACTGGGCAGGCTGGCTACTCGCACAGAGTTTTCCCCGGACGTAGTGATGTCCACCCCTAATTTGTAAAACGCATCATGCTGCTGTTCCAGCAGTTCCACTTCTTCCGGCTGCAGCGTAATATACAGCGGGATCAGAAGCTGCTGGGCCGGGATATCATTATGGGTCAGGACCAGCCTGTCGTACAGGATGCGTTCATGGGCCGCATGCTGGTCGATCAGATACAGTGTATCTTCCGACTGGGCGATGATAAAGGTCTTATCCACCTGCCCGATGGGCCAGATGGTTTCCAGAGTATCCTTTCCTGCCAGCTGCATGGTGACCGGATTCTCTGTCTGCAGCGGCGCCTGTTCACGGATCAGTTGCTGTGTTTCACCGAAGCTGTAGACCGGTTCCTTCGGCGCGTCCTCGCCATATACGCTGTCCGTCTGCTTCCATATTTCCTGACGGGGATTGGAAAAAGCAGCTCCGCCTGTCCGATGATTCCCGGAAGACGTTTCCCTGTTTCCGTATATACTGTGACGACTACTGTCTTCTCCAAAATCCCGGTTCAGATGACCCAGACGACCCGCATCTGCTGCTTCTCCGAATATAATCTGCTGGCTGGCCGCTTCATTGTGTACGGCGACGGGTCCCTGTCCCGATACTGAATCATTTCCTTTTTCAGCCCGTTCCAGTACCGCAGCCAGCGCCTGCCGGTTCTGTTCCTGCAGGCTGTTCTCTTTTTCCGCATGCATGGGTTTCGTCAGGGCATCGGTCAGGGCACGGAACACCGCTTTGTAAATCGCGCTTTCGTCGCTGAACTTAATCTCACTCTTCTGGGGATGTACGTTCACATCAATCGTTGCAGGATCCACCCGGATATCCAGAACCGCAAAGGCAAAGCCCCGTTTTGGTATCTGGGACTGGTAGGCATGCTCAATGGCCTTGCTGATCATCAGATTGCTGATGCTCCGCCCGTTCACCAGAATGGTCTGCCAGCCCCGGGTTCCTTTCAGCAACGTGGGCTTGCCGATAAACCCCTGAATGGAAATACCTGCAAACACGCCGTCCAGGTTTACCGGCAGCAGGTCTTCCGAAACTTTTTTCCCGTACAGTGACGTGATCGTATCTTTCAGGTTCCCCAATCCCGGCGTCACCAGCACTTCTTTATCGTTGCTGGTCAGTTTGAACCGCACATCCGGGCGGGCCAGGGCAATACGGGTCAGCATCTCGGTAATGTACCGGCCTTCCGTGGAAACCGTTTTTAAAAACTTACGCCGGGCCGGCACATTATAGAACAGATCTTTAACGATCACCGTAGTTCCCGCGGGTCCGCCGGTCTGAATACATTCATCCTCTTCGCCACCGTTTACTTTAATAGAAGTGGCCAGTTCTTCCTGCTGCGGTCTGGTCAGCAGTTCAAACCGGGATACGGAAGCAATACTGGGCAGCGCTTCCCCCCGGAACCCCAGGGTGTGGAGAGTGCGCAGGTCGTCTACTTCACGAATCTTACTGGTGGCATGCCGTTTCAACGCCATCCGGGCATTCTGTTCTGTCATTCCGCAGCCGTTATCGGCCACGCGGATATACTCTGTCCCGCCTTCGAAAACCGTAACTTCTATGCTGTCCGCCCCGGCATCCAATGCGTTCTCCACCAGCTCCTTGACCACCGAAGCGGGTTTCTCTACTACCTCGCCGGCGGCAATCTGGTTCGACGTATTGGTATCCAGTAACCGGACATCTCTTTCCTGAATCATAACTAACTCCATTCCACCGTCCTCGGCAGACTGCAAAACAAAATTTAATACACTCTGCTTTTACAGTACTGTTTATGGCACTCATGGCGGCAACATGAACCGCGATCCGCTGTTACATTATACCGCTTTCCTTTTTCGCTTCCTGCTGCAGTTTATACAACGCGTTCAAGGCTTCAATAGGCGTCATGCTCATCACATCCAGCTGCAGCAGCTCTGTCTGCAGCGCGCTCATGAACAGGGATCCCATCCCCAGATCGGCCGGTTCTTCTTTTACCGTTCCCCTGGCACTTCCGGTTCCGTTGTTGGAAGGCGTATTGCTGCAGACCGCAGCCCCTTCGCAGATAAATCCCTTATTACGGTCATATTCCTCTAAGATCTCATCGGCCCTTTCAATCACTTTCTTTGGCAGGCCGGCCAGCCGGGCCACGTGGACACCGTAGCTGCGGTCTGTGCCGCCCCGTATGATGCGGCGCAAAAAGACGATATCATTACCCCGTTCTTTGATGGACACAGAATAATTTTTGATGCCGTCCAACACGTTCTCCATGGTGATCAGTTCATGGTAATGCGTGGCAAACAGGGTTTTCGCCCTGATCTTTGTCTGGATATACTCCATCACCGCCCGGGCGATAGACATGCCGTCATAGGTACTGGTACCGCGGCCCACTTCATCCAGGATGATCAGGGAATTTTTCGTAGCGTACTTTAAAATCTGTGCCACTTCATTCATTTCAACCATAAAGGTGCTCTGGCCGGTGGCCAGGTCATCGCTGGCCCCCACCCGGGTAAAGATACGGTCTACCGCACAGATATCCGCGCTCCGGGCCGGTATGAAACTGCCCATCTGGGTCATCAGCACCAGGAGCGCTACCTGCCGCATGTAGGTAGATTTTCCGGCCATATTGGGCCCGGTGATGATCACCATCCGTTCATCTGTGGAATTCAGGGTCACATTGTTGGGCACAAAAATTTCCTTATCCAGCAGGCGTTCCACGACCGGATGCCGCCCGTCCATGATCCGGATTTCGCCCCGGTTGTTCAGTTCCGGCCGGTGGTAATCATATTTAAACGCCGCCAGCGCCAGGGCTGCCAGCACGTCCAGCCGGGCCAGGGCATGGGCCGTGTCCTGGATCTCCGGAATGTCCTTCCGGATGTCATCGCGGATTTTATTAAACAGATAATATTCCAGGGATTCGATTTTTTCTTTGGCGCTTAAGATTTTGTTTTCGAAATCCTTCAGCTCCGGAACGATATACCGCTCCGCATTGACCAGCGTCTGCTTCCGTACAAAGTCTGGCGGAACGGCAGAGGTCTGCCCTTTGCTCACCTCTATATAGTAGCCGAACACTTTATTGAAGCCTACTTTTAAGGTTTTGATTCCGGTAGACTCTTTGATCTTCTGTTCAAAATTTGCCATCCACTGTGAATTGTTCCGGGCGATGTCATGGAGCTCATCCAGTTCCAGATCATAGCCGTCTTTTATCATGCCGCCTTCCCGAACGGTAAAGGGAGGTTCGTCTACAATCGCCGCTTCCAGGGTATCATGGATCTCCCTGTGCATGTGGATGCTGGCCGATACTTTCTGCAGCAGTCCAGACCGTGCGCCCTGCAGTTTTTCTTTCAGGGCAGGCAGGGCTGCCAGGGAAGCACGCAGGCTTACCAGATCCCGGGCGTTGGCACTGCCCACTTCCAGACGGGACAGGATTCGCTCCAGATCGAACACTTCTTTTAAGCTGTCCTGCAGGCTGTCGCGCAGGGCGGGGTTCAGCACGAGTTCTTCCACTGCATCCTGCCGCTCCCGAATCTTTACAATATCCAGCAGCGGGCACTCGATCCAGTTTTTCAGGCAGCGGGACCCCATGGACGTCCCTGTAAAATCAAGAATATCCAGCAGCGTGCCCCGCTTGCCCCCGTCACGCATGTTTTTAATCAGTTCCAGATTCCGGATGGCTGTCGCGTCCAGGTTCATAAACTGTTCTGTCGTGATGCGTTCCAGCCGGTTGATCTGGGAAAGGTCCGTCATCATGGTCTCGTGGAGATAGGCTAACAGATTCTGCACGGAGGAATAAACCAGCGGATCCAGTTCCAAACGCCCGAAATGCTGTGTAACAAAATCTTCCGGCGCCTTAGCCGGTTCATAAAAGGAATACATGCAGTCGGGCAGCTTCGATTTCAGCCAAGTCTCCAGCGCTTCCCACTGGGCGATGCCGCTTTTCAATACGATCTCCGACGGCTGCAGGCGGAAGAGCTGTTCTTCCACAGAGATCAGCCGTTCGCTTCCGTTGGCCGTATACCAGCGGCATTCCCCGGTGGAAACATCCGCCAGGGCCAGGCACAGGACACCGTCGTCTTCCTGCAGATATACCAGATACCGGTTGCCGGACTCTTCCAGCAACGCTTCATTCAGGGCCGTGCCGGGGGTGATCACCTTGATGACCTCCCGTTTTACCAGCCCTTTGGCCAGCTTCGGATCTTCCATCTGTTCGCAGATGGCGACCCGGAATCCCTTTTTAATCAGTTTGGCTATATACGGTTCCACCGAGTGATACGGGACCCCGCACATGGGGATCCGTTCTTCCAGACCGCCGTTGCGGCCTGTCAGGGTCAGCCCCAGTTCCCGCGAGGCTGTTTTCGCATCTTCAAAAAACAATTCATAGAAATCGCCGCTGCGGTAAAACAGCAATTCATCCTGATACTGATTCTTGAAATCAAGATACTGCTGCATCATCGGCGTTAATTCATTGGCCATAGTTCCTCCCGGAAATGCTTCCGTATTTCCTGCAATCATTTATTCAGCCATTGTTTTTTCCTGAAATCAATTGACTCTAGTTCCTTTTACCAGCCAGGTCTGGGCGCTTTCGATCTTGATCTGCACCAGTTGCCCGGGACGAATGGGGAAATCCTGCTTCCACAGCACCAGTTTGTTGCCCCGGGTCCTGCCGCTCCAGGTCTTCGGATGTTTTTCCGTGGGCCCTTCGGCCATCACTTCTATCGTCTGCCCCACCAGTTTCCGGTTGATGCACAGGGACTGCCGGTTCTGTATGTCCATCAGCTTCTGCAGCCGGGCATGCTTCACATCATCCGGCACCTGATCCTGCATACGGGCTGCCGGCGTGCCGCTGCGTTTGGAATAAATAAACGTAAAGGCGGAATCAAATCCCACCTCCTCCACCAGACTGCAGGTCTCGGCAAAATCTTCCTCCGTCTCGCCGGGGAAACCTACAATAATGTCTGTGGTAATGGAAGCCAGCGGAATATATTTTCGAATCATTTTCACCAATTCAAGGAACCGTTCCCGGGTATACCCCCGGTTCATGGCTTTCAGGATCCGGCTGCTGCCGCTTTGCAGAGCCACATGGAAATGTTCGCACAGATGGGTTCCTTCTGCCACGGTTCTGATGACTTCTTCCGACATATCCCGGGGATGGCTGGTCATGAAATGTACCCGTTCCACACCCGGCACCTGATCCACAGCCTTCAGCAGGGCGGCAAAAGGTTCCACCCGCAATGCTTCCGTAAACCCGTCCCCCACCGCGCTGCTGACGGAACGCAGCTTTTCTTCCTCATGGTTCCGCAGAAAATCCTTCCCGTAGGAATCCACATTCTGTCCCAGTAGCGTGATCTCTGTATAACCGGCAGCCACCGCGCTGCGCACTTCCGCTAAAATGTTTTCAATGCTGCGGCTCCGCTCCCGTCCCCGTACATAGGGCACGATACAATACGTACAGAAATTGTTGCAGCCATACATGATGGGGATCCAGGCGCTGAACCCGCTTTCCCGCACACGGTGCCCTTCAAACTCACTGCTCTGCACTTCCAGGCTGGTGAACACGCCTTTCTTCCGTTCCTCCAGATACGCCTGCAGCACGTTTTTAAACGAGTTCACATATGAAGTTCCCAACAGCAGATCGATCTGGGGATACTTTTTCACCAGCGCTTCCCCATCCTTTTGGGCCATGCAGCCCGCCACACAGATAATCTGGCCCGGGTGCCGTGCCTTTACACGCTTCAGCTCCCCAATCTTACCTAAAATTTTAAGCTCCGCACTTTCCCGGATACAGCAGGTATTGACCAGAATCACGTCAGCCTGTACCAAATCCTCCGTGCGACTGTACCCCAGCTCCTCCAGCTGTCCGGCGTAATGCTCCGCGTCGCTTTCGTTCATCTGGCAGCCGTAGTTCAAAATGGCATAAAACGTTTTGCCTGAATTATTTTTATCTGTATTATTTTTATATTTAATATCGGTATTCTCTGTCATCCGGTACTCCATTCAATAACAAAAAATTTTACGTAAACTTAATATATAATTATACCACATTTTTTTCTGTTTCACGAGAAAGAAAAAGGAATGAACCCATATGCACCGATTCATTCCTTTACATCTGGCATTCTGCTTCAAAAGTCCGTTTATGATCTTCTTTTTTTCTCACAGACTTTCTACTTCAAAAACCCGTTGATGATCTGCTCTTCCGCCTGCTCCTGGGTCAGTCCCAGTGTCATCAGTTTGATCAGCTGTTCCCCGGCGATCTTGCCGATGGCCGCTTCATGGACCAGCGCCGCGTCTACATTGTTGGCGTCCAGTTGGGGGATCGCCAGCACCCGGGCCTTGTCCATGATGATGGCATCACACTCCGTATGGCCTTTGCAGGCTGCGTTGCCGGTGATGCGGGAAGAAAACTCCTGGAACGAGTCTTCCCTTGCTACGGACCGGGACACCACATCCGCCGAAGCGCCGTCCCCGTTCAGATAAGTTTCGTAAATACTTTTGGCTGTCTGGCTGCCGTGGGTCATGAGCCGTTCCCGCACTACCAGGGACGCATTGGCCGCCAGTTCCGCTTTCGTGGTGCGGACCGTAGAATCCACGCCCTTGATCTGCACCATTTCCATTTCCATGGAGCTGCCTTCTTCCAGATAGGCTTCCGTCACCGGGTTCAGGATCCGTTTCGCACGGCCGTCCCCTTCCCCGTAATGTTTTTCCACATATTTGACCTTGCTGTTCTTTCCTACAAAGAAACGGTGCACCCCGTCATGCTGGGAATCCTGCACGCCGCAGTTATGGATGCCGCAACCCGCCACGATCACCACATCGCAGTCCTCACCGATATAAAAATCATTGTACACGGTTTCCTTGATGCCACTGTGGCTCAGCACGACCGGAATATGCACACTTTCCTTTTTGGTGCCCGGTTTGATACGGATATCGATGCCGCTGACATCCTGCTTGGAGATGATGTCGATGTTCGCCGTCGTATTGCGGGCCGCCATCTGGCTGTTGGCCCGGATATTATACGCTCCCGTGGGAACCGTATGAAGGTCTGCAATCTCCGCCAGCAGACGTTTCTGAATCGCGTCAATCACAGTTCACACCTCCTCGTTTCAGGCAGCCGCACAAGCCTACCGCGTCACCTGTTCCTAACAGTTCCGGAAGGATCTCTTCCCGGGGTCCGTGTTTCGTTACCTGCCCGTTGGCCAGCACTACGATCTCATCCGCGATCTGCAGGATCCGTTCCTGATGGGAGATGATCAGGATGGAACGGGTATTGGCTTCCCGCATCCGTTCAAACACACTGATCAGGTTCTGGAAGCTCCACAGATCGATGCCCGCTTCCGGTTCGTCGAAAATAGCCAACTGTGTCCCCCGGGCCAGCACCGTGGCAATCTCAATCCGCTTCAGTTCCCCGCCGGAAAGAGACGCGTTCACTTCCCGGTTGATATAATCCCGGGCGCACAGTCCCACCTCAGACAGAAATTCACAGCAGGCGCTGACGGTCAGCTGCCTGCCTGCCGCAATGCGCAGCAGGTCCAGCACCGTAATGCCCTTAAAGCGGGCCGGTTGCTGGAACGCAAAACTGATGCCAAGGTTTGCCCGCTCCGTAATACTTTTTGCGGTAATATCTTCCCCGTTAAATAAAATGCGTCCTTCGCTGGGCGTTTCAATCCCCGCAATGAGTTTGGCCATGGTGGACTTGCCGCCGCCATTGGGACCGGTGACCACCACAAACTTCCCATCTTCAATTTTCAGATCCAGATGCCGGATGATTTCTTTTTCCTTTTCTTCATCCTGCACGTTAAAGCTGATATTTTTTAATTCAAGCATGATTCCTCTCCAACTGTGTCGTCCGTTGCTTCAGTAATGCAGCAAATCCATTCAAAATTGACCGCGCTGCACTTTTTGTCACACTGCAATTATGTATTGTACTGCAGTCTGATACTATAATGAGACGCTGATGAATGACCGCCTGTGCTCAGGCATTTTCCTGCAATGCGGCCCCCAGCGCTATGGCCAGCTGGTCCGCGCAGGATGTGCCCCGTCCGCCGCAGTCATTGCCCCGCAGCAGGTCGGCAATCTCTTTCGCGTCAGCCCCTTCCACCAGTTTCCCGATAGCCTGCAGGTTTCCCGGGCAGCCTCCGGTAAATTTCACATTATGCAGTTTACCCTGTTCGTCCAGCGCAAACGCAATGTTACGGGCACAGACACCCTGGGGCGTATACGAATAATTCTTCATGGTATGATTCCTCTTTTTCGATTTATTTTATTACAGTATTTTTATATTATATCATGAATATCCCGAAACGGTTAGCAAAACCGGTAAACAGAAAATATATAACTTAATATATACTATTTAAGTAGGAAATGCAATAGCAGTCATAACGGCATATGAAAAATCTCTGTGAAATCCTTCCTGCCTGCGCTGCATTGGTTTCCTGTCTGCCATTACCATTCAGAGCCTTATAAAAACTTTAAAAAATAATGTGGCGATTTTATGAAGATATGATAAAATAGGAAAGTATCACCTTCCGTATTATGTTAGTACAAGACTATGGTTTAGTAGAATATTATGTTATTACAAGGAGAATTCTATTTTGTTTGAACTGTTGAAAGCCGTACTGTTCGGCATCATCGAAGGCGTAACCGAATGGCTGCCTATCTCTTCTACCGGGCATATGATCCTGCTGGACGAATTTATCCATTTAGGTGTCAGCGCCGAGTTTTACAAACTGTTTGAAGTCGTGATCCAGCTGGGAGCCATCCTGGCGGTCATCCTTTTATATTTTGAAAAGATCTGGCCTCTGAAACAGGAGAACGGTTCCCTTACGCTGGACCGCCCTACCCTGAACCTCTGGGGTAAAATCATCGCCGCCTGCCTGCCGGCCGCCGTCATCGGCATCCTGTTCGACGACTGGATGGAAGAACACTTTTTTACACCGGAAGTGGTAGCCATCACCCTGATTTTCTACGGCATTTTGTTTATCGTGATCGAATCCCGCAGTATCGGCTCCGGAAACGTAAAACGTGTGGAGGATATTTCCTACAAAAAGGCCATACAGGTAGGAATCTTCCAGCTGCTTTCCTTAGTGCCCGGCACCTCCCGTTCCGGTTCTACCATCATCGGCGGCCTTCTGATCGGGCTGGAGCGCAGCGTAGCGGCTGAATTTACCTTTTATCTGGCGATTCCTGTTATGATTGGCGCTTCCCTGCTGAAGCTGGTCAAATACATCCTGCGGGTAGGATTTGTATTTAATGGCAGCGAACTGATGATCCTGGCTGTGGGATGCATCGTAGCCTTTGTGGTCAGCATCCTTGTGATCCGGTTCCTTATGAGCTACATCAAAAAGCATAACTTTATCGTGTTCGGTTATTATCGCATCATTTTGGGTATTATGGTGCTAGGATATTTTTGGTTTTTAAAATAAGCTTTTCTTATGGTTTCTTACAGTAAAAAGAGCGGCGGTAACGTATTTGCAAAACCGTCTGTGTTTGCTGTTTCATGGACTCATTCGCCTGTGGCTCGAAACTCGGGCTTCGCCCTCAGACAGTCTCGCCACGGTCGGCTCATTTTGTCTCATGAAACTACGCAAACGCTTCCGATGTTTTGCAAATACGTTACCGCCGCTGTATTTACTTTTAAAAAAGCAGTGAATTAGTGAGTTTAAAAAGAAAATATCCCGCTTACTCTTCTATCACCAACCGCTGCTCTGACGGCGCCGTCAGGTGCGGATGGGCGGAAAAATACTCTTCCAGCACACTGTGGCTCTGGGTAGCGACCACCTTCGGCATACCGTTTGGCGTGAATTCCGCTTCACTGATATCCAGACCCGTCTTCAGGTTTTTAAAATGGTACTCGTGCATGCCGATCCGCAGCGTTTCGTCATCCCCGACTTCCCGGCCGTGCATGGTGATGCTGGTGACCTTCTTCCGCGTTTTATTGTAGACGACCCGCAGCCCTTCGGAGAGCTGGTAAAATTCCGTATGCTTATCGGGGTCAAAGGCATCGTCCCGCAGCATATATTCCATCATATGGCGGAACTGCCGGCCCGTCACGATATACCGGTACACCTCTTCATTAAACGGATGCATCTCCTGCATATCCTTCAGGGTCATGAGCGGTCCCAGAAACGGGTTGCGCAGGCTTCCGGACGCTTCCAGCATGATGTCCAGGCCCAGAGACTCCTTAAAGGCGTCAGCGAAGATTTTCCCTACCTGGGTCTCCCGGTTGCGGGCGGGATGGCTGTAGCGCTCCGGAAAGCGGGTCAGGATCCGGTTGTATTTCGATTCCGTGATGTTGTGGTACTTTGCAATGACCTCTTTGATTACTTCATCTTCCGGACAGTGCTCCGGCGTGATGGGGATCAGCTGCCAGGTATAGCTGTCGATGCAGTTCCGGTCGGTGTCCACCATGATGTCGAACCGGCCGATCTGGTCAGTACCGGAAGCTGCCTGCACAATGGGGATCCCGTTTACTTCGACGGGTCTTTCCAGCAATGTGTGACTGTGCCCGCCGATAATCAGGTCCACGCCCCAGCGGGGATCCAGCATGGCAGCCAGTTCCTGGTCCGACTCGATCCCGATATGGGTAAGCAGCACGGTAAAATCAATATCTTCCGTCCGGTACGCGTCGCAGATGCGCCCTGCTTCAGCAGCGGCTTCCCGGATATCCACCAGGGTACCGATCAGGTTTTCCAGTCTGGTTTTCTGCAGCACGTCTTCCGTCAGGATACCGATAAACAGCACCTTCATCCCGTCGATCTCCAGTATTTTATGAGACCGGAACAACCGTCTCCCATTACTTTTTACAAACAGGTTGGCGTTGATGATGGGAAAGTTGGCGCACTTTTCCAGAAAGAGAAGATGGGCCAGCCCATAATCCACTTCATGGTTGCCGATCGTCACCACGTCCGGCGCCAGCAGGTTCATGATCTCAATGGTGGAGATTCCTTTAAATTCCGAATCAATGAGGGACCCCTGGAACATGTCGCCTGCGATCGCATATACAACATTCTGCTCTTCCCGGCGTACCTTGTTGACATAGCCGGACAGCATGGAAACGCCGCCTACCAGCGTATCATTCACCTTTTCATCCAGAAAATCACCGTGCAGATCGTTGGAATGAAGCAACGTCAGCTTTTTCAGATGTTTCATCGGAATACCTTTCTGCCCTGACCGGCCAGATTGTTGATTCAGGTATGGGAAGACGCGTTTCCGTAAGGAAACACGGATCATTTCCCTTTGCGGACAGGCTTTACTACGCCTGCCATACATACTTGGTGATCACGTCGATGCAGGAGAGCCGTCCGCCTTCCAGACAGGCCCCTGTATCGCATAATATGATGTGGTTGTCCCGGATGACCGGGTACATATCCCAGATCACATCCGGCCACAGGTTTTTCCGGTTCTGGATGGGCGTATGCCCCACCACAACGGTTTCCCGGCCCTGATACCCGTTATAAAACTCATCCCGGATCCAGAGCAAGTCCTCTTCCTTCTGCTGCTCCAGCGGCACACCCGGTTTTACCCCCGCATGGCAGAAATAATACTCGCCGATGCGATAGAATAACGGCAGGTTACGGGCGTAATCCAGCCGGTGCTGCAGCGCCTTTTTCCCCAGCGCCTGCAGCTGGGGCAGGGTTTTGTCCCCGCCGTAGGCAAGCCACTGGCTGGTCCGGTTTAACAGACGGATCTCCAGATCGTCTTTTGCTTCAGCCAGGGCATCAAAATAATCCAGCATCTCCCGTTCATGGTTTCCCATCAGATACATGACCGAATCCGGATGCTTCTTCTGCAGGTGCATCGCATAATCAAAGCACGCCAGGGATTCCGGTCCCCGGTCGATCAGGTCGCCGAGAAAGATCAGGATGTCCTGCGCGGGATCGAATTTGATGCGGCGCATCAGCGTTTTCAGTTTAAGATATTGGCCGTGTACATCCCCAATGGCCATCACCCGGCTGCCAATCATATTGTTCCTCACACTCTGTAACTTTTACACACCGCATATCTGCCTTTCGCGTTTTCCTGCAGACAAAAGCGGTATGTAATGTTATGATTAATAAAACCACACTTTTTAATCAGCATTTCTTTGCTATTATTTTAACCGATTTTTCACTATTAGGAAAGTATTGAATAAATTGTCATAGAATTGTCAAAAATAGCAGGTATACTGTCTCTGAAAATGGAATACGAATATGGAACGTAACGAATCTGCAAGGAGGTAACGCATATGAAAAACTGGAATAAAACCGCGGCAGGATTTCTGGCTGTTTCTCTTCTGGCAGCAGGCCTTGCCTGCCCCGTACCGGCAGGTGCGGCAGCTGTTAATCAGAAAACCGTTGTATCTTCCGAATATAAAGAAGGCGCTGTAATCCCCGCTTCCAAATCCGAAGCCATGCGGCTGGCAGCAAAAGAACAGGCCCTGTCCCAGTATTATATTACCAGCGGAAAAAAGCTGAACAAAGCCATTTCCACGCTGGAAGGGCTTCCCTCTTCCAAGACAGGCCTGGATGCCGGCAAGCCCTACTTTTACCGTATGGACAAAGTGCTGACCGGTAATTATTTTCATCATGTGAAGGTGTTCACACCGGATATGGAGACCCTGGTAGGCGAATTCTATATGGCCAAGGACAACAGTTGTGTGTTCCGCCGTTTCCCGGAGAACGGGAACTGCGAGCTGCTGGAAGGCACCACGGAAAAACTGCTGAAAAAAGTGGAGATCTACCGGGCCGGCGCCATCATCCCCTTAAAAGGTAACGGGAAGGTACTGGTACGGGTACCCGGCAACCTGCCCTACGACCTGACCCTGACCAGCCTTACGGAAAACGTTGCTGAAATCAAAGAAGAAAACGGCCAGCTGACCATTGCCGGCAATGCCCGGGGCTATGCGGATGTTCTGGCTGAAGTGGAGATCGGCGGCTATGTAAAAAGCGAAAAGCTCCGTTTTGCCGTTATGGATGAACGGGATATCGCTGCGTACGAAGCCCGCCAGGTATATGTCCCGGTTTATGTAGGCATGGGCTGGGGATGGGGCTGGTGGGATGATCCCCCGTATCACCGCCATCCGGGTCCTCCTCCCCGTCATCCCGGTGGTCCGCACGGTCCCCGTCCCGGCGGCGGCCCCAGGCCGGGCGGCGGTCATCACGGCCCCCGGAAGTAAATTAACAAACAAAATCCAGCGTAACAAGACACGTACATCCCGGATCTGTTTGGTAAGGAATCGCCTGCACCGGCGGTTCCTTACTTTTTTCTGTAAAGCGCTGTATGAAACGGGAATTCATGATATAATGTTTTAAAGGAGTAACATTGCATCCTGAAAAACAACACAAAACGAGCAGAGGAGGAATTCATCATGGAAGATAAGAAGATCTACACCGAAGAAGAAATTGAACAGCTGGCAGAAAAAGCATCCCAGAATGCCATGGAACATTTCAAGCACGGTCTGAACTGCGGTGAATGCGTGCTGCAGGGCTTTCTGGATCTGGGTATCAGCGAATATCCTCCCGAGATCATTGCCCTGGTCTCCGGCATGGGCGGCGGCATGGGCTTTACCAAACACACCTGCGGCGCGGTAAACGCCGGCATGGTGGTCATCGGCAGCAAACAGGGCCGCAAGAACCCCTATGCCAAAGAGACCTTCGCGGAACGGGTGGATGAGCTGCATCACGACGAAACCGGCATCTATCCCCGTCACGCCGTTTACGTTAAGGACGTGATCAGGGAATACGGCACCATCGAATGCCGTGACCTGTGCTTCCCCTTCGATGAATCCACCAAAGAAGGCATGAAAGAACGGGCCCGGAACTGCAAGAAGATCATCGGCTTCTGTGCAAAAGAAGCCACAAAAGCGGCATTGAAGAAATAAAGTAATTTGTCGGGAAGTCCGAAACAGACAGACCGAAGGAGGAAGTGTTTTGAGCAAGCGAATCTTAGTGGTCGGCGGTGTGGCCGGCGGAGCATCGGCAGCAGCACGGGCACGCAGACTGGACGAACAGGCGGAGATCACCATCTTTGAACGGGGGCCCCATGTCTCCTTCTCCAACTGCGCCCTGCCCTATTTTCTGAGCCGTACCGTAGCGGACAGCGCGGACCTGGTGATGATGGACCCGGCCCAATTCAAAACGAAATATAACATCGAAGTCCGTACGGAACACGAAGTGACCGGCATCGACCGGGAGAAGAAAACGGTTGCGGTAAAGGACCTCACTACAGGAACTGCGTATGAAGAAGCGTACGACGTCCTGATCCTCTCCCCCGGCGGCGAACCGATCCTGCCGGGCGCCATTGAAGGCATCCGCAACGAAAACGTTTTCGGTATCCGCAACGTGGTGGACATCGCCAGGCTGGATACTTATATCCGCACCCATAAGGCGGAAGACATTGCCGTCGTAGGCGGAGGGTTCATCGGCTGCGAGATTGCGGAGAACCTGATGCACGCAGGGTACAGGGTCACCCTGATCGAAGCCATGGACCAGGTCATGACCCCCTTTGATTATGACATGGCCCAAATCCTGCACAAAGAGATGCTGGACAAGGGCATGACTCTGATCTTAAAAGACGGTGTGAAAAAGATCGGCAGCGATGCCATCGAACTGGCCAGCGGCAGACGGGTAAAGGCCGACGCTGTGGTGATGGCCGTAGGCATACGTCCGGAAACCGCCCTGGCGAAAAATGCCGGGCTGGCTATCGGTGAGACCGGCGGCATCAAGGTCAATGCCAACTTCCAGACCAGCGATCCGGCTATTTACGCTGTAGGCGACGCCATCGAAGTGTTCAACCGCCTCACCCGCAAACCCATGCGGCTGGCCCTGGCGTGGCCCGCCCAGATGGAAGCGCGGGCCGCGGCGGATCATATTTACGGCATCCGCAACCAGCAGAAAGGCTTTATCGGTTCTTCTGTCATCCGTATCTTCTCTTTGCTGGCTGCCAGCACCGGACTGAACGAAAAAGCGGCGAAGGCAGCGGGCATACCCTATGAAATTGCTTATGTGATCCCTTCCGATAAAGTGAGTCTTATGCCGGATGCCCACCCCATCCATGTGAAGCTGGTCTTTGAAACGCCTACGGGACGACTGTTAGGCGCCCAGGCCATCGGCAAAGGCGAAGCGGACCGCCGTATCGATGTGATCGCGGCCCTGATCTCCATGGACGGCACGCTGGAAGACCTGAAGAATATGGAACTCTGCTACGCCCCGGTGGTCAGCACCGCCAAAGATGCGGTGAATATGGCCGCACTGGTAGGTCTGAACCTGCTTCATGGCGTGTACCGCCAGGTTCCCCTGACAAAGGTACGGGAACTGGTGGAAAGCAACGCCTGCATCGTCGACGTGCGGGAACCGGGTGAATACAACGCAGGTCACCTGCTGAACGCTGTTAATATTCCCTTAAGCCAGCTGCGACAGCGCATGGACGAGATTCCCAAAGACAGGCCTGTCTACCTCCACTGCCGTTCCAGCCAGCGGAGTTACAATGCCATCATGGCCCTGCAGCACTGCGGCTTTGATAACCTGTACAACATCGCGGGTTCCTATCTGGCCATCTGCCTGTATGAATATCCCCAGGACGTACTGTTTAAACGGGAAAAAATTGTGACGGCTTACAACTTTAAATAAAAATCACTGTTTCTGTGACAAATTTAACACAAATGGTGCTTCCATTTTTTGATTTTACGAGTATAATAAGAGTTGCCATTTCGTCAGGTCAAAGGGACCGGTAGCGGGTTTACCGGTTATGGACGGTACATCAGACATCAGGAACCCCGCCCGCGCAACAAATCCTGACGCTGTTTTATGGCAATACTGAATATACGAGGGGAGATTTTACCATGTATAAAGCAATGACCATCGCCGGATCAGATACCAGTGGCGGCGCCGGTATGGAGGCTGATCTGAAAACCTTTCAGGAGCTGGGTGTGTACGGGATGACCGCCCTCACCTGCATCGTAGCCCAGAATCCCAATGCGGACTGGGCCCATGAAATTTATCCCATTGAAACCTCTGTCATTGAAAAACAGCTTATCACGATCCTCCAGGGCATCGGCTGCGACGCCATGAAGACCGGCATGCTGGGCAGCGCCGACCTGGTAGAACTGATTGCCGACACCATCGACAAATACGAATTGAAAAACGTCGTCATCGACCCGGTCATGGTCTGCAAAGGCATCGACACCATCATGGTGCCGGAAGCCGCAGCCGCCATCAGGGAACTGCTGGTGAAACGGGCCCTGGTGATGACGCCTAACCTGCTGGAAGCCGCCTACCTGGCGGATATGCCGGCCATCACATCCGTAGAGGAAATGAAACAGGCAGCCGCCGTGATCCACGACAGAGGCTGCAAAAATGTGATCATGAAAGCCGGCGACCGCCTGCCCGGCGCTGACGCGATCGAGCTGGTCTACGATGGCAGGAACTTTATGGAGAAACGTCATCCGAAGATTCCCAACTCCTACAACCATGGCGCGGGCTGCACCTTCTCCGCAGCCATCACCGCCTGCCTGGCCAAAGGCCTGCCCATTACGGAAGCCGTGAAGACAGCCGAAACGGTGATCAACGCCGCCCTGCGGGGTTCTTTCCGTCTGAACCGGTGGTCCGGCGCCCTGAAGCACTGCGCCTGGAGGGAATGACCGGATGTCATTCCGCCCTGATGCCGGCCTTGCGCTTATAACAGACGGACTGTATACTGAAGAATAACCGGCAAAGTAAAAGCACGCAACGTTCCATTACAGAATGCTGCGTGCTTTTTTATTTCCTCTGGTGTTTTAAATTATATAAGGAAACCCATTGAATCAGCGTCTCCACCAAAAACGATCCTTGCACTATTCACGTACCATACAGATTTTCCTATCCCGTATAACTTTCATCAAAATATTTGTGGATGAAGAACGGTACCGTCAGGTTCATCATCAGCAGTCGTACGATCTGGTACGTCAATATAAGGGACACGTCAGCCCCCATGCTCATGCCGGCCAGGCACATCTCCGCCACACCGCCGGGTGCCATGGCCAGAAATGACGTAACGATTGGGATCCCGTAATACCGTGATAAAAGCTCTGCCATCACCACACTGCCCCCGATGATCAGCAGCGTGCCGACGATAGCGTAAGGCAGCAGCAGCCGGGTCCGGAACAGCCGTTCCTTATCCAGCATACAGCCCATGTACAGTCCGATGTTCATCTGGGCGATGTTCATCAAAATAGGCGGCGCCTTCTGCAGTTCTGCATCGAACACGATCGAAACGATCGCCGTGGCCATGATGGGTCCGATCAGCGCAGAAGTCGGCATTTTTATTTTCTTTGCCAGAAACGCTCCCGCCTAGGCAATGGGAAACAGCACCAGCCAGTGCATCCCGGGGTTTGCACCCGGATTACTCAGCAGCCCCCGGGCTGAAACGGAAGCGCCCAGCAGGTGGATCACCAGAAACGGCACGGTGATCACCACGCCGAACAGACGGATGGTCTGTTGCATGACTACCACGTTGGCATCTACCCTGGGGTCTTCATCCGCCATAAGCATCATCTGGTTCAGCCCGCCGGGCAGCATGCCCATGACACAGCTTAACAGATTGGCAAACGTGTATTTATACGTTACCCAGGCAACCAGCAGGGAGATGCCGATGGCCACAAAGGACGCGCCGAACACTCCGACAAGCTGTTCCGACATGCGCACCAGGGTCTCCCGGGTAAAATCGTGCCCGATTCCGTAACCGGCTACCATCAGCCCCGCATTGCGCCAGGATATGGGCCAGCGCATATCTTTCCAGATACAGAACTTTAAAAAAGAAGCCGCAATGATGCCGCTCAGCATGAACGGTATGGGAATACGGAAACAGAAAAGCAACAGGCCTGCGACCAGCGCAATAAGAAGACCCACACACCGCTGTTTCATGATACCGACTCCCATCGCTTATTCATCCGATCCGCCCCTGACCGGCGGCACAATCAGGAAGAAAGGCACCCCTTCGTTCCTGCCCTTACCCATCAGACAAAAACACCCTCTGCCGCATTTTTACGACAGGGGGTGTTGCCTTTTCCAATGTCATTCTATTCATTCCGGCAGTTTCCTGCAGCAACCTTCCCGCAAACCCTTGCCGGAATATCCTGTTGCTTCTTACAGCTTGTACTGCGCTTTGATCTTCCCGATAAACTTGATCAGTTCCGGTTTGCAGTTCGCCTTTTCTACAATAGCCCCCTGCTTGTCGTTCAGCATCAGGTAAAAATTGGTAGGCGTTTCATAAATGTGACGCAGCTGCACGTACTTGTAGGCGGCACGGCCCATCTTGTTCACTTCTTCATAGTGGTCAAGATAGAAGGTCATATTGCTGGGCGTACCCTCGAGACGGCTCTTGGCAAATTCTTTCTCCGCTGCGCGGCGCACGTTATGGGGAATTACATATAAAAATACAGCAAACCCGGCTGCCACCATGGCTGCCGCGGCAATATACCAGGCATTATACAGGCAGATGGCGATAATGACCACAAGGATCGCCGCAATGATATACTGCGCTTTCCTAAACTTGCTGTCATGCTTCTGGATCTCCAGATTCATCTTGCCGAATTCCACAGCGCTGTAGGTTGTATTGGTTTTGTAAATGATTCGCATTGATACTTCTCTCCCTTTGCTCTCGTTGCGTGTAAGGGTCACAGATCCCCCGCGTTACATCCCTTGCGGACATATCGCGCATACAAACCGGACCGGCAGCTCCATTACCGCTCATTGTTGTATTGTACCACATCCCACGCAAAATGCAAACAGGAAAATCAGAAAAATAAAAACCGGAGCAGAACTCTGCGATTCCACTCCGGCAAATTACAGTATTACGCTGCGTTTTTCCGTTCACTCTTATCTACTACACAGCAAACGGCACCGTCACCGGTGATGTTGACACAGGTACGGAACATATCCAGCACACGGTCGATACCGGCAACCAGAGCCAGGCCTTCCATAGGCAGCTGCACTGCCTGCAGTACCATAGCCAGCATGATGAGGCCGGCGCCGGGAACACCGGCGGTACCGATGGATGCCAGGGTACCGGTGAAGACGATCATAATCATATCGGAAGAAGTCAGGTTCACGCCAAAGGCATTGGCCACGAACAGGGAGCATACGCCCATGTACAGCGCCGTGCCGTCCATGTTGATGGTGCAGCCCAGCGGCAGTACGAATGAAGTTACTTCACGGGACAGGCCCAGTTTTTCCTGGCAGTTCTTCATGTTAACAGGCAGAGCCGCTGCGGAGGAACAGGTGGTGAAAGCCAGCATCATGGCTTCAGACATGCCGCGGAAAAATTTAATCGGGTTCACACCGCCCATTGTAGAAGCCAGCGTGGAATAAACCAGGATGCACTGCAGGGCGCAGCCGATGGCAACAGCCAGAATTACGCTTAACAGCGGGAGCAGCACCTTGGGGCCGTTTTTGCAGACAACCGGCAGCAACAGCGCAAACACGCCGATGGGAGCAAACTTCATAACCATAGCGATGATCTTGTAGCATACTTCCGCGCCCGCATCATATAAATCCATCAGGAAACGGGAACGCTTTTCATCCAGCTGGGTGATGCCGATACCTACAAGCAACGCAAAAACAATGACGGGAAGAATCTGGCCTTTAGCCATAGCGTCTATCGGGTTGGTAGGCACCATGTTCACCAGAACCTGCATAAAGGTCGGTGCTTCTTTCACCTTAGGCGCAACCTTTCCGGCAATATCCAGTCCTACACCGGGTTGGATGATGCCGGCCACGGCAAAACCAAGTACAATGGCCACGGCGGTGGTAACCAGATACAGGCAGATGGTCTTGGCGCTGATACGGCCCAGCTTTTTGCTGTCGCCGCCCAGGCTGGTAACGCCTACGATCAAAGAGCAGGTAACAACTGGTACGATCATCATCTTGATGAAGTTGATGAAGATGGTACCAATGGGCGCGATCCATTTGTTAACGAACGGCAGCCCTTCCGGGCCGATAACCAGACCGGCGCCGACAGATAAAATCAAAGCAATCAGAATTTGGACAGATAAGTTCATAAAATCCCCCTCGTTTCTTTAGATTTGTTGCTATTTTACCATTATTTCACAAATGAATCTATATTTTGGAGCAATGTATACACGTATACTTTTTAAACCTACAGTCCCGTGTTATAATTAAACAGAAGGTTTCTATATAATCAGGAAAGCAAAACAAGCGCAACAGATTCTTATACGCAAGGGGGAACGAATTATGAACAGCCCGGTTATCGGCAAAAACGCAGCAGCCAATATGTGCGAACGGATCAACAAGCTGATCAGGAACTTTGAAAAGAGCCTGGCCCCGGATGAAGTGGCCGCCATGAGCCTGGCGTCCTTCTCCAACCGCCCCGTCATCATCAAGCGGCTGGGGTACTGGAATCCCGACCTCATCGTCCTGTACGGATTCGACCCTAACACAGGGGAAGCCCTGAAGATGATCCAGCACATCTCCCAGTTTACCCTGTGCCTCATAACACTGAAGAAGCCGCCTCAGGATGAGGAAGTTCCGGAAGAAGAGGACACGGATAAAAACACCCGCCGCATCGGGTTTATTGTGAACGAGGAAGAATCCTAAATAAAAAGCCTAAATAAAAAGCGTCGGTGAAAGTTTCGCAAAACCGAGCCCGTTCGCTATTTCATGGACTCATTCGCCTGTGGCTTCGAAACTCGGGGCTTTGCCCCTCAGACAGTCTCGCCACGACGGCGAATTTCATCTCATGAAATTACGCAAACGATCTCGATGTTTTGCTTAAACTTACACCGACGCTTTTATTTTTCTTTTTACATTACTTCCTCCGGCGGGTCGTCAAACCCGACGAGCCAGGTTGCGGTAAAGCCTGCCAGATAGGCAATGAAAACACCGGCCAGATACAGCAGCACGTTGTTGGTAGCGGCAGCCAGCGGAATGCCGGAAATGCCCAGCGCATAGGAACCGATGCCGTGATACGCCTGCCATGCTCCCCCAAAGGCGCCGCCGACGCAGGCACACACAAAGGGTTTTCCCAAAGGCAGTGTGACACCGTAAATCAGCGGTTCGCCGATGCCCAGCATACCCACCGGCAACGAACTTAACACGGTACGCCGCAGGAACCTGTTTTTGCTTTTCAGATACACGGCAAAGGACGCCCCTACCTGCCCGCAGCCGGCCATGGCCGCAATGGGCAGCAGGATCGTCATGCCCATGGAGGCCAGCATGTCCGCATGGATCGGCGTCAGCCCGTGATGCACCCCTACCATGACGATGGGCAGGAACAGACCCCCGATGACAAAACCGGTGACCGCGCCTCCGGTCTGGATCGTATGCACAGTGTAATTACTCAGGAAGTCGGAAAGGATCCCGCCCAATGGCTGGAAAATGAACAGCCCTGCGAGGGATACGACCGCAATCGTCAATAGCGGCGTCAGAAAAAGGCTGGCGGATTCAGGAATGCGTTTGCGCAGCCTTGTTTCGATGAACGCTGTAGCCGCGCCGGCCAGCAGGGACGCAAAGATACCGCCCCGGCCGGGAATCAGTGGGCCGCCCATAAAACTGATATCCGCAAGGCCCGGTGCTGCCAGCAGCGCCGCCATGGCGCCGCCCAATGCCGGAGTGCCGCCGAACTCCTTACAGGCGTACAGGCCGATAAAGGCGTTCAGCACGGTAAAGATGGAATTGCCCGCCAGCTTCAGATACTGGACATAGGAATTGCCCGCCAGCTCCGGACAGACCTTCAGCAACAGGCTGATAAGACCCGTCAGCAGGCCGCAGCCGATAAAGGCCGGGATCAGGGGAATAAAGATGTGACCTACACGCTGCAGCATCCGCTTCAGTGCCGACTGGCTGTTGCGTTTTTTAATAGAAGCATGCAGTTCTTTGCCGTCGCCGATTTTGCCTTTGGGTATTTGTTTTACTGCAGGAGCCTGTGCGGACTTTTCGGTAACTGCAGATGCACTGACGGAACCGTTCCCATCAGCATCCCGTGAAGCCGGCACATTTACACCTGCCCCGCTTACCGGGTCTGACGCCTTCGCCTTCGTCTTTGCCCCTTCTGCCAGCAGCCGCCTGCATTCTTTTGCCACGTTTTCCGCCTTGCCGGGGCCCAGCACGATATGGACCTCCCCTTCGTTCATGATGACGCCCTTCACGCCGGGAATCTTTTTCAGCTCTTCTTTGGTAACCGATACTTCTTTTACACGCAGCCGCAGCCGGGTCATGCAGTTATAGGCTTCTGTTATGTTTTCCAGCCCAACCGCGTCCAGGACCGATTGGGCGATTTGTTGATTATCCATAGTTAAAACCTCAGGCCAGATCTGTTCCTGATTTTACAGAAAACGGCTGTACTGCAGATGCAGCAGTGCAGCCGTTCATCAGAACTTATGATTCTGTATTCCATTACTTTTTATGCGCCCGGTTTCCGTACCACAGGCATCCGGACACCGGTATTTTTAACAGCAGGAGCAGCTGAAACAGCAGCCGGCTGATTTGCTGCAGGCCGGGTTGCAGCCGGAGTGGCGGATACCGCAACAGGCTGTTTCACTGCCGGTACCGCAGCCGGCTTATTTGTTACAGGCGGATTCGCTGCCGGTGCCGATGCGGAAACAGGCTGTTTAACAGCCGGGGAGGATGTCGGTGCCGATTTGCTTTCAACGGGCACCGGTGTCCTCACCGCGGTACCCGGCCTCTTCACGTGCGGCATCCGTTTCGGATCCGTCTTCGCAACCGGTTCAACAGGAACCGTCCCTTTCCCTCCTACGGAAAAACCGTAGTCTAAGAGCTTCCTCGCATCCGCAAAGCGGGTATCGTGATCCTTTGATTTCAGGACGATGGCAATCAGTTCCACATTGCCGCGTTTTGCTGAAGCGGCTACACAGCCTTTGGCCGCGTTGGTCCAGCCTGTTTTGATACCGTTGGCACCCTCATAACTGCCCAGCAGCTCGTTCGTCGTCTCCGATTTATAGGTTCTGCCCGAAGGGGAAGCCCAGTGTATCACGGACTTCTGATGGTTCACAAGTTTCCGGAAATCCGGATTCTTCATACAATAAGTTGCGATCTTTGCCATATCCCGGGCCGTAGTATAGTGCCAGCGGGCCGTCAGTCCGTGGGGATTGCTGAAATGGGTCTTCCGGCAGCCCAGCTCCTTCGCCTTTTCGTTCATCCGGTCTGCAAACTTCAGGATGCTGCCGGACACGTTCTGGGCAATCACCACCGCAGCCCCGTTATCCGATTCCATCATCATTTCCCGCATCAGTTCACCGGAGAGGAGACGGTCCCCGCCCTTCATCTCCAGATAGGAATCTTCCGTGGCCGCCGCAGCCTGTGTGACTTTACACTCCGCATCCAGCCCTTTGGCTTCCAGACCCAGGATGCAGGTCATCATCTTGGTCAGACTGGCCGGCGCACGCCGCACATCCGCATTCTTTTCATAGATCACCGCGCCGGTACCGGTATTGACAAGGATAGCGGATTCCGCCAGCACAGAAGGCGCAGCCAGCGCCTGCATACTGTGAAAGATCACAAAGGCAGCCGTCAGTGCCGCACATCGAAACGAAAATAACTTTGCCATCACGGCACACCCGGGAAGTTATCGACAAACTGGATCTTGATATCCGGGAAGTTGTCAACGAACTGGATGGTAAAATCCGGGAAGTTCTCTACAAACTGCCATTCTCCCACCTTGTTGGGGAAGTTACTTACCTTCTTCACTTTCAGGTCAGGAAAATTCTTCACCACCTGCACTTTGAGGTTGGCAAAGTTCTTCACCACTTTCACCTTGCCGGCCAGACGGATGCCTTTAAAATAGCCGTCCTTGCTGACCGCGCCGTACGGGATCAGCTGTTGCGGCGCCTGTAAATCAGGTACGGTCACATGCTCCGAAGCGAACGCGGAAGCGGAGAACAGGACGGACGCAGCCATAACCGCGAGAGCAATCTTCTTTTTCATACAGGTTACCTCCCATCATACCAGATTTTTCCTTGTACTTTGAATTGTAACTCTTTCTTGTGTCTTAAAAATGGCAAAGGCAACGCAAAGCCACTTACTTTACACTGTGTAACTTCGCCACGCAGCCTCTGCCTCTGCACAGTAAAACTACGCTGCGCAGCCTCTTACTCTTCCCAGTGGATGCGGGCCGGATCGAACCGGTCAATGATCTTGCCCTCGCCCCGGGGATACCCCACCGGCAGCACGGCAAACACTTCCAGGCCTTCCGGCAGGTTCAGCGCTTCTTTAGCCGGTTCCTGCCGTTCCTTATGGGGCGCAAAGGAAAGCCACACAGACCCCATATCCAGCGCCGCCGCCTGGATCAGCATGTTTTCGCAGCAGCAGCTCATATCCAGCAGGGTCATCATGGGTTCAAAGACGTCTTTGGTACGGTAGCAGGCCACGATGGCAACCGGCGCACTGGCCACAGGCCTTGCATAAGGGGTGCAGGTTGCCAGTTTGGCCAGCGTCTCCTTATTTCGGACCACATAAAACTCCCAGGGACGCTGGTTCTTGGCGGAAGGGGCCGCCATGCCGGCCCGTATAATCTGCTCCACCGTAGCGTCATCCACATCAATATCCAGATACGTGCGCACGCTTTTGCGTTTGAAAATAATGTTCATGGTTTCTCTTCCTTTCCAAAAAAATAATTAACAATATTTATTATATCATATTTCGCAAAAAAGTTTTTACAAATCTATAGAAGGAATTCTTAAAAAAAAGTAACATTATCAACAGTTTTATGGTAAAATATTAGAAATGTCTTCCACGTATAAAATACTGCTTCCTTCGTATGCGCGATACCCAGTGTTTTCAGCAGCGAAGAAGAAGCAACATCCATCGGAGACCGGCGGAATGGCTTACAATCAGTTTCGTTATACAGTACAGCTGAATATGGAAAACCGGCGTTGCGCCGTCATCGGCGGTGGCAGCGTGGCCCTGCGCAAGATCCGGTCCCTGCTGGAAGCCGGTGCAGCCGTAACGGTCATTGCACCGGAGATCCTTCCGGAGATCGGTGCGTTGCAGGAACAGTGCCCTGCGCTGACCCTGTACCGGCGCGGGTATGAACCGGGCGATCTGGACGGCGCCTTTCTGGTGATCGCGGCTACGGACGACCGCAGCATAAACGCGGCGGTGGCACAGGAAGCACGGAAGCAAAACTGCCTGTTAAATGTAACCGATGACCCGGAAGCCGGCAATTTTTCCGTAGCAGGTACCTATGACAACGGCAGCCTGCACTTTTCGGCCGCTACGGGGGGCAACCCCCGCCTCACCCATCTGCTGCTGGAAGATCTGCAGCAGCAATACGGGGATGACATGGCCGCCTTCTGCGCGTTTCTGGACGGGCAGCGGAAAACAGTAAAACAAAGCCTTCCAAATGCCCGGGCAAGACAGGATTTCTGGAGACAGACTCTCACACTACAACTGCTGCAGGATGTCAGGCAAGGCCGCCTGCAACAGGCAAAGGAGAATATTATAAATGCAGTTAATCGTATTAGGTCTGAATCATAAGACTGCCCCTGTGGAAGTACGCGAGAAATTTAATTTTTCCCGCAGCCGTATCAAACATATCCTGCGGCTCTTCCGGGAGTCCGATGATTTTTCCGAAGCCGTTCTGGTTTCCACCTGCAACCGCACCGAGCTGTATCTGGTAGCGCAGGAACCGGACGACGGCATGGAAGCGCTGCACGCGGCCGTAAAACGCATCGCCGGCAGTTCCTTCAACAAAGAGTACTTTTACACGCTCACCGGAACCCACTGTGTGCGCCACCTGCTGCAGGTCGCCAGCAGCCTGGATTCCCTCATCGTAGGCGAAGGACAGATCCTGAGCCAGATCAAAGACGCGTACCATCTGGCCCGTACCTCCGGCACCACTTCCATCATGTTCAACACGATTTTCAACCAGGCGATCTCCACCGGCAAAAAGATCCGTACCAAGACCCAGATCGCCTACCGCAGCGTCAGCGTGTCTTCCGCTGCCGTGGATCTGGCCATGGACGTAGTGGGCGATCTTTCCTCTGCCGATATACTGGTCATCGGCGCAGGCAAGATGAGCGAACTCACCGCCCGGCACCTGCTGGACAAGGGCGCCCCTTCCATTTTCGTCACCAACCGCAGCTATGAACATGCGCAGGAGCTGGCCTCCAAATTCAGCGGCTCTGTCATCCGGTTTGATGAGTTTATCGACCATGCGGTGAATGCGGACATCGTCATCACCTCTACCGGTGCCCCCCACTACATCATCCAGCGGGACCGGCTGGCGCTGGCCCTGGAAGAACGGCTGAAGCCCAACCCCCTGGTGCTGATCGACATCGCTGTGCCCCGTGACGTGGACCCGGAAGTGACGGAGCTGGACAAGGTCGTCCTGTACAATATCGATGACCTGCAAAACGTGGTGGATACCAACAAGGAACTGCGCAACCAGGACGCGGAAGCGGCCAGATTCATGATTGAAGAAGATATTGTCGCGCTGAAGGAACGGCTGCGGTATCTCTCCATGCGGCCTGTTATGGTGCGCCTCCACGACAAGTTTGATTTCCTCCGGGAACGGATCCTGGCCAAGACACTGCGGAAGATGCCGGAGCTGACGGAAGAACAGCAGCATAAGATTGAAGTGATGAGCCAGAAGCTCATGTACAAATTCCTGCGGGACCCCATGATCAACCTCAACAAGGCCGCCGGCACGGAGGAAGAAGAGCACGTCAAAACAGATATCACCCGCTTTTTTATGTTAGATGACAAAGACGAGGAAAACCCTGACGATGAAAACAACTATAACTATTGGAACTAGGAAAAGCCTGCTGGCCCTCTGGCAGAGCAATTACATCAAAAGCTGTCTGAAAAAGGAATATCCGGACTGTGAGGTACGGTTGCAGAAGATCGTAACCAAGGGAGATAAAATTCTGGACGTCCCCCTGTCCAAAATCGGCGGCAAGGGACTCTTTACCAAAGAAATCGAAACCGCGCTGCTGGACGGCGAAGTTGATCTGGCCGTCCACAGCCTGAAGGACATGCCCACAAAGCTGCCGGAGGGACTCTGCCTCACCGCCATTACGGAACGCGCTGTTGTGGGCGATGCTTTTGTCAGCAACAAGTACAGTTCGTTTGCAGAGATGCCTGCGGGCGCGGTGCTGGGCACTTCCAGCCTGCGGCGGAAAGCGCAGCTTCTGGCGAAGCGCCCCGATCTGGATATCCGGGACCTGCGGGGAAATGTGGACACCCGCCTGCACAAGCTGGACGAAGGCCAGTACGATGCCATCATCCTGGCAGCGGCCGGCCTCACCCGCCTGGGTTACGGGGACCGGATCAAAGAGACCCTGCCCTGCGACTTCTGTATCCCCGCTGTGGGTCAGGGCGCCCTGGCCATCGAATGCCGCACGGATAACAAAGAAGTCCGCGCCATGCTGGAGTTTCTGAACCACCCTGACACCAAAAGCTGCACCGACGCGGAACGCGCCTTCCTGGGATTGGTAGAGGGCGGCTGCCAGGTACCTATCGGTGTACATGCGGATGTAACGGAACAGGGCATGCACATCACGGCCATCATCGCTTCGTTGGACGGTTCTACCCTGCTGCGGGATGAGATCGACGGGGATGCGAAGGATGCCGTTGCGTTAGGGCAGACGCTGGGAAAACGCATGCTGGAGAATGGCGGCAAAGCGATATTGGATGAAATACTTTGACGAAAGGATTAATTATATGGAACAAAAAGGTAAAGTGTATCTGATCGGTGCAGGCCCCGGCGACCCGGGCCTGCTGACGTTAAAAGGCCGTGACTGTCTGGCCGCTTGCGACGTGGTAGTGTATGACAGGCTGGCCGATCCCCGCATCTTAAGCTGGGTGAACCCGGACGCGGAACGCATCTATGTGGGCAAGGCTTCCAGCAACCATGTGATGAAGCAGGAAGATATTTCCAAATTGTTAGTCAAACTGGCTTCGGAAGGCAAGACCGTAGCCCGTCTGAAAGGCGGCGATTCTTTCGTCTTCGGCCGGGGCGGTGAAGAAGCGCTGCTCTTAAAAGAGAATAACCTCCCCTTTGAATTTGTCCCCGGCATCACCAGCGCCATCTCCGTACCGGAATACGCCGGCATTCCCGTTACCCACCGGAAGGTAGCGGCCAGCTTTGCCGTCATCACCGGTCACGAAGATCCGTCCCGGGAAAAATCCGGCATCAACTGGAAAGGCCTGGCTACCGGCGTGGATACGCTGGTCTTCCTCATGGGGGTAGAAAACCTGAAGAACATCGCGGCCAAACTGATTGAAAACGGCCGCCCGGCTGATACCCCCGCTGCCCTGATCCGCTGGGGCACCCACCCGGAACAGCGCACCCTCGTTACCACATTGGGCAACGCCTACGAAGATGTGGTGCGCGCCAATATGAAACCGCCTGCGATCTTTATCGTTGGCGAAGTGGTAAAACTGCGCGATTCCCTCAGCTGGTTTGAGACCAAGCCCCTCTTCGGCAAAACCTTCGTGGTGACACGGGCCCGAGCCCAGGCTTCCGCGCTGACGGGAAAACTTGAAATGGAAGGCGCCAAGGTTATGGAAGTGCCTGCCATCAAAATCACCGATCCGGAGGATTTCGCTCCCCTGGACGCGGCGCAGAAAAACCTGGCTTCCTACGACTGGGTCATCTTCACAAGCGCCAACGGCGTGGACCTGTTCTTCGACCGCCTGTTACAGAACGGGAAAGATGCCCGTGCCTTTGCCAATAATAAAATCGCAGCCATCGGTTCCGCCACGGCCGACATGCTTACTGCGTACGGTCTCACCGCCGACCTGATCCCCGCTTCCTACAAAGCGGAAGATCTGGTGGATACGCTGCTGCCCCAGCTTCACAAAGGCAGCAAGGTTCTTTTGGCCCGGGCCAAAGAAGCCCGCAACGTACTGCCGGACGCCCTGAAAGAAGCCGGTGCCGATGTAGACGTGGTTGCGGTGTATCAGACCGTCAGCGATTGTGAAAACAAGGAAGAACTCCTTGACGCCTTAAAGAATAAAGCCGTGGACTGCATCACCTTCACCAGTTCCTCCACTGTCACCAACCTGTTAAAAGCGCTGGACAGCGACAAAGAACTGCTGAACGGCGTCACCCTGGCCGCTATCGGACCCATCACGGCCAAAACCATGGAAAAGAACGGACTGAAACCGACCGTATGCGCCGAAACCTACACCATCGACGGACTGGTGGAAGCGCTGAATAAATTTTACAGATAAGGAAGTGTTTACATCATGACCGGATTTCCCATTTACCGTCCCCGCCGCCTGCGCGCTACCGAGAACCTGCGCAGCCTGATCCGGGAGACGAGCGTAAGCGTTAAAGACCTGATCTTCCCGTTATTTGTGGTACCGGGAACCAATGTAAAAAATGAAATTGAAACGTTGAAGAATAATTACCAGTGGTCTGTGGACCGGGTGATGGAAGCCGTTGACGAAGTTGTAGAACTGGGCATCCCCGCCGTGTTGCTCTTCGGCCTCCCCTCCTACAAAGATGAGGAAGGCAGCAGCGCCTGGGACGACAACGAACCCGTACAGAGGGCAAGCAAGGCCATCAAGGCCAAATATCCGGAGCTGGTGGTCATTACCGACGCCTGCTTCTGCGAATACACCACCCACGGCCATTGCGGCATTTTAACGCCGGACTGCGCTTCTGTAGATAACGACAAGACCCTGCCCAACCTGGCCAAGCTGGCCGTGAGCCAGGCCCGCTGCGGCGCGGACATCATCGCCCCCTCCAACATGATGGACGGATACGTGGCCACCATGCGCAAAGCGCTGGACGAAGCCGGTTACAGTCATGTCGCCATCATGGCCTACAGCGCCAAATTTGCGTCCGCCTATTACGGTCCTTTCCGCGCGGCGGCAGATTCCGCTCCGGGCAAGGGCGACCGGAAAGGCTACCAGATGGACCCGGGCAACAGCGATGAAGCCATGCGGGAGATCGCGCTGGATATTGAAGAAGGCGCGGACATCGTCATGGTAAAACCCGCCCTGGCCTATCAGGACGTGACAAGAAGAGCCCACGAAACCTTCAACCGTCCCCTCTGCGTATACAACGTCAGCGGTGAATACGCCATGGTGAAAGCAGCGGCTGAAAAGGGCTGGATCGATGAAAAACGCATCGTCATGGAAACCATGATGAGCTTCAAACGGGCCGGCGCCAAGATGATCATCACCTACCATGCATTGGATGTGGCCCGGTGGCTGAAAGAGGAAAAATAAATGAGCAACTTATCCAAATCATCTTCCGTCTTTACGGAAGCCAAACAGTATATCCCCGGCGGCGTCAACAGCCCGGTCCGTTCTTTCCGGAGTGTTGGCGGCGTGCCTCCTTTCATTGCCAGAGGCGCGGGCAGCAAACTGTTCGACCTGGACGGTAACGAATACATTGATTACGTGTTATCCTACGGCCCGCTGCTGTTAGGCCACGCCCACCCTGTCGTAACAGAAGCCGTACAGGCTGCGGCAGCCAAGGGCACCAGTTTCGGCGCTCCTACCGGCGCGGAAGTAACTCTTGCAAAACTGGTCTGCGAACTAGTTCCGTCCATGGATATGGTGCGCATGGTCAACTCCGGCACGGAAGCCACCATGTCCGCCATCCGTCTGGCCCGGGCTTATACAGGACGGGACTGCATCGTGAAATTTATTGGCTGCTACCACGGTCACAGCGACGCGCTGCTGGTGCATGCCGGTTCCGGTGCCACCACCTTCGGCGTGCCGGACAGCCCCGGTGTTACCAAAGGCACCGCGGAGACAACCCTCTCCGTTCCCTTTAACGATTTGGCAGCATTAGAAAAAGTGTTTGCGGAAAAAGGCAAAGACATCGCCGCTGTCATCATGGAACCCACCCCTGGCAACATGGGGCTGGTGCTGCCGAAAGACGGCTACCTGCAGGCCATCCGTGAGCTGACAAAAAAATACGGCAGCCTGCTGATCATCGACGAAGTCATGTCCGGCTTCCGTTCCGCCCAGGGCGGCAGCCAGTCCTTATACCACATCGATCCGGATATCACCTGCCTGGGCAAAGTCATCGGCGGCGGCCTGCCGGTGGCTGCGTACGGCGGCAAACGGGACATCATGAACCAGGTCTCCCCTGTAGGCCCCATGTACCAGGCCGGAACGCTTTCCGGCAACCCGCTGGCCATGGCAGCCGGTATTGCGGCTCTCACGTATTTGAAAGAAAATGATGTCTGCGCCACGCTGACAAAACGGAATGCGGAGCTGACGGACGCATTAAAAGCTGCGGCAGATGCAGCCGGCGTTCCGGTACAGGTACCACGCCTGGGTTCGATGTTCACCGTCTTCTTCTCCGAAAAAGAAGTCACCAACTACGAGGACGCCACCGCCTGCGATACGGACGCCTTCCGCATCTACTTCCACAGCATGCTGGAACAGGGCATCTACCTGCCTCCTTCCCAGTTCGAGACCAACTTTATCTCCCTGGCTCACAGCGAAGAAGACTTCGCAAAGACAGTGGAAGCAGCCAAAATTGCGTTTAAAAAAGTGGCAGAAAGCAAATAGTTTCATCAGCGTTATCAACACGTTAATCAGCTGTTCTTTAAAGAAATACTCTTAACTCACAAAGTAATACTCTTACCATACAAAACGGGCACCCGCTGTAACGGATGCCCGTTTTCGTTCATATAATAAAAGAGGCGCCGAAAAGATCCGGTGCCTCTTATGTATTATCTGTCTTCAGCGTCTAAAAGCCATGTGGATTTGAGACGGTCTTTCTTTTTACCTGTTACATTTCCAGCCACTTTTTAATGTCTTCGTCGGTCATGGAGTCCAGCTTGTTGGCATCCAGGCAGTCCTTTACGTCCGCCTTGGGAACGGTGCTGCGGATGGCGTCCGCGCTGCCGCGGGGGCCGCTGGTCTTGCTGGTGCAGAAGGGATATACTTTCTTGCCGTCCAGGTTCACTTTTTCCAGGAAGGAATGGATGATGTTGGGGCAGCTGAACCACCAGATGGGGAACCCGATGGCGATCTTTTCATAGCGGCTGCAGTCCGGCAGGGTGCCTTTCAGCTCCGGACGGGCACCGGAGGCTTTTTCCATGCCCGCCTTGGCAACACACAGACCGTACATGGACGGATAGGCTTTCACCGGCAGGATACGGTAGGTATTGCCTTTAACCACGGACGCAATCTTCCGGGCTGCCTTATCTGTCACGCCGGACCAGGAGTAATAGGCCACCAGCAGCCTGCCTGCCATCTGGGGCTTCCGGTTTTCAACACCGGGCCTGGGAGGCCGGCTGTTCCGGTTCGCATTATCGACACGTTTGGCAGCATTCCCTTCCGAATGATTTGTGTTCTGTTCCTTACTGCCATTCCTGTCGTTACCTTTCATAAACTTGCGGGGCGGTTTGCCGGCAGGCCGGCTGTTGTTCTTATTATAAAAGCGTTTTCCTTTAGCCATATAGTCACACTCTCTTTGCCAGTTTTAAGAAGGCTTCGTAGCCCCGTCTTGCTTCATAAATATCCGCCTTGCTGGTCGCTTCCCAGGGTGCGTGCATGCTCAGCACCGGCACGCCGCTGTCGATGACGTTCATGCCGTACAGGGCCATGATGTAGGCGATGGTCCCGCCGCCGCCCAGATCTACCTTGCCCAGTTCCGACATCTGGAAGCTGATCTTTTCTTTCGCAAAGATGCTGCGGATGTGGGCGATGTACTCTGCGTTGGCGTCGTTGGAACCGGATTTGCCCCGGGCACCGGTAAATTTGTTCAGCACCAGCCCCCTGCCCAGGTAGGCCACGTTCTTTTTATCGAAGGAAGATGCATACAGCGGATCGAACGCGCTGCTCACATCGCTGGACAGCATGGTGCTGTTGGCCAGGGTGCGGCGCAGCGCCAGTGTCGAACAATGCCCCATGAGTTCCAGCATCTCCGCTACCGTGTTTTCAAAGAACAGGCTCTGCATGCCGGTAGCCCCTACGCTGCCGATCTCTTCCTTATCCACCAGCAGGCAGCAGGTGGTGCGGCTTACGTCTTTCACATCCAGCATGGCTTTGTAGGAACCGTAGGCGCAGACACGGTCGTCCTGCCCGTAGGAAAGCACCATGCTCCGGTCGAAGCCGGCTTCCCGCGCGCGCCCGGCCGGTACCACTTCCAGCTCTGCGGACAGGAAATCTTCCTCTTCCACGCCGAACTGCTTTTTCAGGATGGCCAGCACGCCTTTCTTCACGGCTTCCTTGCCGGCGGACTTTTTGTCCTCTTCCTTCACATTGCGGCCCACTTTGATGGGCTGGTTTCCCACGATGACGTCAAGGGCTTCCCCTTCCACCACCTTGGCCGCGTTCTTTGCCATCTGGTCCTGGGCCAGATGGATCAAAAGGTCGGACACGAAGAACACCGGGTCTTCCGGCTTTTCGCCTACTGCTACCTTCACCACTGTGCCGTCCTTTTTGGCGATGACCCCATGAATCGCCAGGGGGATCGCCACCCACTGATACTTTTTGATCCCGCCGTAGTAATGGGTATCCAGCAGGGCAAAGCCGCCGTCTTCGTACAGCGGGTTCTGCTTCACATCCATGCGGGGCGAATCGATGTGGGCGCCCAGAATATTCATCCCGTTCTCAATTGGCTCTTTGCCGATGTTGAACATGGCAATGCCCTTTTTCATGTTGATGCGGTACACCTTGTCGCCGGCCTTCAGGGTCTTTCCTTTAGCGATCAGGTCGTCCAGGTCTTTGTAGCCCGCCGCCTTCATTTCTTCCAGGATGAGTTCCACACATTCCCGCTCCGTTTTGCCGTTGCTGAGAAAATCCAGATACCCTTTGCAGAATTCATGGCAGGCTTTCACCTGTGCCGGTGTATATTTTTCCCACGTGCTCTTGTTTTCCAATCTGTTTCGTCCTTTCCGTTTCCTTTGGAGTAAAAACTCAGGTCTTCCCTCTTCTGTGGTCCGGTAATGCCGGAGCCATTCCTTTCGCAGGACAACGTTACCTCTGCGGTTCCGGATCCGTCTGTACATACTGGCTGCGTTTGCGCCTCGGGTCGTAGCCCCGGCTCTGCAGAAATGCCAGCGTATCGCCGGTAAAGATCAGGGGGACCTGTTGCAGCTCTTTTACCGTACGGCTGCCGGTCAATACCATGATATCCTTCAGGTCATCCGCCACATCCTGCAGATACGCGACGGCTGCCTCATCGCCCTGCTCCAGCAGCACGGACAGGATATTGCCGCTCATGGCCACGGCATCCGCGCCAAGGGCGACAGCCTGGGCTGCCTGCCAGCCGCTGCGAATCCCGCCGGACGCGATCACCGTGTCCCAGGGCTTTACCGTATGGGCCGCATCGAGCAGGCTCCAGGCCGTGGGGATCCCCCAGTCCGCAAACTTCGCATGACGAATTCTGCTGCCCCGGAAGGCCTCGATGGCCGCAAAGCTGGTGCCGCCCTTTCCGGAAACGGTAAAGCAGGTAAAGCCCATCGCCTGCAGCTCGCGGATCTGCTCTGCCGCCATGCCGCAGCCGGTCTCCTTGATAATGACCGGAACCTGCACGCAGTCCTGCAGACGGGCCAGGCGGTCCCGGATCAGGGCAAACTGTTTGTCCCCTTCCGGCATGATCAGTTCCTGGGCCACATTGAGATGGATCTCCAGCGCGTCCGCCCCGATCATCTCCACGGCAGCCTTTGCCTCTTCCGGCGACACAAGGGCGCTGACGTTGGCAAAGAAGATGCCGTCGGGGTTTTCCTCCCGGATCACCGCGTAGGTATCCGCATGCCTGCCTTCTTTCACCGCCCCGTACTGGGAACCTACCGCCATGGCGGCACCGGTGCGTTTCGCCACTGCGGCCAGCCTGCGGTTGATTTCCCGGACGTCCGCCGTGCCGCCGGTGATGGCGTCGATCACAACCGGAACCGGCAGTGTAAGGCTGCCGATCCGCGTGCTGAAGTCCACCCGGTCCGGATCCACGGGCGTCAGACAGTTGTGAAGGAAATGCACATCCTCCAGACCGGTGCTGCGACCGCCGTCTCCCAGTTCAAGGGCATATTTTATATGGTCCAGTTTACGTTGTTCCCGTGTCATACCGATCCTCTGCTCAACTTATCATAAAACCAAAAAAGAGGACGGAAAAACTCCGTCCTCTGCAATGCAGGATTATTTATTCAGACCTTCCAGCTGTTCCGCCATAGCGTTATTGGAGAAGTTTTCTTCCGGATTGCCATCCATGTAGGCTTTCATTTCGGCTTTTTCTTCATCTTTTTTCGCACGGGTCAGGGACAGGCCGACTTTGCGTTTTTCCTGGTCGATCTTGATGATCATCGGGGTTACGACCTGGCCGATCTTCAGCACGTCTTCCGGTTTTTCCACGCGGGTGTCCGCCATTTCGGAAACGTGGATCATGCCTTCTACCCTGTCGTTCAGACGTACCAGCGCGCCAAAGGGCAGGAAGCGTTCTACGGTGCCTTCTACCACATCGCCAACCTGGAAGCCGGCAGCGGCAGCTACCCACGGATCTTCCAGCGTTGCTTTGATGGACAGGGAAACGCGGCGGTTTTCTTTGTCAACTTTCTTGACAAATACTTTTACCGTGTCGCCTTCTTTGGCAACGTCTTCTGCTTTTACGCTGCGGTCATAGGACAGCTCGGTATTGTGTACCAGGCCTACCAGACCTTCAATGACTTCAACGAACAGGCCGAATTCGGCAACTTTTACTACCTTGCCTTCATAGGTCTCGCCTTCTACGATCTCTTCGAAAGCGGCCGCTTCTCTGGCTGCACGTTCTTCTCTCCGGGCAGCGATGCGGGCTTCCCGGTTCGCCAGCCATTCCTGATGCTTCTGTTCTTTTTCTGCTTTCAGCAGGTTGCGGCGGGAAACAACGATGCGTTTCTTTTCCGGATTTACTTCGATGATCTCGGCTTCCATTTCTTTCCCTACGTACGGGGTAAAGTCGTCAATGTGACGCAGTTCTACGTGGGAAGCAGGCATAAAGCCTTCTACGCCTTCTACCGCAACGGCCAGGCCGACAACCTGTCTCGGTTTTTCGGTATCTTTGTCGCGGCCGCGGGCTTTGATCACGCGCAGCACCTTAACGGTAGCCGGGCGTCTTTCACCTTCCGGCAGTTCCTGAACGGTTTTCCAGGCAGCTTCTTTTTCTGCACGGATCTTGGACAGACGGATGAATTCTTCAGAAGAAGAACCGGGTACTACTACCGCTTCCACTTCGTCGCCAATCTTTACTGTTCCCATCAGTTCTTCCGGGTTTGCATCCGTCGCCCAGTCAGCCCAGGCGATCAACCCTTCACGTCTATAGCCAAAAGAAATATAAACGCCTTCTTTATCTACCTGAATTACTTTGCCGGTAACGAGTTTCCCCGGATGCACGCCGTAATCTTCCATACTGGCATCGAGCATCGCCTCGAATTCGTTACCCTCTACTTTGTTGATTTCCATGTTTTCCATCGCTTTGACAGCCTCCTTAATTATACGTTCCGGAGTGGATGCTCCGGCCGAAATACCTGCTTTCCTGCACCCTTTGAACATTTCCGGGGAAAGTTCGCCGGCAGTCTCGATCTGATAGCACCGGGGGCAGATGGCGCTTACCAGCTCGGTCAGATGCCTTGTATTGGCACTGTTCCTGCCTCCAATCACGACAAAGGCGTCCACCCCGGCAGCCAGTTTTGCCGCGGCTTCCTGCCGCTGTCTGGTGGCCAGGCAGATCGTCCGCTCAACCCGGTATTCCCCGGGCCTTGCAGCCTGCAGCGCCTGCAGTATTTCCTCAAATTTCGCCAATTCAAATGTGGTCTGAATGATGACGCAATATTTGGAAACAAAGGGCACTTCGCCAATATCCTCTTTGCGTTCAATTATTATAGCATTTTTTCCTGCATATGCCAATATGCTTTTTATCTCCGGATGATTTTTTTCTCCGACGATAATCGGCAGGTAACCCTGCTCAAAGGCTTGCTGTGCCTTGTTTTGGCTCATTTTTACGTTGGGGCAGGTGGCATCTAAAATTTTCAAATTTTTTTCAATTGCCTTTTGATAAAGGTCGGGTCCGACCCCGTGGGAGCGGAAAATGACCGTTTCCCCTTCCGTAAATTCGTCCAGCGAGTCTTTACATCCTACTCCTCTGGCCGCCAGGTCCGCTGTGACCTGGGAATTGTGGACCAGCTGGCCCAGGGTTGCCGCCGGCAGGCTGTCCGCAGCGCTTTCTGCCATTTTTACGGCCCGTTTGACGCCGTAGCAGAAGCCGCAGGGGTCAGCTACTTTGATTTCCATCTTCCAATGCCACCGCCTTTCGGAGAACCAGGACTTCTTCGCGCCAGCGCGCGCCCAGTTCATCCAGACTTTCGCGTCCGGTCCCCATGGCCGGATCGTATTGCATCGGCTTGCCGAAGATGACCCGTACTTTGGGCCAGCCCGGATGCCGTTTCAGATCTGTACCGTAGATATAGGCCGGAACGATCTGCGCTTTCTGTTTCACCGCCATCATGAAGGCGCCGCCGCCGGCCCGTCCCAGTTCGCCGGTCTTGCTCCGGGTGCCTTCCGGGAATACGACCAGTACTTTGTTTTCTTTCAGTATCGTCAGGCCTGTTTTGATGGCTTCCCGGTCTTTGGCTCCCCGTCTGACGGGAAAGGCTCCCAGTTTGCGGATCAGGGCGCCGAACCAGGAGGGTTTGAAGAGTTCTGATTTGGCCATAAAGTGGACTTTCCGTGTGGCTGCCGCGCCCAATACGGGCGGGTCCAGCAGGCTCAGGTGGTTGCTGGCGATGACGACGGGGCCTTCTGCCGGGATGTTTTCCCTGCCGAAGACTTCCCAGCGGAGCCAGAGTCTGAAGAGCCAGGGGAAGGTCGCGTAACAGAAATCGTATAGTGTCATGTGAAAAATTCCTTTATGAAACAATGCTGTCAGGAAAAGACTTCGCAAACACGTCACCAATTGCTATTTTATGGACTTATTTGCCTGTGGCTTCGAAACTCGGGCTTCGCCCTCAGACAGTCTCGCCACGACGGCAAATTTCGTCTCATAAAATTACGCAATTGTTTCCTATGGTTTGCTCATGTCTTTTCCTGTCCGCATTATTACAACAAATCTCTTTTACTGCTTTTCTTTTACTAATTCTAATACTTTATCCGTCACTTGTTCGATATTCATTTCAGAGGTATCTAAATAGATGGCGTCGTCGGCCTGGCGCAGGGGGGATATTTCCCGTTCGGTGTCCTGTTTGTCGCGGGCGGCGATTTCTTCCTGGAGTTTTTTGTAGTCTACTGTTTCGCCTTTGGCTTCCAGTTCCAGTCCGCGGCGGCGGGCCCGTTCTTCTACGGTGGCCGTCAGGAAGATTTTGCACTGGGCCTGGGGGAAGACTACGGTTCCGATGTCACGGCCGTCCATGACGATGCCGCCTTCTTCGCCCATGCGGCGCTGCTGGTCTACCATGGCGGTGCGCACTTCGGGTACGGCGGCTACTTTGGAAACGAGTCCGGTTACTTCGGCCGTGCGGATGGCGCCTGTGACTTCCGTTCCGTCTACAAATACGCGGTTTACGGCGTTTTCCGGGCGGAAGGTGATTTTGATTTCATTGGCCAGTTTTCCGGCCAGTTCGGGAGTGAATTCGTTTCCCGTCTGCAGCAGTTTCCATGTGACTGCGCGGTACATGGCGCCGGTGTCTATGTAGGCGAAGCCGAGTTTGCCGGCTGCCTGTCTGGCGATGGTGCTTTTGCCTGCGCCTGCAGGCCCGTCGATGGCGACGACGAATCCGTTACTCATGGTTATATCACCTCATCAGTTATTCGTGCAAGGAAAAGACCTCGCAAACACGTCACCAATTGCTATTTTATGGACTTATTTGCCTGTGGCTTCGAAACTCGGGCTTCGCCCCTCAATGGCTCGTGCGCAACGCATCACGCTATGCCTTCGGCTTGCGTTCTGCGGCGCACTGCAAGTAGATAAAAGTGTCCAATCAGCTTCGCCCTACGGGCTTGCTTCTTGGGCTTTTATCGTAACAGTCTCGCCACGACGGCAAATTTCGTCTCGTGAAATGACGCAATTATTTCCTAATGTTTGCTCATGTCTTTTCCTTACTTTATATTTATAATAATGATTTATTTATTACTCAAAACCATTCGTGCCGCATGCAGGCCGGCTACGTAGCCGCTGCTGAAGGCTGCCTGCAGGTTGAAGCCGCCGGTGTAGCCGTCTACGTCTATCACTTCGCCGGCGAACCAGAGGCCGTCGATGCGTCTGGCTTTCATGGTCCTGGGGTCTATTTCCTTCAGGGAAACGCCGCCGGCTGTGACGATGGCTTCTGCCAGTGGTCTTGTGCCTACAAGGGGGATGGTAAAGTGTTTCACGGCACGGATCAGTTCCGTCCGTTCTTCTTTCGATATCTGGCTCACTGGTTTCGTTCCATCCAGGAAGGCTGAATCGAGAACCGGCGCTACGAGAGGCTGTGGCAACAGTTTGCGTACGACTTCTGCCAGCCGTAATTTACTGAATTCCTGAAAGTCACGGATGATCCGGGCATCCAGTTTATCTTCCTGCAATGCCGGTTTCAAATCAATGGAGAGTTCCAGTTCCGACTGGCTGAAGTGCTGCAGGCGGGCTACTTTCCGGCTCATGGTCAGGCAGATGGGGCCGGCAATACCGCCCCGGATAAACTGCAATTCGCCGAATTCTTTGGCCACGGTCTTGCCGTCTGCCATTACAGATGCTTCTACATTTTTCAGGGACAGTCCTTCCAGGTCTTCGGTAAAGCCTTCTTCCGGTTCCAGGGGAACCAGTGCCGGAAGCAGCGGTTCGATTGCAAGTCCCAGCGTTTCCAGTACCGGGACAAAGTTGCCGTCGGAACCGGTACCGGGATAGGAGGCCCCGCCGGTGCAGACGATCACGGCGGCTGCATCCAGTGTATGTTCCGCGCCCAGCTTTACTTTGCCTCTGGTAAGGCTGCGGAAGTCCTGCCCGTCTTTACGGCCATCCTGTTCTACGTTGCGGTACCGCACGCCGGTCACCTGCATGACAGAACCCGGTCTCACAACAAACCCGGATGCCTGCACGCCGGTCACCAGCCGGCCGCCGGCTTTCTGCAGCGCATCGGTCAGTGCGGCAATGACATCTTTGGCCTTCCCAGATGCGGGAAAGACCCGGCCGCCCCGTTCCGTTACGGTTTCCAGCCCGCATTCCTGAAAGAAGCGCAGCAGGTCTTCATTGCTGAACTGCTGCAGCGCGCTGAACAGGAATTTGCCGTTGCCCGGCAGGTTGGGGATGAAATCTTTCACCGGGCAGCTGTTGGTGATGTTGCACCGACCTTTGCCGGTGATCATCATCTTTTTGCCCGGTTCCCGCATTCGTTCCAGTACGACTACGGATGCGCCTTGCCGCGCGGCGGTTATGCCCGCCATGAGGCCTGCCGCGCCGCCGCCTATCACTACTACGTCTGGCATATATACTCTCCCACAATCAGCAAAATGCAAATTTCAAACTCAGACCATCCTCAGCAATTGTTCAAAAATAAATTGATTATTTTGTCACAGTTCTTATTCTTTCTTTTTCCTTCTCTCGCCGCCGGGCCGGGCTTCTGTTACTCTTTTTGTCCTGCCTTCGCCGAAAGACGGTTTTTCTTCCGGTCTGCGTTTTGAACTGGTCTCAGGTTTACGTACCGGCTTCGCCCCGGTTTTATGCCCCGGTTGGCCTTCTGCCCTGCGTTCTGATTTACGTTCCGCTGCACTTTCCGGTTTCCCTTCCGGATCGCGTTTCAGGCCGCAGGCAGCCCGCAGCTCTTCAATTTCTTCATTAAATAATTCGCGGCAGTCGCCCCGTCGGAGTCCGTCCAGGGTCAGAGTGCCCATCATCACGCGCCGCAGATACCGCACCGGGAACCCGATGGCATCACACATGCGCCGAACCTGCCGGTTCCGTCCTTCGTGGATCGTCACGTTAAAATGCGTCAGGTTTTTCTCGTAATCATAGGCTTTCAGGTCCACCAGCGCCGGCGCGGTCATGCCGTCTTCCAGCTTCAGGCCCACCCGGAGCATGTCCAGTTTTTCCTGAGGTACGATGCCCGGCACCGTCACCTCATAGGTCTTATTAACTTCATGGCTGGGATGGGTCAGGGCCTGAGCCAGCTCCCCGTCATTGGTCAGCAGCAGCAGCCCTTCCGTATTGTAGTCCAGCCTTCCCACCGGGTACACCCGCTGGGGAATATCTTTTACGTAATCCGCTACGGTCTTCCGGCCTTCCGGGTCCTTCATGGTGGTCACCACACCACGGGGCTTGTAAAACAGCAGATAGGTCTTGCGTTCCCGGTGGATAGGATGCCCGTCAACCATGATGAAGGCATTGGGTCCTACCTTGGTACCTAATTCCTTCACCACTTTGCCGTTCACCTTTACGCGACCGGCAGTAATATATTCTTCCGCTTCCCGGCGGGAAGCCACGCCGGCCTGGGCCAGCACTTTCTGTAATCTCTCTTCCATGACTTATTCCTCCGCTGCCTCCATGTCCAGCAGGGAAAGCTGCTGGGGATGCCGGGCCGCGTCTTCCGCCAGTATGTCCGGCATGGCAGGCAGGTCCTTCAGGGACTTCAGCCCAAACACTTCCAGAAACCGTTTGGTCGTCTTGTACAGAATGGGGCGGCCTGCCGTTTCCTTGCGGCCTGCCTCCGCGATCAGTTCCCACTCCAGCAGGGTGTTGACAACGCCGTCTACCTTTACCCCGCGGATGGCTTCCATCTCCGCCCGCGTAACCGGCTGGCGGTACGCGATGATCGCCAGCGTCTCCATGGACGCATTGGTCAGCTTTAATTCCTGGGTACTGGCCAGCTGCAGGATCGCCTCGTGGTGGCACGCCTTGGTACAAAGCTGCCAGCCTTCCGCCACTTCCCGCAGTTCCAGCCCGCGGCTTTCATTCGTATAGTCTTCCTGGAGCCGTCCCAGCAGCTCCCAGGTCTGGGGCCTGTTCAACCCCAGCAGTTCCGCCAGCTGCGGCACACCGAGAGGTTCCCCTGCCGCAAACAGCAGCGCTTCCAGCTGTCCCAGCTTATACTCCTGCTGCATCCGGTTCCCCTCCTATCAGTACCGGCTCCGGCACGGTACGCAAAAATAAATAGATCGGCGCAAAGGCCTGACTCTGGCTGATGCGCACCACCTGTAAACGAAGCAGTTCAAGCACCGCCAGAAACGACGCCACCATCTCGCCACTGCTGCCCGATTTCACAAAGGCCTTTTCAAATTCAATGCCTTCGGGATACTCTCCCAGCAGCCTGATGATCTCCTGCATCTTGGTTCCCACGTCATATTCCTGCCGCTCCACCACGGCCATCTGTTGCCGCAGCGGGCCGGTCAGCCCGGCCAGGGCCAGCAACAGGTCGCTCACCGGATACGCATGCAGGTTCCGCAGTTTGCTGTCGGCAAAATACGGCTTGCGGGTATGCTGCCGGGCCGCCGTCTGTTTCATCGTCTCCAGCTGTTTTGCCACCGCCTTGATGCAACGGTATTCCAGCAGCATCTGTACCAGCATATCCCGGGGGTCCGCTTCATCCTCGTCCTCCAGCTCTGTCTTGGGCAGCAGCATGCGGGACTTGATCTGCAGCAGCAGGGAGGCCATCACCAGAAACTGGCTGGCCGCTTCCAGATCCGTTTCCGTAAAGGAATGCAGATAGGAAATGTACTGGTCAGTGATGGAAACTATAGGGATATCGTAGATATCCATCTTATTCTTTTCAATTAAATGTATCAACAGGTCCAGAGGCCCTTCAAAATCAAGGACCCGGACCACCGGATCAGTCATAAGAGGTTCTCCTAAAACAGTATGCTCGCAATCCCGTAACAGATCTTCAGGTACCAGGAAGCCAGGGGCCCGATGATCATATTGGAGATACCGCTGTACACGATGAGGACCAGGACGATAAAACCGTACTGCCCTACAAAGCGTTCAAATTTGTACGCTGTTTCGTAGTCCATAAAGGTCTCCAGAATCTTGGAACCGTCCAGCGGCGGGATCGGGATCAGATTGAAGAACGCGAACCAGACATTGTACAGCATGAGCCAGTACAGGAACTGGTTCACCATGTTGCTGGACATGCCCAGACTGCCCCGGGCCGTCATAATCAGAACCGCCACGAAGCACAGGAACAAATTGGCCAGCGGACCGGCCGCGGAAACCTTCAGCTGTCCGGAACGGTAATCCTTATAGTACCGGGGATCGATCTCCACCGGTTTGGCCCAGCCGAAGCCGCACAGCACCAGCATCAGGGTACCCACGATATCCAGATGGGCCAGCGGGTTCAGGGTCAGCCTGCCCTGCAGGCCGGGCGTGGGATCCCCCAGGCTGTCGGAAACGCAGGCATGGGCGTATTCGTGAATGGTCAGCGCAATCAAAAGCGCCGGAGCACGGAACATTAACGTAGAAAAGTCTAACACAGGCGTGTCCTCCGTTTTTTATTTATTTAATATGAAGAAAATTTTGTACACATATAACCAATTTATTATAGCGCAAAAGCAGCATGTTGTCTATGAATTAAGTGTAAAATCGACAGGACCTGCAATTTAAAGACAAACAACAAAACAGCCGCAGAATAATCTGCGACTGTTATAAAAACGGGTTGCCGTATGCAATTTCAAACACGACAGGCAGACGCCTTATTTCCCGATCTTCGCTTCCAGACGGGCAAGAGCTTCTTTCAATGCGGCAATCTCATCTGCCTGCCGCGCGTTTTGCCCTTCTAACGATGTGATCTTTTCGTCCTGGGCCGCTATCTTCCTGGCCATGGCGGCCTTGCTGGTGGAAACGCCCTTATCCAGCGCGAAGCTCACGCCTACATTCAGCAGGTTTTCTCCGTTGCCCATGCTGCCGCCCATGCTGAACATCACCTGGTCGGTAGGACGGTAGAACAGTCCTAACGCCATAGCGTTGGCATCCCGGTAATTACCGAAGCCCGCCGCCATGCTGAACTTGCCGTCCGTGTCCATCGGATGGAGCGCTGCCAGTGCCGCCGCGCCGGCGCCCACTTTGTTGATCTTGCTGTCCACATTGTCGATACGGTGGCTGACCTCATCCAGGCCTGCGCCGGTTCCAACTGTCAGTGCAGCCAGTTCCGTATCCAGCGCGCTCAGGTTATCACCTACGCTGTTAGAAGCTTTCACATAATTACCGTCCGCAGCAACCCGGGTTTCGTTGTACACAGTGTCGCCGGTTACGATGCCTGTATTAGCGGATTCCACTTTGCCGTCCGTCTTCACCGATACTGTGTACGTGTCGACACCGCTGACATCCGAATTCGCAACGCTTACCGGACCTTCCCCGACGACATTGATGGCGTCTTTGGCAAGGTCTTTTACTGCTGACTTTCCTGTTTCAGTCAGGTTATCCATGTCCGCGTTGGCTTTCGTGTCAACAAAATTGTCAATCGCCTTTTCTGCGGCAGTAACACGTCCATCAAGCCCAGCTATCGCACCGTTCATCGTGCTGATGGTTGCGGCCGTTTCTTCTTTGTAGGTATTGAACTCAGCTTTGTCAAGTTTGCCGGTTTTTAAATCGCTGATGTCCTGTTGAATTACCGGTATTGCCTTTTCTGCGTCAGTAACACGTCCATCAAGCCCAGCTATCTTACCGTTTTCTGTAGTTTCAAGATCCGCAATTGTTTTGTAAATATTTGGTATTATTACATTAATATTACTATCAATCGCACTTTCGGCAGCATCCATTCGGAGGTCAAGTGCAGATATCGCAGCGGTTTCTGCAGTTTCAAGATCCGTAATAGCTTGGGCCGTTACATTGATTGCGTCCTGTACCGTTTTACCACCCCAGTCCCCTGCAAGCAGGTCTTCGGTTACTTTTATACGACCTTCCAGTTCCGCTTTAACTGCAGTTAAAGAGGCAGTCGTTGCGCCGCCCCCCTTATCCAAAATATCAGAAGCTGCAATATAACCGTAGGAATCTGGTGTTAATTCTCCACCAGAATAAGATATACCTTCTACCGGAGCAGCAAAGCCTGTAGCCATCACGCCGCCGGAAAGCAGAGCAGTCATAACAGCAGTTGCCAGAGCTTTCTTTGTCATTTTGAATGTTTTTCTCATAGCAATGTCACCCCCGTAAACTAAATGGCATTATGGTTAGAAATTACATTATTTTGTAACATCTCTGGTTAAATTATACTAAAAATTCATGCAACATGCAAATCCTTTATAGTTATCTTACCTACTGCCCGCTCCTCCGTAAAAACATGCCGGTGCCTTTTTCCGAGCGGAAAATATTATAATCGTAATCATTTACGCAGAACCATCCCTCGCCTTTCGTTCCTTTTACACGGATCCAGGTGGCATCCCCTTTTCCGCCGGCAGCTGTTGTTTCATATGCATTTTATTTATCTTCAAACTTATGATATAATAAATTTAAGCAAACTTCAGTCATTCTGAAACTTTTATCATAAAGGAGCGTGTTACCCATGCCATCACGTTATGACATAAATCATTTCAGCAACCACCTCTGGCGCAACATGAACATCCGCGTCTACGGAACTAAAGGTTGGCCGCTGCTGGTGTTTCCTACCCAGGATTCCATGTGCGACAATTACGAGAACTTCGGGATGATCGATGAGCTGGCCGAATACATTGACGAAGGCCGGTTCCAGCTGTTCTGTGTGGACACCGTAGACAGCGAAAGCTGGTCCGACAACTACGGGGACAAGGTGCTGCGGGCAGAGCGGCAGGAAAATTATTACCGGTACATCACCGAGGAAGTCGTGCCCCTGATCCACGAGCACAATCACTCAGGGTTCCGGCCCCTGACCACGGGCTGCAGCATGGGAGCCACCCACGCCGCCATCGTGTTCCTGCGCCGTCCCGATCTGTTTGAAGGGGTCATCGGGTTCTCGGGCTGCTACGACGCCCATTATTTTTTCGGCGCCTGGATGAACAACACCCTCTACGACAACTCCCCCGCCACCTTTTTGCCGAACCTGCCCGCCGGGCATCCGTATATCAACCAGTACAACCAGCGTGTCATTATCTTATGTGTAGGCCAGGGCGCCTGGGAAGACGAAGGCATCCGCTCCCTGCGCATACTGGACGAAGCCTTCCGGGCCAAAGGCATCGCTGCCTGGTGCGACTTCTGGGGTTACGATGTCAACCACGACTGGCCCTGGTGGAAGAAGATGTATCAGTATTTCCTGCCCCACGTGCTGAACCACTGCCGGGCCCACGGACTGGAAGATGAATAAACCTGAACAATTGGCGGAACCACTCTCACCGCCGGGAAGGACCACATCATGATGAACTTTATTTTTATCTCTCCCCAGTTTCCCCGCACCTATTGGAACTGGTGCGACCGGCTGAAAAAAAACGGAGCCAACGTGCTGGGCATCGGCGACACCCCCTACGATCAGCTGCAGCCGGAACTGAAACAGTGCCTGACGGAGTATTATAAAGTTGAAACGCTGGAAGACTACGACCAGGTGTTCCGGGCCGTTGCTTTCTTCAGCTTCAAATACGGAAAGATCCACTGGCTGGAATCCAACAACGAATACTGGCTGGAACATGATGCCATGCTCCGGACTGATTTCAATATCCTCTCCGGGCCGGATGCGGAGGAGATCGAAGCCTACCGCAGCAAAGCGGCCATGAAGCCCTATTACAAAAAGGCCGGCGTGCCCACGGCACGGCAGACCCTGATCACCACCCGGGACGAAGCGGAAACCTTCATTAAAAAGGTGGGCTACCCTGTCATCGTAAAGCCGGAATACGGCGTTGGGGCCGCGGCCACCTGGCGACTGGAAAATGCGGATGATCTGGAGGCCTTCTTTGCGGAGAAGCCGGAAGACTCCTATGTCATGGAAGAATACGTGCATGGCTGGATCTGTTCCTACGACGCCATCGTGGATTCCCAGAGCAACGTGCTGTTTGAATCCATGAGCATCTCCCCGCCCATCATGGATATCGTGAACGAGCAGACCGAACTGGTCTTCTATGTACCGCCCAGCGTGGAACCCCAGCTTCGGGAACGGGGCCGGGCCACGGTAAAATCTTTCGGTGTGAAGAGCCGTTTCGTGCATATGGAATTTTTCAAGCTGACCAAAGCCAAAAAGGGACTGGGCAAAGTGGGAGATTTCGTAGGGCTGGAAGTGAACATGCGCCCCGGCGGCGGTTACATGCCCGACATGATGGACTTCGCCCACTCTACCGACGTGTACCAGCTCTGGGCCGATATGATCTGCTTCGATGAACGACGCCTGCCCGAACAACCGGACCAGCAGTACTGCGTATTCTTCGGACAGCGGGACCGGTTCCGCTATGTACACAGCAAGGAAGAAATCCTGGCCAGATACGGCGACCGGATCAAAATGTGTGAACGGATGCCCGACATCCTTTCCAGCGCCATGGGCAACCAGATGTACACCGCCCTGCTGGCGACCAAAGAGGATATGGATGAATTTGTGGCGTATGTGGGTGAAAAAGAAAAGGACGCCATCGATTACGAAGGCGCCTATGAGCAGGAAGAATGCCATCAGGCAGACTGAAAGTCGCGTTGTGGGCAAAGCTTCGAAAACTGTTCACGTTTGTGATTCCATGGACTCATTCGCCTGTGGCTTCAAAACTCGGTGCTTCGCACCTCAGACAGTTGAAGCCACGGGCGGCTCATTTCATCTCATGGAATTACACAAACGTTCTCAATGTTTTTTTCAGCTTCGTCCACAACGCTCAACATCTATGCTGCTTAAGTAGTATAAAAAAACGACGGATTGCTCCGTCGCTTTTTATTTATGTATCACTGATTAAATCAATACTGGTGCTCCCACATCACGCGGACGATCTTGTCCTTGGCGCCGAAGCCGTACTTGCCGCCGCGGTGAATATCCGACAGGCCTGCCATAAAGCTCAGGGAGTCGTTGTTGCCCAGCAGCTTGTCATAGGTCAGCCAGGCGTTCTTCACTTTATAATCAGACTTGTCGGCCTGATCCAGTTTCCAGTAGGAACCGTGGAAGCCGATCTTGTCGCTGGCGCTGGCGTAATAGTTGATGTTGCCGTAGTATCGGTCCGCACTGGCTCCCATGGCGTTGCCCATGATATCGTTATGATAGGTCCAGCCGGCCTGGTATCTGCCGTGACCGTACCAGGGGTTCCCGGTATGGCCCGCTTCCAGCCGCATATCCCAGGCTCCGTCGTAGCTGAGACGCGGAATATAAATGCCGGCGGTAAAGGCTTTCTTCGCCGGGAACGCATGAGCCTGGTCCTCGCCGTACAGTTCGCCGTAAATCTGCAGGCCCGGCATACGCCAGCGGAAATCCAGACCGGCGATGTCGTTCCATTTATCATCATGGTATGCGTTATGGCCGTACATCCATTTCCAGATATCGCCTTTGCGGAAGCCGTTGCCTTCGCCGCCCAGCATGGAGCCACGGGCCATGCCCAGGGTGAAGTTCTTCCAGACCAGGTCGGCCCGGAACCCTAACAGCCAGGGATGCTCATGATCCTTGACGCCGCCTTCGGTACGCGCCTCCCCGTCCAGACGGGACGCAAAGGCGGTAAACTTGGTCTGCCCCAGGAACTTCAGCGCGCCACGGCTCTTGGGCTGCAGCTCGTTGCTGATCTTCAGCATGGTGCGGGGACGGGCATTATTGCTGAACAGGAGGTTCCCCGTCGTACCCTGGCCCCAGGCAATGGCCTGTTTGCCGATGTCGATATTCCAGATACCCACGCGGGTAGTCAGATACCCCTCGTCCAACGATGCCGTGCCGTGATCCCTGTCGTCCCAGGCCGCCCGGACCGTGGCAGACAAAGCCATATCGCGGCCCAGATTGCCGTCCATGTACACAGACGCATTGGCATTGAAACCGTCCTGGTAGCGGTGTCCGTTGCGGTTCTGGCTGAAGGACTGCCAGCGGGTATTTTTCAGATTCTTATAGGTATAGCCTTCCTTGCTGTGCAGATCGGTCCCTGCCAGTTCCAGCTTCGTGCTCTGCACCTTGAACCCGGTCTCCGGTTTTTCTCCATTATTATAAGCTTCGATCTGGGCGATTTCCGGTGCCAGTGCCTGTTCCAGACGGGCGACCATGTTCACCACGTAATCTGCCGCTGCCGGATCCTTTTTCAGACCATCCTTCGCCTCCAGCGTCCAGCGGGCCATATCCATGCGGGAATAGGGACGGGTACCGTACAGCATGGATTTGAGATAGCCCATGCCGTCCAGCTTTTCAATATAATCATAATAGATGCTGCCAACCGGCATGTTCGTGCTCACCGGCAGCTTGCTGTTGGGATATTTCACCGTATTGATCTTTTTTTGCGGCGGCGCCGACAGCAGCGGCACATCCGCAGCAGAATTGTCTGCCTCCACACCTGCGGAAGACTCCCGGGCAGCCGGAGCGGAATACGAAACCCGTTCCTGATCCGCGTTAACGCGCTGCGGGGTTTCCGATACCCTGCCTGTAACAGGCTTCACTCTTGCATCTGCCACCGGGGTGGTGGTATCCGGCTGTGCTTTCCGTACACGGCTGCCATAATCCACCGTACGGTCGCCGGCCTGCACGCTGCGCACGCGACTGCTGTCCGCCGTAGCCGCAGCATCTACTTTTCGTACTCTGGAAGACAGCGCTCCGTCATCCGGGGCTGCCAGAACCGGCGGGCAGGAAGCCATACCCAGGATCAGGGCTGTCATGACCAGACTTAATGATTTGTTCATAACGTTCACCACTTAACTTTATTTGCCAGAATTCAGCATATAATGTACTACATAAAAATTGTATTACACAAAAATTCATTTTATTATATCACACTTTTACCAAAAGCAAAAGTAAATTATAACAACCATTATTTCGCTGCCATCCGGGCAGCTGTGTAATCATAAAAATTTGTTTTGGATTCCTCCGATTTTTAAGGTCTGTTTGTTGCTGCCGGGATGGTTTTCCCAATAGGACAAAAAATAGGAACTATAACATTTTTCTTTGTTACCATTAAAAACAAAATTTATTAAACTATACAAAATAATTATTTTCTCGTTTTTTACAATTATTCCTTTTATCTGTTGAGTAAATACAGCAATAATGCTATAATGCTTTCGAATTATATTTATATTTTGCGGAGCTTAACCAGTTATTTAAAATAACATTTTTACTTCTTATATTGCATTCAGGTACTCCTTACAAATTCTAATACATCTGAACAGGGAGGCATACCTATGAAAAAACTATCCCTGCCCCTTCTTGCTGAAACCGTCGTAACCAAACGCAAGGCCCTGAACCTGACCCAGAAGCAGGTAGCAGAAAAAGCCAACATGAACCGTTCCATGCTGAGCAAGCTGGAATCGCAGGAGTATACTCCGTCCATCGAGCAACTGCAGGCGCTGGCGGAAGTACTAAACTTTGAGCCTACCGATATGTTTACAGAAGAAACGGAACCCCTGCCTGCACCGGAACGCAGCTACAAAATCGCTGTAGCGGGCACCGGCTATGTAGGCCTGTCGCTGGCCGTACTGCTGGCCCAGCATAACGAAGTGACCGCGGTAGATATCATCCCGGAAAAAGTGGAAAGCTTAAACAATTACATTGCGCCCATCCAGGATGACTACATTGAAAAATATCTGGCAGAAGCAAAAGAAGGCAAACGCACCCTGAACCTAAAAGCCACGCTGGATGGCTCCGCAGCCTACAAAGACGCGGACTTCATCATCGTCTCCGCCCCTACCAACTACGATCCGAAGCAGAACTTCTTTGACTGCTCTGCCGTAGAAGCCGTGCTGAAGCTGGTAAAAGAAAGTACCAAAGACAGAGAAGTCAAGCCCACAATCGTTATCAAATCCACCATCCCGGTAGGGTACACCAAACATGTGCGGGAAAAGATGCAGATGGACAATATTATTTTCAGCCCGGAATTCCTTCGGGAATCCAAAGCCCTCTACGATAACCTGTACCCCAGCCGCATCATCGTCGGTACAGACGATATCACAAAAAATGAAGCCCGCACCTTCGCCTCCCTTCTGCAACAGGGCGCTATTAAAAACCCAGTCGATGTACTGTTCATGGGGCTTACGGAAGCCGAAGCAACCAAACTGTTCGTCAACACGTATCTGGCACTGCGTGTCTCCTACTTCAACGAGCTGGACACCTATGCGGAAATGAAAGGGCTGGACACGGCTGCCATCATCAAGGGCATCTCGCTGGATCCCCGGGTGGGCGATTACTATAACAACCCCTCCTTCGGCTACGGCGGTTACTGCCTGCCCAAGGACACCAAACAACTGTTAGCCAACTACAAAGATGTGCCGGGGAACCTGATCAAGGCCATTGTGGAAAGCAACCGTACCCGGAAAGACTATATTGCGGACAAGGTGTTGGAGATTGCCGGAGCCTACGGCGGCAGCGAAGCTTACTCTACGGAAAAAGAAATCCGTCTGCAAGAAATCATAGTAGGCGTATACCGCCTTACCATGAAATCCAATTCCGACAACTTCCGCCAGTCTTCCATCCAGGGCATAATGAAGCGGATCAAAGCCAAAGGCGCTACGGTCATCATCTATGAACCTACGCTGGAAAACGGCACCACCTTCTTTGGCAGCAAAGTCATCAATAACATTAAGAAGTTTAAATCCATGTGCGGCTGCATCATTGCCAACCGCTATGACGCAGTACTGGATGACGTACAAGACAAGGTTTACACGCGGGACCTGTTCCGAAGGGATTAACGACTCTACATGTATGAACATAAACGCATTCCTATATACAAAAGCCCGGCACTCGGCCGGGCTAATTATATCCACCGCTTTTTCGCTGCCATCCGGACAGCTGTGAAATCATAAAATTTTACTATTAAACAGTTTTTTTAATAACAATTCACTTCTCAGCTTCAGTGTCACCTCGGTGATATTTTTGTTTTCCATTTGCTTGACTTAAATATCACTACAGTGATATAATAATGTCAAATGATAAAATGACTGGAGGAAGCCTGATGGAACATTTGTATGCAGGATATTCTGAGAGGGGGCATTACGAATGACGATCCGCGCATACCAGGAAACATATCTGAGTAAGGCGCAGGCCGCACTTGGTGATGCCTTTGACTACGCTATTAACACCTGCGGCATCCCAGGTGAAAGTTTCATAAAATTCTTCGCCGCGAGTTCTGTCAGCAAACGGATAGAGAATGGGGAACCGCTTTTTCTTGCAGGGAAAAGCGGAATCGATATTGCGTCAGATGTCATGCTGGAAACAACCGGCAAACAGTTAGAGTCTGAACCGCAGGAGCATTTCGGACGGTCACGGGAATACTGGATCGGCTGGGCCGTATGCTACTACCAGTGGTATTCCGCGAGAAGCTTCAAAGAAATCTTTGCGGTTCTGTCTTTTCATGATCTGCAGAACATGTACTACACACTACATGAAGCCGATATAACCAAATTCGCTGTTATCGCGGATGAACAGGTTCGGGATCACTTTAAGGATACGAATCTGAAACGCATCCGCACAGTCTACGGGTGCACCCAATCCGAGCTTGCAAAACGCTCCGGCGTCAGTCTCCGCTCCATCCAAATGTATGAACAGCGGAACAAAAACATCAATAAAGCAAGCGTCGAATCGCTTTACCGTATCTCCAAAGTTCTCGGCTGCACCATCGAAGATCTGCTCGAAAAATAAAACCTTTTCAATACTTCTCTTACTTTTTTTCGTACTCAGCCATCCACTACTACTAATCATTATTCAGCGACTTTAATGCAACCTTCTATAACCCAGTCCACAAGCTTGCGAGTTTTGGAATCAAATGCAACACCGATTTTATACAAATCCCTGTCATCCGCCACAAACGGCAACGCATAATCTTTACTTTCGATTTGCTCTAACGCAACAGAAGCTGTAGTATCACACTTATAAAACAGTAACCCTCTCAACCGAACAAGAACCTTTGTGCTGAACTACTCGAATTTTTCGATTAGTTGCATTTACTTCAATTCGTGAATTTTATAAACTTATTTTAAATTGTAATTAATGTTAAATCTTTGAAGCGAGATTATTATAACAGTCAAATGTAAATCTATAAACAATATAAAATCTTAATGTACCCTGAATTCATCGAGAAACACTCCTGCTTCTTCCATTTCATATTTTACAAGTATCTTCAATAAACTCTCATTTCAAAAAACTAAGGTAATTATCTTATGTCTGTATATAATTTGATAGGAACTATCTTATTGGGCGCTCACTTTGTAAATCCCCAATATAACAACCATTATATAGCAAAAGCCCGACTTTCAGTCGGGCTAAACCTATTCCTTCATCACCCTGTCAATATCCTGCAGGTCATGGAACATACGGTCAACAATCGCCGTATCACCACATAAACGATACAACAGATAATAATTATGTCTTCGCAACCTAATTTTCCTATAATCACTAAGCTCCAAATCTTCCAACGGCTTTAGTATCCCAGCAACCTTCGAAAGCTCCTCTATTGTTTCGTCATAATCATCAAGAATGGCTTTTGCAGCTTGTCGATTTAACTTTTCAACAAGCAAATAGTAAACAAAATTATCCAAGTCGTCCTGCACATCATCCGCAACTACTACTTTCCACGTTTTCATAAGCCATACTTTTCCCTTATGTTAGCTGATGCCTGGTGTGCTTCCAACACACGTCCTTCCTCAGCATTTTTCCGTGCAATCGCCAACTGATCCACTATTTCTTCACGCGTAAGATGTTTGTAAGGATTATATCTTTCCTCGCGTACCTTCTCCTTAGCCGAAAGACGTTTCACAAATTCATTTATAACTAACAGATCTGCTTCCGGAAGATTCTGCATCATAGAAACAGTTGATTCATATGTTGTCATAATGTTTTACCCCCTTTTGGCAGTATTTTTCTTGTCATCATTAATTTCTTTGCAAACCTTTGTTCGTGTTTATTTTATCACATACTTCTTAAAAAGTAAAGTAAAAAACTTTTCAGTGTGAACAAAAATAATAGAAGCCCTAACTTCTCTCCACTCACACACGCCGTTTCCCAAACCCCGAGACGACAGAACAGGCAACAGCGTAATGCTGCTTCAGGTTCGCGGAAGACTTCTTCACACAATTAACATGAGGCTGCATAGCCTCCTCATAGGAAACAGTTTCCACGAACGAAGATTCCGAAGCAGGCACAGACGAAGAGTCAGGCTGGTTTCCGGCGCCAGCCAAGGAAGCAGCCAATGCCCGGGCAGATAAAAGCGCATAGTGGATCCCGCCGCCGGTAAAGGCATCGTTCAGCCCGGCTGCGTCTCCCAGCAAATAGGTACGTGTTCCAATCCGGAGCAGAACATCGTCCCCTTCCGGAATAAAGGCACCCGAAAACCGGAGCGGCGACACAATTCCCAACTCCGCACAGAATTCAGTGAGGCGCTTATGACATGTTTCCATAGCATCAGCACCCAGATTATGGTAACCGCAGCCCACAGTGGCATCTTCTCCCCGGGGAATATACCAGCAATATCCCTGGGAGCCCTTCGTCAAACGTCCCACAGCCTCCCTCCGGATCAGCGGGACTGCCGCTTCCAATGCCAGATAAACCCGCGGCTGCCTTCCGGTCAGCAGACGCCGCACATTAGACACAGCGCCGTCTGCACCGATCAGATACCGGTAGCGCAATGTAAACATTTCTTTTGTCTGAAGGTCAATACACTCCGCCAGCCCGGCCTCATCATTCACGGAAAGAACCTTTGTATGATACAGGATCTGCCCGCCTTCTGCCAGAAAGCGGTCACGGATATAATCATCAAGCCGTTTGCGGGCAGCGCCCGGAAAGTGATACTGCCGCCCGGGTCAACGCCCAGGGCTTCCATGATTAACTTCTTTGCCAAAGCTTTGCCCCTAATTCGCAAGTAACCGCTCAGCGAAGCGGCATGGGGGATATCAACGCCGGCAGTTTCTCCGGCCACTGTCCGCAGATAACCGCGCAGCGCAGCACCCGGGCTCTTTTGCGACGTCATCCCCGCCTCACCCGGTACATCGGCTGTCGGTCTGCAACCCGGCATGGCTCTGCGAAGCTCATTCCTTTCGTCCCACACGCACATAGACTCTATCCGCATGGGAACAAGACCCGCTTCATCCACCGTTTGCCCAAAGATGTCATAAAACGCTGCTTCGGCATCAACAACCAGATATTCCGTTTTCTGAATTTCAAGATGAGGTTTGTTTATATAGTGTTCCTTCTTTTGTTATTTTTCTTTCTTCTATGATATTATGATATAATGTTTGCATAAAACTTATAGGAAAGGAGGTTCCCTTATGCAACCATCTTCCCCTTTCGCTCTTCCTGACTGGCTTGCAATTACGTCTCTTGTGGTTTCTATTCTTTCTCTTTTTATAGGTTGGTTTGCCGTTTATCAAGCTAATGCATCTGCGAAGAGAGCAGAAGAATTAAACGCCCAAACACAAGAATCTTTAAAGCAAATATCTTCTAGTGTAAAAACTATTGAAAATATTGTGAATATCCAACAAGCCCAACAGATGAGTGTAATCGCAAAGACTCAAGAACGACTGGTTGATGTTGTAACGAACACCACAAATGCAAATCAAAATGCGTATATAGAAAGTTTAATTGACAAGAAATTATCCAGCATGAGCGCAGACGAACACTATTACTAATGACCAAGCCGCTGTTAACATTATAATAATTAATTATTAGTATTAAGAAATGCCAAAACAAATATAATTGTGATGACGGATTATTACCGATGATTTCATTGCCCATAAATATTAAGGAGGTTCATATGCAAAATAGAATTGATATTAAAGCTGTAAAGTTGAATGCCGTTGGCACACTTTTGAATAATCCAGAAACCGGTTTGTCCAGAAATAAAATTATTCTTGTTACCAGCGCTTCGTTGATCTATGGGACTTTTGTTGATCAGAACGAACTTACCGTAGATGCCAAAAGTGCAGAATTAGCATTACATAAGATAACACTGGATGCTGCCAAAAGCGCTTTTCAAGAAAGCCCTGAAGAAACGATAAACAATTCTGTTTCTATCATTTTAAAGAATGTTACCATAATACCCTTTTCTGCACCGAATGTTAAAATAAACTTGGCAACGTTAAGTGTTTTTTCTGACCAAATCGTTGGATATACTTATGGAGATTTTTCAGAAAGCCAATAATCTATTTCTCATCTACTAAAACAAACCGTTTCTCGCTATTAATAATTACCAGAAATTAGTATAACGTAATAGAATTATTAACCCAGAACCTGACAATGCCAGACTACATTTCTACCCAAACACGCCCAGCTTCTTTAGCTCTATAACAACGCTGCGCATTGTATATGCCCACTGTTATGCAAACTGAATTATAGCGCAGTTAGTATTCTTTTCCTTTCAGATTACTTCGAATTACCCTATTTCTCTACCAACTCTTTAACTTGGCTCTCCGTCATATACTTTTGGTTTAATGTCCATGCTCTGTCTGGCCTATCCGTAATATATACAACGCCACTTTCTTTCTTTTCATCATCCCAAACAATGTTCGTTATAATAAAGTCTTTCATTTCCATATGAGAATAAATATCAAAACTGCTTCCCAACAGCGTATGCTCTTCAGGACCGCTCACAAACTTGTATATGACATTGTCTTTGCCAATCAAATTCTCCATACCTATGTTATCCTGAGTTGGGTGAAACCCTCCTATGCGAAAATGATTAAAAGGATGATTCCAAATTATCTCTTTGTTTTCAATAAGGCATGTCTTCAGTTCTGCAAAAAACTGGGCAGAATCATAATCAAAATCAGCGTCTGGCTTGAAATGTACTGCCAAAATTGTTTCTAATTGCAAAAGTGTTTCCCAAAACAAAATCGTTTCGTCAACCTTTTCATAATCAGGTTTAATATCACCTTGATTCGATGTTATTAACTTACCATTAATTTTTATTTTTCCATTAAGTAAGTCCCTGAAAATATGCAAAGCCCTAACTGCATCCTCTACTGTATCCGCCTTTTCCGGTTTAACATTACAAATAAATCTTACCGGTTGATCGACATTAGTTTTTGAATTTTCAGTATTTACATCTGATACCAAGGGATTATACATATACATTTCAATCGTCAACGCCGGAAAATCAATACTTGTATACTTTTCTTCTACTAAGCTGTCATACGCCTGTTGCTGTATACTAATCTCAACTATATCCCCCTCCATACTTTCAAAAACAAATTTTACCGCTTTCAACAATGGATTAGGTTTTATAATTCTTTCATATTCAGCATTGTTACTAATCAAAGGATTACCCATCAGCATGCTATCCGGAATTAGTTTTTCTTCATTACCGACCTTAAGATCCTTAATATGAATACTACGTTGCGTCCTATACAGATATTCCGGAAGCTTTGCTGCTGGAAGTATACTTAATACTTTACGTAAATCCGCATCTTCTTTATCTAAATCCAAATTAAATGCACCTTTAATTGCCTTCCCAGCTTTAACTGCTTCTGATCTTGGTATTGTTATATAATTACCATTTATATCTTTCCCAAATGTAAAGTTAGACGGCAGTTCTTTTTTAATCAGTTCTATAACTTCCTGTGGTATGTCCGTTTTTTTATTTTTAAATGTACCCGTAAAGCTACCCAGCATACTATCAACTCCCAAATCACAAATTATCTGCAAAACAGCTGCTTATTTCAACTTTTGCCATAAGCATATGCTTTTCTTCATCCATCATGGACAAGGAATTTATAGTCGTAATCGTTTTTCGTGCTGCTTCCTCATCCGGCACCAATATATAACGTACATCCTGCCATTCAAACTGAAGCCAACATTCTTTATGACTTCGCAAAACCTTGGAAAAGATTTCTTTAGCATGATTATTGGTCATCTCCTGTGGCAGAATTAAATCTAAATCTTTTGGGAATCTGTCAGAAGGGATATATCTCCATTCACATTCATCTTGATAAATGTAATTCA
>NZ_DBMCWA010000005.1:0-157052 GCF_056977735.1 Succiniclasticum sp.
CCGATTTTCTGGGCCAGGCCGGTGTAGAACATTGCTGCGCCTACGACGAACATGCCTGCGAACAGAACAACGGTGGAGTTGGACAGGCCGCTGAATACCTGTTTAGCCGGGATAAATCCCAGCAGGCCGCAGGCGATAGAGCCAGCCATAGCGGTAACTGCCAGAGGTATAATTTCGGTAACGAAGAATAAGGCAATTACAGCTAACAGAATGAGACACTTTGTGGACTGAGCCATTATATAACTCCTCCTCTTTTAAAATTTATATCGAGCGTACGGCCTAATACGCAGCGGGCAGTGTTCCGTACGCTTAATATACTGTATGGAATTCTCAAGGTTCATGGCATTATTATAGCACTACTTACATAATTTTTAAAGTACATAAGCTATGATATTGCCTGTTTTTTTGAAAACCTGTTTTCATTGAAAAGGACTAACGTCTTTTCCCTGAAAACTTTCAAATTTGTCAATAGACGTTAGGAACAAACAGATAATTCTTCAAAAAAGCCTGTTCCGAATGAACAATATGAACATTCAGAAACAGGCTTAGGATTCTAAAGAGTACTTACCGGAAATTCAATTATTTGCCGGCAGGTCCAATCATAGCCAGCATGGTGCCTGCTGCTACTGCAGTACCGATAACGCCTGCTACGTTGGGGCCCATGGCATGCATCAGCAGGAAGTTGGAAGGATTAGCCTTCTGGCCTACTACCTGGGATACACGGGCTGCCATCGGAACGGCGGATACGCCCGCGGAACCGATCAGCGGATTTACTTTGCCGCCGGATGCGATCTTCATAAACTGACCGAAAATACAACCCAGCATGGTGCCAGCTGCGAAAGCAACCAGACCTAAGCAGATGATCAGGATGGTGTCGTATTTCAGGAACTTGTCTGCTTCCATGGTCAGACCGGTACCTACGGACAGGAAGATGGTTACGATGTTCATCAGCGCGTTCTGTGCGGTGTCGCTCAGACGGTCTAAGCAGCCGGCTTCCTTATACAGGTTGCCTAACATAAGCATACCGATCAGGGCGCATACCGGAGGCAGTAACAGGGAAATGAAAATCGTGGAGAAGATCGGGAAAATGATACGTTCAAACTTGGTTACCGTACGCAGCTGGTCCATCTTAATGGCACGGTCGGCTTTGCTGGTGCACAGCGTCATGATAGGAGGCTGGATCAGCGGAACCAGAGACATGTAAGAATACGCAGCAACGGCGATAGCGCCCAGCAGATGGGGAGCCATCTTAACGGTCAGATAAATAGCGGTCGGGCCGTCAGCACCACCGATGATACCGATGGCTGCAGCTTCACGCAGGTCGAAACCTAACAGCATAGCGCCGATTAAGCATACGAATACGCCGCCCTGGGCAGCAGCGCCCAGTAACAGGGTCTTCGGGTTGGCGATCAGGGGACCGAAGTCGGTCATGGCGCCAACGCCCATGAAAATCAGCGGAGGGAAGATTTCGTGGTTGATACCGTACAGGATTACCTGCATTACGCCAGGATCAGTGGTAAAACCTGTCTTGGGGATATTGCCCAACAGGCAACCGAATGCGATGTTGGACAGCAGCAGAGGTTCGAAACCTTTGCCGATAGCCAGGTAGAGCAATACTAAGCCTACCAGGAGCATGATTACGTTGCCGCTGGTCATGCCTTCGAAACCGGAGTCATTCCATACGGACTGGAGAGATACAATCAGAGCTTCCATTTATAGTCCTCCACTCAATTTTAATTTTTAAAGATCAACAAAGGATAATGAGACTTTTATCCTTTTTTGTCAGTTCCGGACAGTTCCCATAAAGGAACTGTCCGCGAACCTGACAGTTAAGATTCAAACTACATCCGAATTAGAAAATCCTGAATTACATAACGATCATTACGTCGCCGGTGTTAACGGTAGAACCTGCGGAAACGCGAACGTCAGCGATGGTGCCGTCAGCCGGAGCCATGATTTCGTTCTGCATTTTCATAGCTTCCAGAATCAGCAGAACCTGGCCGGATTTAACAGCGTCGCCAGCTTTGCATTTAACTTCCAGAACTTTGCCGGGCATCGGAGCGGTAACGGTAGCAGCACCAGCAGCAACCGGTTTGGCAGCCGGAGCCGGAGCAGGAGCCGGAGCAGCTTTCGGAGCCGGAGCAGCTTTCGGAGCCGGAGCAGCAGCACGCGGAGCAGCAGCAACAGCGCCGCCCTTTTCTTCAACTTCTACTTCATATGCAGTGCCGTTAACGGTAATGGTATAAGCTTTCATGGATATAAATCCTCCCTTGAATTTTTAATTTAGGTTTATTACCTTTTATTAATTACATAAACGGTCTTACAGTCTGTGCTTCAGCGCGAGCGCCAACAGCCCAGGATGTAGCCGGTGCAGCGATACGTACAGCAGTTACGTTTTCTGCGCCACCGCAGGCAGCAACTGCTGCAGCAATAACTGCTGCAATTTCTTCGCTCTTGTCTTCAACAACCGGAGCAGCAGCAACAGCGGCAGCCGGTGCGGCAGCGACAGGAGCGGCAGCTTTGGGAGCTGCTTTCTTTTTCGTCGGATCTACCATTTCGATTACATGCATCAGAACGCCGAGGACGATCAGTACGCCGAACACGACGGTCATGTTGATGATAGCAACCAGGAATGGATTATTAGTTACAGGACCCATTCAATTCACCTCGTTTATATGTTTAAAATTAAGCGTCGAGAATCTGCCCGTTATGGATTATACCGGGAAGTTGCCATGGCGTTTTGCCGGACGGCTCTCGCGTTTGGTCTCCAACATATGCAGGGCGCTGATAACTGCCGGACGGCTGTTCTTCGGCTCGATGATGATATCTACCATGCCGCGTTCAGCTGCAATGTACGGAGTCGCAAATTTTTCAACATATTCTTCAGTGCTCTTCTTCTGGGTTTCAGGATCCTGCTTCTTGAAGATGATGTTGGCTGCGCCAGCAGGTCCCATAACGGCGATTTCAGCGGTCGGCCATGCGATAACCTGATCTGCGCCCAGTTCCTGAGAGCACATTGCCAAGTAGGATCCGCCGTAAGCTTTACGGGTAACCAGGGTGATCTTCGGAACAGTAGCTTCAGAGTAAGCATACAGCATCTTTGCGCCGTGACGAATGATTCCGCCATATTCCTGTACAGTGCCGGGCAGGAAGCCAGGTACGTCTACCAGGTTCAGGATAGGAATGTTGAAAGCGTCGCAGAAGCGAATGAAGCGAGAGGATTTGTCAGATGCGTTGATATCCAGGCAGCCTGCCATTACTTTCGGCTGGTTGGCAATGATACCTACGGTTTCACCATCCATACGTGCGAAGCAGGTGATGATGTTCTGCGCCCAGTATTTCTGGTTTTCATAGTATTCGCCGTTATCAACGATAGCTTTGATTACTTCGTACATATCGTACGGAGCATTGCTGTTGTCCGGGCAGATGCTGTTCAGGGATTCTTCCGTACGGTTCGGATCGTCGCCAGTGTCAACGATCGGAGCGGTTTCCATGTTGTTGGAAGGCAGGAAGCTTAACAGATAGCGGATCTGCTGGATGCAGTCAGCGTCATCTTCCGCAGCGAAGTTAGCAACGCCGGAACGGGAGTTGTGGGTCATAGCGCCACCCAGCTGTTCCTGGGTTACTTCTTCACCGGTTACGGATTTAACAACCGCAGGACCGGTAATGAACATCTTGGAAGTTTCTTTTACCATGTAGATGAAGTCGGTCAGAGCCGGGCTGTAAACAGCACCGCCGGCAGACGGTCCCATGATAGCGGAGATCTGAGGGATAACGCCGGAAGAAATGGTGTTGTTGAAGAACAGCTTGCCATAGCCGCCCAGAGCGTCGATAGCTTCCTGGATACGAGCTCCGCCGGAGTCATTCAGACCAACGCACGGTGCGCCCATCTTCAGAGCCAGATTCTGAACTTTGGCAATTTTGTTGGCATGCATTTCACCCAGGGAACCGCCTTCAACGGTGAAGTCCTGTGCAAATACATAAACCAGACGACCATCTACAGTGCCGTAACCAGTGGTTACGCCTTCACCAGGCAGGTCTTTCTTGTCCTGGCCGAAGTTGGTGCAGCGATGACGAACGAAACGATCCAGTTCTACGAAGGAACCTTCATCCATCAAAGCAGCAATTCTTTCCCGGGCGGTCATTTTACCTTTTTCATGCTGTTTTGCTACAGCCTTCGGACCGCCGGCGCCCATAATCACTTCGGACTTTTTGAGCATTTTCTCAATTCGTTCTTGAGTAGTCAAGTTTTGACACCTCCATAAATTATTGGGAGAACTTATTTTTATATATTACATCCTGCCCGTATTTTGGACGGGCAGGAAATGTAATCAAAACCATTTACAAACCGATAAATCCTTTTAAATTAAGCTTTGTGAGGAGTGCAGAGTTCTAACAGGATGCCAACAGATTTCGGATGTACGAAAGCGATATCCATTCCGCCAGCGCCACCGCGAGGTGCTTTGTCGATCATTTTGCCGCCCTTTTCCTGTACGTCAGCAATAGCAGCAACCAGATCGTCTACCAACAGGGCTACATGCTGGATGCCCTGGCCATTCTTGGCAATGTATTTGCCGATCGGGCCATCATTGTTTTCGGTGATGTCAACCAGTAACTCGATTAAGTTCGGGCCGCATTTAATGAATACGGTTTTAACGCCCTGTTCGGGAACTGCTTCTTCACCAGTGCATTCCAGACCCAGAACATCGGTGTAGAATTTTTTGGAAACGTCCAAATCCTGACAAGCAACACCAATGTGATCAATCTTCGAAACTGTAAATGCCATAAGAATCATCCTCCTAAGTAAATAAAATTATTTATTTTAAGGCGTCTCTTATTTGAGCACCTTAGAAACAATACTATCGACCACGGAATAGGGCTCAGTTTCCCTGCGCTGCAGTTTTTCGATGGTCTCATCGAACGCTGTGGTACGAACCACATTTTTATCTATGTAACGGTTAACACGAACATTGACCATATCCGTAACTTCAGATTTGATCCGTGCCTTGCGGATATCGTCCAGCTTGCCGGTCTTGGTCAGGAATTCCCTGTGTGCCAGAATGGAATCTACCACAGCTTCGGTTCCCTGATCCTTGCTGGCAATCGTACGGTTGATGGGCGGACGCCAGCCGGCATTCTTTTCGTTGTTTAACTCCAGCATCATTTCCATTTCAATATTCAGCTTATCGGCACCTTCCCGATCTGCTTTATTGATTGTGAGCAGGTCACCGATTTCAAGGATACCTGCCTTGATAGCCTGGATATCGTCACCCATTCCGGGGATAACAACAACCATCGTCGTATCTGCCGTCTTGACAATATCAACTTCAGACTGGCCTACGCCTACGGTTTCAACCAAAATAATATCCATGCCAAACGCGTCCATCAGCTTAACCGCGTCACCGGCTTTCTGGGACAGACCGCCCAGACTGCCACGGGTTGCCATGGAACGGATAAATATTCCGGAATCCATCATCAGGTCCATCATACGAATACGGTCACCCAGGATAGCGCCGCCGGAATACGGGCTCGTGGGGTCGATTGCAACAATACCTACAGTTTTACCGCGCTTACGGAATTCTTTTGCAATTTTATCAGTCAAAGTTGATTTACCTGCACCGGGAGGTCCTGTTATACCAATAACATACGCATGTCCGGTGTGTGTGTAAATCTTGGTCATTATATCAACTGCATTATCATATTCATTTTCAACAGCTGTAATGCCTTTGGAAAGTGCAAGACGATTATGCTTTAAAATTTCTTCTACAATGTCCATAGCTCTTTATCACACCGCCTTGTTGATAATAGTTATGAAAGATGCAAGACCGGGAAAGGTTCCCGGCTTGCATCTTTAAGTTTTAAGAAGGAATTACTTTACGTTCGCGTTGATGAAGTCAACAACTTTGCTGGTCGGGGTGCCGGGAGTGAATACTTCGGCAATGCCGGCAGCCTTCAGGCCGGGGATGTCAGCGTCAGGAATAACGCCGCCGCCGATAACCAGAACGTCGGTCATTCCTTTTTCCTTCAGCAGTTCAACTACTTTCGGGAACAGGGTGTTGTGAGCGCCGGACAGCAGGCTCAGAGCAACAACATTAACGTCATCCTGCAGAGCAGCTTCAGCGATCTGTTCAGGAGTCAGACGAATACCAGTGTAAATTACTTCAAAACCAGCATCGCGCAGAGCACGAGCTACAACTTTTGCACCACGGTCATGTCCATCCAGACCCGGTTTTGCAACTAATACTTTAATGTTAGCCATTTATCATTACCTCCGTTATTTTTGCTTTAATTTCAAATTATAATGCGGTGTGGGCTTTGAATTCACCGAATACTTCACGCATTACGCCGCAGATTTCGCCTTCGGTTGCATAAGCTTCAACAGCTTCCAGAATCAGCGGAACCAGGTTTACGGATTCATCAGCGCAAGCAGCCTTCAGGTTAGCCAGTTTTTCAGCTACAGCAGCGTTGTCGCGTTTTGCTTTAACTTTGGCAATCTTGTCAGCCTGCAGTTTGCCTACGGAACCGTCTACGCGCAGCAGGTTTTTCGGAGGTTCTTCTTCCTGGGTGAATTTGTTAACGCCAACGATGATGCGACGGCCAGCTTCGATATCCATCTGCCATTTGTAAGCGGAATCCTGGATTTCTTTCTGGATGTAGCCCTTAGCGATAGCTTCGGGAGCGCCACCGAGTTCGTCAATCTTTTCAATGTATTCCCAAGCTTCTTTTTCGATCTTGTTGGTCAGAGCTTCTACATAGTAGGAACCGCCCAACGGGTCGATGGTGTCAGCCAGGCCGGATTCGTAAGCAACGATCTGCTGGGTACGCAGAGCGATGGTAACGGATTCAGTGGTCGGCAGAGCCAGGGCTTCGTCTTTGGAGTTGGTGTGCAGGGACTGGGTGCCACCCATAACAGCTGCTGCAGTCTGTAAAGCAACACGAACGATGTTGTTGTTGGGCTGCTGAGCGGTCAGCATGGAACCAGCGGTCTGAGTGTGTACACGCAGCATCATGGATTTAGCTTTCTTAGCGCCAAAGCGTTCTTTCATAACTTTAGCCCATACGCGGCGGGAAGCACGGAACTTAGCAACTTCTTCCAGTACGTTGTTATGAGCATTCCAGAAGAAGGACAGACGGCCTGCAAAAGCGTCAACGTCCATACCAGCTTTGATAGCAGCTTCTACATAAGCGATGCCGTCAGCGATGGTGAATGCGATTTCCTGGGAAGCGGTGGAACCAGCTTCACGGATGTGGTAACCGGAAATGGAGATGGTGTTCCATTTCGGAACGTATTTGGAGCAATATTCAAAAATGTTGGTGATCAGGCGCATGGACGGTTTCGGCGGGAAGATGTAGGTGCCGCGGGCAGCATATTCTTTCAGAATATCGTTCTGAATGGTGCCGCGCAGTGCATCGGAAGGAACGCCCTGTTTCTTGGCTACGGCGATGTACATGCAGAGCAGTACGGAAGCCGGAGCGTTGATGGTCATGGAGGTGGAAACTTTGTCTAACTGAATCTGGTCAAACAGGATTTCCATATCAGCCAGGGAGTCGATTGCTACGCCTACTTTACCAACTTCACCTTCAGCCATCGGATCGGTGGAATCATAACCGATCTGGGTCGGCAGGTCGAATGCGCAGGACAGACCGCTGCCACCGTTAGCTAACAGGTAACGATAACGTTTGTTGGATTCTTCAGCAGTGGAGAAACCAGCATACATACGCATGGTCCAGAATTTGCCACGGTACATGGTCGGCTGTACGCCACGGGTAAAGGGATATTCGCCAGGATAGCCGAGGTCTTTTTCATAATCAAAGCCTTCGATATCCAGGGGGGTGTACAGACGGTTGGGTTCCAGGTTTGCACGTTCGGGGAATTTAGCGCTGGCAGCATCAGCTTTCGCCATGTACGCATCAAATCCCGCTTTCAGAGTTTCATTTGCCATTCTCAAATCCTCCTTAAAATATAAATATAAATTTGTTTTCGCAACGCGGATTGGACAGTTCCGCATCACGGTGAGAGTGTTCCGTCAGAGACGGCTTTGTATGGCAAGATCCTTGGGGATCGAGTCAACAAGAAATCAGAATCATAATTGGACGATTATGATTTAGGGTGTGGGGCTGAGGCATCAGCCCCACACGACTAATACATTGTAAACTATTTTACACAATAATTCAAGCTTTTGCAAAAATTATTTTTATTCAGCCGGTTTTTCCATGGAGCCGGTTTCTTCGAACCATTTGTAAACGTCGAATGCTTCAGACAGGATATGCGGAGTCTGGCTGTTGCCGCACTTCTCGCAGGCTCTCTTGAAGTAGTCGTACAGGTACGGCTGGTATTTCGGGTTAGCAATCTGATCAATGATGATCGGAGCTTTTTCTTTCGGGGTCAGACCGCGCAGGTCGGCAACGCCGCGTTCGGAAACGATAACGTCAACGTCCAGGGTTGCATGGTCGATATGGCTGCAGAACGGAACTACGGAGCTGATCTTGCCACCCTTGGCCAGGGAGTTGGTGAAGAATACAGTCAGGTAACCATTACGTGCAAAGTCGCCGGAACCGCCAACGCCGTTCATCAGCTTGGTGCCGCAAACATGCGTGGAGTTTACGTTGCCGTAAATATCAACTTCGATAGCGGTGTTCATAGCGATTACGCCGATACGACGGGCAACTTCAGGGCTGTTGGAAATTTCCTGCGGACGGAGCAGCAGGTATTTCTTGTAGTGTTCAACGTTTTCATAGAATTTCTTCTGGCATTCCGGAGACGGAGTCAGAGCGGTACCGGAAGCAACGCGCAGTTTGCCGGCGTCGATCAGGTCGAACATACCGTCCTGGATAACTTCGGTGTAAACGGTCAGATCTTTGAAGTCGGAGTTAACCAGGCCGTTGATAACAGCGTTGGCAACGGAGCCTACGCCAGACTGTAACGGCAGCAGGTTCTGCGGCAGACGGCCTTCTTTAACTTCGTTCTTCAGGAAGTTAACCAGATTCTGACCCATATGTTTTGCGTCTTCGTCGATTTCGCCCAGCGGACGAACTTTATCGGTGATGTCGCAGGGAACAACGGCTACGATCTTATCCAGGTCGCAGGGGATATACGGAGTGCCGATGCGGTCTTCCGGTCTTTCGATAGGAATCGGTTTACGATTCGGAGGATCCAGCGGAACATAGGAGTCATGCATGCCTTCCAGGCCTACCGGCTGGGAAGTGTTAACTTCTACGATTACTTTCGGAGCAGTGGCAACATAAGAGGAGCTGTTGCCCATGGAAGTGGTCGGGATCAGGCCAACTTTGCCGTTGCCCAGGTCATTAATCTTGCAGACTTCGACGATAGCGAAATCAATTTTCTTACGGTCAGCCATGAAGCCGTAACGGGCCATCTGTGCGAAATGGGACAGATGGATGTCAGCATAGCGAACTTTGCCGGCGTTGATTGCTTTACGCAGGGTTGCATTGGTCTGATAAGGCAGACGGCGGTCCATGCAGCCAGCTTCAACCATGGCAGCATCAATTTCCGGACCTACGGACGCACCGGTCCAAACGTTAACCTTAAAGGGAGTCTTCTTTGCTTTTTCAGCCAGAGCCAGAGGAACAGCTTTCGGATAGCCGGACGGAGTAAAGCCGCTGACGCCGAGGCAGTCGCCGTCTTTAATCATTTCAGCCGCTTCTTCAGCAGTTTTAAATTTGCAAACCACTGATTCACAAACACGATCTTTGATGTCTTCAAAACCTACCATAATAATTACCTTCCTCCTTAAAATATTATGAGAAATTCTCCGCGGCAGGCCGCGGGTGAAACAAACCCGGTTCCGCAAACCCCGTATCTAAATTTACGGAAACAAGGATTTGCTTTAAAGCCATAGCTATTATAACACAAAAAACACAAAAAAGCGAATAAAATCAGATAAAAATCGGAACAACTCAAAAATTTCCGAAAAAAACATGTTGCCCCCGGTTTTTCAGAATAAAAGGCGCTTTTTATTGCAGATCAAATTCATTCTTTGCAATGATTTTACCAATTATCAAAATTTTGTGCAAGATAAGTTACACAATTCGCAATTTTTTGACCGGAATCATTTTCTTATGCTTCGTTATTCGGAGGCAAACCTATTAAAATTCCAGATCAGGACCAGAATCGTATTCAAAAGCCAGAAAAGGACGCCCATACGCACATTAAACAGGACATGGTCCCCGATGCCCCCGACGATAATGCCCAGACACATCAGCAGGTACCCTGCCGAAAACGCCTTCACCCACAAGAACCTGGCATTCCTGGCTAGTTTTACCGCCAGATAAAGCAGATAAAACCAGGCGCATAAAAACAGGATCAGCCCCTGTATCCCCAGCTCAGCCGTAATATTCAGAAACAGATTGTGGCAGTGGTACATGATCACATCCGGATTTTTAAAATAAAAATCGTATTCCGGAAACACATAGCGGTAATTATACCAGCCTATTCCAAATGGGTGATCCTTTACGATTGCCTGGGCAATTTCCAAATAGGCCAGCCTCATGGCGGCCGAAGAATCTTCCGTTACGTGCCGGAGCGTATCCAGCCGCTGCCAGACTGCCGGGCCTGCCAGAGCAGCTCCTGCCAGCACGACACCGCAAAGATACAGGATACCTTTCCGGTAAAAGACCAGGACAAAGGCCAGCACTTCCGCCGCCATGGCCACCCAGAAGCCCCGGGAAAACGTAAACACCTCGCAAAGGAGGACCAGCAGCAGGATGCCAAACATCCCCCAGCGTTTCCGCGATTTTTTCTCCACGCCGATGTACCCCATAATATAGGCTGCCACGATGCATAAGTAGCCGGCAAAGATATTTGGATTTTCCCAGGTGGAAAAGACACGGTTCCGCAGCAGGGGGTTCGCTTCCCGGTCAACCCACAGCGCATCGGTCGCGCCGCCGAAATAGTGCTGCCCGATACCGGCCAGGACGGACACTACGGCCACCCATCCCAGGACACGCAGCATGCGCACGGGAAAAGGCTGGCGCATAAAGATCTTCCAAAACGGCAAACCGTCTATGTAAGGAGCCGGCCTCTCAAACGGGCTTTTCCCCGCAAAACAGTTCCCGAAACGTGTCACCAGCCAGATTACGGACACGTACTGCCCCACAACATAAAGGAAATTAAACGTACAGTCAAAGGGTCTGGTAACCAGCGGACTGTGCAGGGAAATATAACCTGTGGCCAGAAGCAGGAGCAAACACCATTTCAACCGGCGCGGCCAGACGCGAAGCTGCGGAACACGGCGTTCCTTCCATGCTACCCGCAATCCCAACAACAGCGCCAGCAAGATCACAACGCTGAGCAGGGTCTGGTCAATGGCGATACACCCTGCAATCAGCAAGAGGAACTTCTGCATCTTTCTGTATTCTTTTACCGTGACGCCTGTATCCTCACCCATCTCCGCACCTTAAACCATCCGTTTCCCCGGATTTCAAACTGCACAAAACCACAGAATGCCGCCCATTCATAATGAATCCGCTTTTATGCTTACGCTCGCCTTGAACGTCCCCACCAGATACAGGGAACCGCAGACGCAGACGACGCCGTCAGCACCCGCCGCCTCACAGGCCAGCTGGTACGCCCGGCTGACTGTATCCACCGGTGTGGCGTTGCTGCCGGTCCGTGCAGCCAGGTCAGCCGCTTCCGCCGCCCGGGGTCCGTCGTCGGCCCGCACGGTGAACACTGCATCGTCCGGGCGAAACAGGATCCGGATGACTTCGTCCACATTTTTATCGCCCATCATGCCGAAGACAAAAGCCCGTTTCCTGTCCGGATAATATTTTCCCAGCGCGTTCCGCAGGGCTTCCGCCCCATTGGGATTATGGGCCCCGTCCAGAATCACATCCGGCGCCGCGCTGATTTTTTCAAGGCGGCCCGGCCATTTTGTATGGGCCGCACCCAGATGCAGATGTTCTTCTGTAATACGCGGATCCTGCTTCGATACGATTTTTGCCGCTACAATCGCCAGGGACGCATTGACGATCTGGTGGGCGCCCGGCAGCTGTATCTCGTATTCCGATGCATAGTTGGTACCGGCCTGCAGGATAAACCGCTGCCCCTCCATGGAACCGGCCAGTTCCTTTCCTTTAAAAGAGTACCCGTACACATAGATTGGAGACTGCTTTACCGCGCTCATCACCTGGATTGGTCCCAGGGCCGCGCCTTCTGCCCCGGTAACGACAGGCACCTTTTCCTTGATGATGCCGGCTTTCTGCATCGCGATCTCCTCTACCGTGCTGCCCAGGACCTTCGTATGGTCCAGCGCTACATTGGTGATGACAGAGACCAGCGGCTTGATCAGATTGGTAGAATCCCACAGACCGCCCAGACCGACTTCGATCACGGCATAATCCACCTGCTGCAGGGCAAAGTAATGAAATGCCGCCGCTGTCAGTACTTCAAACTGGGTAGGCTGCTCACAGGCTCCTTTTCTCACCAGGTCATCCGCAAACTCGCGTACCGTTGTCAAAACTTTCGCGAAATCTTCATCCGAAATATCTTTTTCATTGATCTGGATGCGCTCATTGTAGCGGACAAGGTGCGGGGAAGTAAACTTTCCTACCCGAAGCCCTGCTTCCAGAAAAATGGAGGAGATCATGGAAGTAACACTGCCCTTGCCGTTGGTGCCGGCCACATGGACTGTCTTTATCTGATTTTCAGGATGGCCCAGCACAAATAAAAGCTGTTGGATCCTGTCCATGCCCAGACGGATGCCAAACTGCCCCAGACTATCCAGATATGCAATACTTTCCTGATAATTCATAGTGATCACCGAAGCGCCGGCATTACGCCGGCGCTGAACCTGTTGCTGTTGTTACCCTGTCAGACCACAGTTAACGCTTTCTCATGTCCGTTCCTGTCAGATCGTTTTCAGGTAAGCCAGACGTTCTTCAATCGTCTTAATCTTGGCTGCAAACTCTTCTGCCTTGGCCTGTTCTTTTTCCACGACTTCTTTCGGCGCCTTGGCCAGGAAGCCCTGGTTCTGCAGTTTCCCGCTGACGCGCTTCATCTCTTTCTGCAGTCCTGTTAACTCTTTGTTCAGGCGGGCGGTTTCCACTTCCACATCGATCAGGCCCTTCAGCGGCAGATACACCTCCACCCCTGCGTTCACGGAAGCCATGGCATTCTCCGGTTTTGCGGCATCCAGCGGCAGCAGATCCATTTCATCCACATTGGCCAGCAGGTGGATATAGTCGGCATTTTCCCGGAACACGTCTGTCAGTTCATCCGATACCAGCAGGATGGCCGGTACTTTTTTACCCGGGTTCACATTCACCTGGGACCGCATCTCACGGATGGACCGGATGGCGTTCATGATCGCTTCCATCCCTTTTTCCGCAGCCTTGTCCTGCAGGGCGGGATCCGCTTTCGGCCAGGCGCTGACCATGATGCTTTCTCCTTCATGAGGCAGGGCCTGATAAATTTCTTCCGTAATAAACGGCATATAGGGATGCAGCAGCTTCATGGCGCCGGTCAGCACGGTCACCAGCACCTGCTGCGCGGTCGCTCTTGCTTCCTCCCCTGCTTTTCCGTACAGTCTGGGTTTGGCCAGTTCGATATACCAGTCGCAGATCTCACCCCAGATAAAATCATAAATCGTACGGCCGGCTTCGCCCAGTTCAAATTTATCCAGCAGAGAGGTCACGTCGGCAGCCACATCCTGCAGACGGGAAAGGATCCACTTGTCCGCCAGTTCATAAGGCGCCCGTTTCGCGTCAGCCTGATAGCCTTCCAGGTTCATCAGGGCGAAGCGGGAAGCGTTCCAGATCTTATTGGCAAAGTTCCGGGTAGCTTCCAGACGGCTCCAGTAGAAGCGCATATCATTGCCGGGCGTATTGCCGGTGATCAGCATAAAGCGCAGGGTATCGCAGCCATACTGCTCGATCACCTGCAGCGGATCAATACCGTTTCCCAGGGATTTGCTCATCTTGCGGCCCTGCTCGTCCCGCACCAGGCCGTGGATGAAGACCCGGTCAAAGGGAATGTCCTTCATGAATTCCATGCCCATGATCAGCATACGGGCTACCCAGAAGAAGATGATGTCGTAGCCGGTCACCAGTACGCTGGTAGGATAGAACTGTTTCAGGATCTCCGTCTTTTCCGGCCAGCCCATGATGGAGAAGGGCCAGAGGGCGGAACTGAACCAGGTGTCCAGGGCGTCTTCGTCCTGATGCACGTGGCCGCCGCACTTCGGGCATTTGTCCAGATCCGTGCGGGAGGCAATCTCCGCGCCGCAGTCGTCGCAGTACCAGACAGGAATCCGGTGGCCCCACCAGATCTGGCGGCTGATGCACCAGTCGTGCATGTTTTCCATCCAACCGAGGTAATTCTTGGTAAAACGTTCCGGCACGAATTGGGTACGCCCGTCTTTTACGCAGTCCGTTGCGGCTTTCAGCAGCGGCTCCATCTTTACGAACCACTGGGTGGAAATCAGGGCTTCGATAGGTTCGCCGCAGCGCTGGCAATGGCCTACGGAGTGAGGGCAGTCTTCAATTTTTACCAGCAGCCCCAGCTCATCCAGGTCTTTCACAATATTTTTACGGCATTCATAGCGTTCCTGACCTTCATAGCGTCCGGACTCTTTGGTCATGATACCGTCTTTATCGATGACCACGATGGCTTCCAGGTTCTGCCGCAGGCTCATCTCATAGTCGTTGGGGTCATGGGCCGGCGTGATCTTTACCGCGCCGGTACCAAATTCCGTATCTACGTAATCATCCGCAATAATGGGAATCTCCCGGTTCATGATCGGGAGCAGGATCTTTTCGCCTACCAGCTTGCCGTACCGCTCGTCTTTAGGATTTACCGCTACCGCTGTATCGCCGGGGATCGTTTCCGGACGGGTGGTGGCGATGGTCAGGTACTCGCCTTCCCGGCCTACGATGGGATAATTGATATACCACAGATGGCCTGCGTCATCCTTGTGTTCCACTTCGATATCGCTTAACGCCGTATTGCAGTTGACGCACCAGTTGGTAATGCGGGTGCCGCGGTAGATCAGCCCTTTTTCATATAAGGAAACAAACACTTCCCGTACTGCCCGGGAGCAGCCTTCGTCCAGCGTAAAACGGATCCGGTCCCAGTCGCAGGAAATGCCCAGGCATTTCAGCTGGTCGATGATCCGGTTGCTGTACTGTTCTTTCCAGGCCCAGACCCGTTTCAGGAATTCTTCCCGGCCCAGGTCATAGCGGGTCAGGCCTTCGTTCTTTTTAATTTCTTCTTCTACTTTAATCTGGGTTGCCAGTCCGGCATGGTCGTAGCCGGGGAACCATACGGTATTGTCTCCCATCATCCGGTGCCAGCGGATCAGGATATCCTGCAGGGTGTTGTCCAGGGCATGACCCATATGCAGCTGTCCCGTAATATTGGGAGGCGGAATTACAATGGTAAACGGCTTCCTGTCCGGGTCCGGTTCCGCATGAAATAATTTGTGTTCTTCCCAGAACTGATACCATTTTTTCTCCACCGACGCGGGGTCATAGGTTTTGGGAATGTTGTGCTCTCCTGCCATGTTCTTTCCTCCTGTGAGCATATAAATATAGTTAAAATTTTTGCTTACCAGATTCAGTATAAACCTGATTGAACAGCAACTTGCTGAAAATAAAAAATCCTGTTGCAACATTGCAACAGGACGAATGACCGTGGTACCACCTGAATTCTCCGTCCATACGGTTCAGGTGAAACACAGCATCTTCATACGCAAATACGGACCGGCCGGTATTTGTGTGATGCGCTGTCCGCCTGATCATGGACAAAGCTCTTATTGATTACGTAACGTGTAACACGGAAACGCTTACCCATACAGCAGCACGAAGAAACTGATTTATGTTTCCTTCAGCAGTTGTGCCTCCACACTTCAGCGTCCCGGCTCCCGGGCTACCTTCCGGCATTCCAACCAGGCGATTTCCACCAGCCTCGCCCTCTCTTTGGATCTTTCTGCCGTACTCCTCCCGTTCCCGGCCTTTTCTTTAAAAAATTGTACTTTTTTAGTTTATCAACCTCAGGTAAGGCTGTCAAGCACTATTTTAATCCGCAGAACAAAATCTTCACAGCCGTTCGGGCGTATATGGCACAAAACAAAAAATAATTTATAAAAATTTTACATTTTTCCTGATGTATGCACCATGCGGCGAAGCCGATGCTAACTGGCGTTAGCGCATGTTAACAAGATAAAAATTCCTATTGACAAATCCGGTTCACGGCCTTACTATTATCGTTAATATCCGGAAAGGCATATTCGTTCCACTGCCCCATGTTGCATCTGCCTGATAAGGATACACTGATGAAACGGGTTTATGACTGCACGAAGTCATCAGCGCTCTCTTATTTTCTACAGCAACGGGCAGCGTCCGGCGTACGCAGCATCATAAAACGCCCTATTATCATTTAAAGGAGTGTTTTTATGAAATCACTGCATGTTACTTCCAACCGTGAAAAGATCGCCATGCGCATTTCCTGGTACAGCATTGCGGTCAATGTATTCCTGTCCCTGGGCAAATTCGTCGCCGGTATCTTCGGGCATTCCGCAGCCATGGTCTCCGACGCCATCCATTCGGCCTCGGACGTGTTCGCAACGTTTATCGTCATGGCCGGTATCAAAATTTCCGGAAGAGCGTCGGACGACGACCATCAGTACGGCCATGAACGTCTGGAATGTGTGGCCTCCATCCTGCTCTCTGTGATCTTAGCGCTGACCGGTCTGGCTATCGGCTATGCCGGCGTCGAAAAGATCCTGAACCAGGATACCGAATCCATAGCCATTCCCACATTTCTTCCGCTGGCCGCCGCCGTCATTTCCATCGTGGTGAAAGAAGCCATGTACTGGTACACCCGCCATTACGCGCTGATGCTGGAATCCGATGCGCTGATGGCAGACGCCTGGCACCACCGCAGCGATTCCCTTTCCTCCATCGGCAGCTTCATCGGTATTCTGGGCGCGCGCATGGGCTACCCCATCCTGGATCCTATCGCCAGTGTGGTGATCTGCCTGATGATCTTACAGGCAGGCTATGAAATCTTCACAGGCGCCATTGACAAAATGGTAGATAAGGCCTGCTCCAAAGAAGAGGAAGATGCCATGCGGGCCAAGGTTGCCGCTATTCCCGGCGTCAATCACATCGACCTGCTGCACACCCGCCAGTTCGGCAGCCGCATCTTTGTGGATGTGGAAGTCAGCGCCGATGATAACCTGACCCTGCTGCAATCCCACCAGATTGCGGAAGAAATCCATCACTCCATAGAGAAAGATTTCCCCAACGTCAAGCACTGCATGGTGCATATCAATCCGTTAAGCGAAGTTTCCCATGACTGCTACGAAGCAGAAACCCGCTAAAGCGGGATTCTTCCGGTATCGCACCAGTAACGTTCCTTCTATTCATGTAGTAAAACGTAAAATGTAGTAAAACATAAAAGCCTTTTCAGGCAAATAAAAAACCCGCATGGTCCAGATGCGGGTTTTTTATTTTGCAGCTGTGTCAAAAGGAGAAGGAGAAGGATGGGATTTTACCAAATGACTTGTGAATAGCAAACTAAACAATCAATAATATTTCGCCCTGCAAGTAAAAGAATAAGACCGTTTCTGCTTGCACAGGAACGGTCTCGATATCGGTCACTGGTACCTCCCCACTCTCACCTAGAAAGGCACTTCATGTCAACATCACTACCCTGTCGCTCGCAGGTTAAGCACGGATGCTTATACAGTTTATGTTCCGGTTATACGGCGACGGGATCACATCGGAATTTCACCGATTTATAAGCTGCACGAAATATTTATTTGATGGTTTAATTATAACGATTCCTATTAAGCTTGTCAAGCTATTTATTTGATATTCTTAAAAAAATGCCAAAATTTACAACAGGGAGACGCGGATCAATTGGCACTGACTACCGAGGAAGCTTCCAGAGAGGACACGACACGGTTAATAAAATCCAGCCGCATGGCCGGTTGCAACACCGAATAGGCCGTAATCTGTTCATCCGTCAGTCCCAGTTCCCTTTTAAAGTAAGCCCGTTGCGACATGGCCGCGTTCTTGCTGATCTTATCCGCTTTTGTCAGGACGACATGCACCGTAAGCCCGCATGCTTTCATCCAGTTATATGCTTCCAAATCGCTGTCCATCAGGTTATGCCGTATATCGATCAGCTGGCAGACCAGGGCCAGATTGGGCGCTTCTTCCAGATAGTTGCGGATAAACCCGGACCATTGCTCCTTATTCTTCTGATTTGTCCTGGCAAATCCGTAACCGGGAAGATCCACCAGATAAAACTGCGTCCTGTCTTCCACATCTTCCATTGTCCGTTTGGCATCCAGCCTGTAAAAATTCAGCGTCTGCGTCTTACCGGGGGATGAACTGACCCTGGCCAGCCCGTTCCGGCGGCAGAACGAATTGATCAGTGAAGACTTTCCAACATTGGAACGCCCGATAAATGCTACTTCAGGTAAATAAGGTTTGGGATATTGCTCCGCACGGACTGCAGATGTAACAAACTCCGCACGGATCACATCCCAGTGTCCTTTTGTCATGTATACCTCCTTATTCCGTTCCGGATCACGCCGCCGTTATGCAGCGCTCCTCATCATTTCTTTTGTGCCCGTTCCCCTATCTCTCTTGCGATAAACACACCGCTGGCGCTGGCCTGAGAGAGCCCTCTGGTAATTCCCGCCCCGTCACCGGCTGCGAACAGATTGGGTATTTTTGTTTCCAGGTGTTCGTCCAGATCCAGACGGGAACTGTAAAACTTCACTTCCACACCGTACAAAAGCGTATCCGCATTGGCCATACCCGGCGCAATCTTATCCAGCGCGTAAATCATTTCAATAATATCATCAAGCTGGCGTTTCGGCAGCACCAGGCTTAAATCCCCCGGCGTCGCATTCAGGGTGGGACGCGTGAAGCTTTTGGCCAGCCGTCTCTCATTGGTACGGCGTCCTTTGACCAGATCCCCGAAACGTTGCAGCAGGACCCCGCCGCCTAACAGATTGGAAAACGAAGCGATCCGCTTCCCATACTGATGGGGCTCTTTAAAGGGTTCCGTAAATTTATTGCTGACCAGCAGGGCAAAATTCGTGTTTTCACTCTGCCGCGCCGGATCCGCATAGCTGTGCCCGTTTACGGTAATAATTCCGTCGGTGTTTTCCGCCACCACATATCCGTTGGGGTTCATGCAGAACGTCCGCACCAGGTCATTGTACTGTTTGGTACGGTACACCAGCTTGGCCTCATATACTTCGTCCGTAATATGCTTAAACACGGCGGCGGGCACTTCCACCCGGACGCCTACATCCACCGCATTATTGGTAAAGGACAGCCCCAGCTTCCGCCCCTGTTCCGTAAACCACTCCGCGCCGGCCCGGCCCGGGGCTGCGATCAGGTACGTACTGCGCAGTTCGCCTTTCGTGGTGTCAAGGACGAATTCGTCCCCCTTCTTACAAAAGCTGTTCACTTTTGTATTGCAGAAAATATCTATTTTTTTACTGAGATCTCCATAGATATTTTCCATGATCTGCAGGTTGTTTTCCGTTCCCAGGTGACGGACCTTGCCGTTTAACAGATGCAGGTCATAGCCCAGGGCTTTACGGCCGATGCTGGAATTTTTGGTGGTAAAGGTCTCGCCGGGAGCGCCGTAACGGCAGTTGATGGAATCCACATAATCGATCAGGTCCATCACAGTCTGTTTCGGCAGATACTCCGGCAGCCAGCCGCCAAATTCGGTCGTAAAGTTATATTTGCCGTCCGAAAACGCACCGGCGCCGCCAAACCCGCGCATGATAGCACAGGGAACGCAGCGCAGACAATGGTCAGCTTTTCCTGCAGCCAGCGGGCAGTGGCGCTTTGCCACCGCGTTCCCCTCTTCCAGCATGACCACCGAAAGACCGGGAAACTTTTCACTGAATTCCCAGCAGGCAAAAATGGCAGCAGGTCCCCCGCCAATCACAGCCACATCATATTTTTTCCGCATATTACCGCCCCTCATGATTCAAACTGCAACTTATTCTTTTTTCCCGTCCAGGGGTTTTAAGGCCAGTTTTAACACTTCGTCCATATGGCTTACCGGAATAAAGCGAATATCCTTCCGGACTTTTTCCGGTAATTCCGTCAGATCCTGCATATTCCGTTCCGGCAACAGCACGGTCTTCACCCAATAGCGGTGGGCCGCCAGCATTTTTTCCTTGATACCGCCCACCGGAAGCACTTTACCGGAAAGAGTGATCTCACCGGTCATCGCCAGATCGGCCTTAACCGGCCGTCCGGTCAGGGCCGATACCATGGCCGTGACCATCGTGATGCCCGCAGAAGGCCCGTCCTTGGGGATCGCGCCTTCCGGCAGATGGATATGGATATCCGTTTTATCGTAAAAATCATCTTTCAGCCCCAGCTCTTTATAACGGGACCGGATGTAGGTATAGCCGGCCCGGGCCGACTCTTTCATGACATCGCCCAGCTGGCCCGTCAGGGTCAGGCCGCCTTTGCCTTCGGCCGCCAGCACTTCCACCTTCAGCAGTTCACCGCCCACACTGGTCCAGGCAAGGCCGGTCACGATCCCCACCTCTTCCCGGGCCCGCAGGTCCGATTCCAAATAAATGCAGGGACCGAGATACTCTGTCAGGTTCTTTACCGTTATTTTGGCATCCTTTTCCTTATCCGTAACGATACGGAAGGCAACCTTGCGGCACAGTTTCGCGATCTGCCGTTCCAGGCGGCGTACCCCGGCCTCCCGGGTATAATCCCGGATCACTTTCCGGATGGCGCCAGGCGTAATGGAAAAGGTTTCTTTTGTCAGCCCGTTGGCTTCCATTTCCTTAGGCAGCAGATGCAGCTTCGCAATGTTTAACTTTTCGTCTTCCGTATAGCTGGATAATTCAATGACCTCCAGCCTGTCCAGTAACGCCGGGGGAATGGTTTCCACCGTATTCGCCGTAACGATCCAGAAGACGGAGGACATGTCAAACGGAAACTCAATAAAGTGATCGCTGAACGCGTTGTTCTGTTCCGGATCCAGCGCTTCCAGCAATGCGGACGCGGGATCGCCCCGGAAATCGCTGGCCATCTTATCCACCTCATCCAGCAAAAAGAGGGGGTTCAGACAGCCTACCTTCTGCATCCCGTGGATCAGACGGCCGGGCATGGCTCCGATATACGTACGGCGATGCCCGCGGATCTCCGCTTCATCCCGCACGCCGCCCAGGGAAACGCGGGTAAATCTGCGGTTCACAGCCTCTGCAATCGAAATGGCCATGGACGTCTTGCCTACGCCGGGAGGCCCCACCAGACACAGTATGGGCGCCTTGTTGCTTTTCGCCAGCTTTTGTACGGCCAGATGTTCAAGGATACGCTCTTTGACTTTTTTCAGGCCGTAATGATGTTTATCCAGGATGCGGGCTGCTTTTTCAATATCAAACCCGTTTTTATCGTATTTTCCCCAGGGAAGATCCAGCACGGTATCCAGATAATTCCGGATCACGGTGCTTTCCGCCATCATCGGCGGCATCTTAAACAGGCGGTCCACTTCCTTGTTGAGGCCGGTTACGACCTCTTCCGGCAGGGGCAGCGATTTGATCTTATCCCTGTATTCTTCTGCTTCCGCATGAACATCCTCAGCGTCGCCCAGCTCTTTGCTAATCACCTTCAGTTGTTCCCGCAGATAGTATTCTTTCTGATTCTGCTCAATATTCTGATGGACCTTCCGGGCAATGCTTTTTTCCAGTTCGGAAATCGTCATTTCCTTATGGAGTATCTCGTAAAGCTTTTCCAGCCGGGCTTTCACCGACACGGTCTCCAGCAGCAGCTGTTTCATTTCCAGGTTGATATCCAGATATCCGGCGATCGTATCGGCCACAATGCCTGCATCCGGATTATCCTTAAAGGAAAGCAGGATCTCAGGGCTGATCTTTTTGCCCTGCAGGACCCATTTTTCAAATTCGGAAATCACCATGCGGCGTAAAGTTTCCAGCTCCAGGCCCTGCTCCGGCCGGACGTCGGTCAAAAGCGCTTTATAAGAAGCGGCCCAGCTCCCTTCCGCATCTTCCGATACCAGCTCCGCCGAAGCACGGTACAACCCTTCGACCAGGATCCGCACCGTACCTCCCGGCAATTTCAGCATCTGTTTGATTTCCGCAACCACACCCACCTTATACAGATTGTCCAGCTGCGGTTCTTCCACTTCTGATTTGATCTGGGAAACAATCAGTATTTTTTTACCGTGCCGCATAGCCACATTCACAGCATTCAACGATCTCGCCCTGGCAATGTCCAGATTCATCACCATACCGGGAAAGATCACCATGCCGCGCAGCGGCAGCAGTGGCAATATCCGGGAAAGTGTATCCAACTTATATCCTCCGTCAGGCAACGATTAATTCCGGTTCCACATGCCGACGCACCGTATCTTCGGTTACGACACATTTCACTACATCGGAGCGGGAAGGCACTTCATACATAACATCCCGCATGATCCCTTCAATAATGGCACGCAGGCCGCGGGCACCGGTCTCCCGCCGCAGCGCTTCTTCCGCGATAGCCGTCAGGGCGCCGTCTTCAAACACAAGCTCTACGTTATCCATGCTCAGGAAATGCTGGTACTGTTTGATCAGCGCATTTTTCGGCTCCTTCAGAATGCGCACCAACGCCGCTTTATCCAGTGAATCCAGGGTAACCATGACCGGAAGCCGTCCTGCAAATTCCGGGATCAGACCGAACTTCATCAGATCTTCCGGCATCACCTGTTTCAACAGGGAATCCTCCGCCTTCAGTTCCGCTTTCTGTTTAATATCCGCCCCAAAGCCCATGGCCTTGGTATCGGTACGCTCTTTAATGATGCTGTCCAGACCCGCAAAGGCGCCACCGCAGATAAACAGGATATTGGTGGTGTCGATCTGCAGGAACTCCTGATGGGGGTGCTTGCGTCCGCCCTGCGGGGGAACATTGGCCGTAGTCCCTTCCAGAATTTTCAGCAGGGCCTGCTGTACGCCTTCGCCGGAAACATCCCGGGTAATGGAAACGTTTTCCGACTTTCTGGCAATCTTGTCAATTTCATCTATATAAATGATGCCACGCTGGGCCTTCTCAATATCGTAATCCGCATTCTGGATCAGGCGCAGCAGGATATTTTCCACGTCTTCCCCTACATAACCGGCTTCCGTCAGCGTGGTGGCGTCCGCAATGGCAAAAGGCACCTGCAGGATCCTGGCCAGCGTCTGCGCCAGCAGGGTTTTCCCGCTGCCGGTAGGCCCCAGCATCAGGATATTAGACTTCTGCAGTTCCACATCTTTGTCTTCCGGCCGTCCGCTTCCGTAATTGATCCGTTTGTAATGATTATACACCGCAACAGCCAGCGTCTTCTTCGGTTCATCCTGACCGATTACATACTCATCCAGGATCGCCTTGATCTCTTTCGGCGTGGGCAGGCTCTTCAGAGCCTCCGTCTCCACAATGCCATTTTCTTTTTCAAACTCTTCGTCCAGTACTTCCTTGCATAACTCGATACATTCATCACAAATGTACCCGTTGCGCCCGGCCAGCATGCGCTTCACCTGGTCGCCCCGTTTGCCGCAGAAGGAACAGATCACATTACGGTTTTTTGTATCATTGGAAAAATTCATCTGTTTCTTACCTCAATTAAACTACTTATCTACTTTGTTACGCTTCCGGCATACGGTCCACGACCTGATCGATAATGCCATAGGCCAATGCTTCTTTTGCTGTCAGGAAATTATCCCGGTCCGTGTCCGCGGCAACGGCTTCCTTCGTTTTTCCTGTATGTTTCACGATTACATCGTACATTTCTTCCCGGATCCGCAGAATATTTTTTGCATGGATCGCAATATCGGAAGCCTGCCCTTCGTATCCGCCCAGCGGCTGATGGATCATTACTTCCGAATGAGGCAGGGCATACCGTTTTCCCTTTTTGCCGGCCATCAGCAGGATGGAAGCCATGCTGGCCGCCATTCCCACGCAGATGGTGGAAACATCCGGCTTAATATACTGCATCGTGTCGTAAATCGCCATGCCCGCGGTCACGCTGCCGCCGGGGCTGTTGATATATAAATGAATATCTTTGTCCGGGTTTTCCGATTCGAGGAACAACAGCTGCGCGATCACAACGTTGGCCACTTCGTCGGTAACCGGTCCTGTCAGGAACACAATGCGGTCCTTTAACAGGCGGGAATAAATATCATAGGAGCGTTCGCCCCGGTTATTCTGTTCAACTACGATCGGAACATAATTCATACAACTCACTCCTTCCGGATCTGTACTTTTCTTCTCTATGCATGTCTCAGGATAAAAGGGCTGTCTGCACGAACGCACAGACAGCTCCCCAGATTTACAGCTTATTTATTATTTTGCGTTGTCCAGTATTACATGGGCAGCCTTGTGGCGCAGGATATTGGCAAGCAGAAGGCCCATATTGTTGTTCTTGCGGATGATGGTCTTCACATCTTCCACACGGGCGCCGTTCTGGTCCGCGATGGACTGGAGCTGGGCGTCTACGTCGGCCATGTCAACCTGGATGTTTTCCGCTTTTGCGATGGCATCCAGCACCAGGTCGGTACGGACATTCTTTTCCGCAGCTTCCCGCTGGGCTTCACGCAGTTTTGCCATATCCATGCCGGTGTACTGCATGTACTGATCCAGGGTCATCTTGCGGCTTTCCAGATTCAGTTTAATCTCTTCCACCATCTGGGTGATGCGGTCTTCGATCATAACCGGCGGAACTTCCATTTTAGCATTGTTTACGGCCGTATCGATCAGCGCATTTTCATATTCGGTTTTGGCGTCCCGCTCTGCAGCTTCCTGCATGCGTTTTTTATAATCTTCTTTTGCTTCCGCAACGGTTTTGTAGCGGGTGTATTTGGCGATGTATTCATCGTTCAGTTCCGGCAGTTCCTTATGCTTTACAGCCTGGATATGCACTTTGAAGATGGCCTGTTTGCCGGCCAGTTCGGGAACGAAATAGCTTTCCGGGAAGGTTACGTCCACATCGGTATCGTCATCTTTCTTTAAGCCGATCAGCTGATCTTCAAAACCGGGGATGAAGGAGCCGGAGCCAACTTCCAGCGGATAGCCCTTGCCTTCGCCACCGCTGAAGGCTTCGCCGTCAACCGTTCCCGCAAAGTCGATAATCGCGAAGTCGCCTTTTTCGATTACGGTTTCGTCATCGGTGTCCACCATCTTGGCGCCGCGGTTACGCAGGTCTTCCAGTGCTTTGTCAACGTCTTCGTCGGAAACGCTGGCTTCCTTCTTATCCACATGGATGCCTTTGTATTCGCCTAATTCCGGTTCCGGTTTCAATACCACCTTAACTTCTGTTTCAAAGTCTTTGCCTTCCGCAAAGCTTTCAAAGGCTTTCTTTTCATCCAGCACTTCCGGATCGGATACCGGCATCAGCTTTTCCGCTTCAATGGCTTCCTGGTAAGCCCGGTTCACACAGACGTTGAAGGCTTCTTCTTTTACGGCAGCTTTGCCGTAATGCATTTCGATAATATTACGAGGCGCTTTGCCCGGACGGAAACCGGGGATCCGTACCTGGTTCGCAATTCTTGCAACAGCCTGCTTAAAGCTTTTGTCAACTTCGGCAGCAGCAACAGAAATTTTTAATGTGGCGTCATTTCCTTCTCTGGTAACACTCACGTTCATTTGAAAAAATCCTCCCTTAGTATATGTTACTTTTTTGTAATAACCCTGTAAATTTTGGGGTACAAAAACCTCCCCATTTTCACAATGCTACAATATAATATCACAACGTACTTTATTTGACAAGCAAACACAGAGAAAAAGCCTCTTCCAAAAGAAAACTTTCTGTGAAACCTGCAAAGAGGCCGGAGATTCGCCCGAAACCGGACAGTTTCTTTACGGCAGGGCTTTCTCACAATAAAAATTCTTGCAATAAAAAATCCCGGTCATCAGACCGGGATGGATTTGCATGGAGCGGAAAACGAGACTCGAACTCGCGACCCCAACCTTGGCAAGGTTGTGCTCTACCAACTGAGCTATTTCCGCATCGGTAACAACATAGCTGATTATAAAGTATCAGTCCGGTTTTGTCAACAATTTTTTTTGAAGAAAAAACCGACAGGCATACGCCGTCCTGTACAACGGGCATCAACCGGCGCTGGCAATACACCGCGCCGTCAGAAAATACCCAGCACCATCTGGCAGATATTTTTGGCATGGTCGCTGGTCCGCTTCATATTGATCAAAATCTCCAGGAAGACCAGTCCCGAATCCGGATGGCACAATCCCTCGTTCACACGGCGGATATGGTTCTTGCGCATTTCCTTCTGCGCCGCTTTCACCTGACGGCAGACGCCCCAGGCCTCTTCGGCCAGCTTCGCGTCATTTTGCGCAAAGCTTTCCATACTGACTTCCAGGGACTGCTCCATCAGCTTTCCTATTTGCGCAATTTCCTGCTGCGCTTCGGGGGAGATTGAAATTTTTTCTTCAAAAATCTTACGGCTGCGCTTTACCAGCGTCTGGGCATGGTCGCCGATTCGTTCCAGATCGATGCAGGCATGCATCAGGGCCATATGCTTCGCAGACAGGGAGCTGCCCAGCCCTTTTTCGGAAATATGGGCCAGATACCGGGTGATTTCTTCATTCAGCTTGTCCACGATTGGTTCATGTTCCAGCACATACTGCACCTTGGCGGGATCGTATTTCACAAGGCATTCCACCGCCGCGTGCATATTCTTCCGGGCCACTTCCCCCATGCGGATCACTTCTTTTTCCGCCAGCACGATGGCGATGGAAGGGGTTGCCAGCATCGCGTCATTCAGGTACAGCGGCTTCACGGAAATCTTCTCGCCCTTATCCGGCATCAGCTTTTCGATCAGATGGGTAAAGGGCGTAATCAGCGGCAGGAAGATCATGGTGTTCAGCACGTTAAACGCACTGTGGGAGTTGGCGATCTGCCGGGCGATGTCATCAGCCGGGGAAATCGCCAGCACGACTTTGATGAACAGGGGCATTAAAATGATGAAGATAACGCACCCGAAGGAATTGAACAGCACGTGGGACAGGGCCACCTGCTTGGCCGAAGCGTTGCTCCGGGACGCCGCCACGATGGCCGTCAGGCAGGTACCGATATTATCCCCCAGCAACACCGGGATGGCACCTTCCAGCGGAAGCAGCCCCTGCCCGGCCATGACCATCAGGATACCGACCGTAGCCGCGCTGGACTGGATGAGAATCGTGAGGATGATGCCCACAAAGACCCCGAGTACCGGGTTATCCGCAAAACGGGAAATAAATTCTACAAACATGGGGCTGCTGCGCATGGGGGACGCCGCATCGCTCAACACCCGCATACCCAGCATCAGGAGGCCGAAGCCCAGCAAAATCTGTCCGATGAACTGCCCGTTCTTGCGTTTGGCAAAAACGCGGATCATGACGCCGATAAAAATCATGACCGTAAAATAGTCGGTCAGGTTAAACGCGATCAGCTGGGCCGTAAGGGTTGTCCCGATATTGGCCCCCATGACCACGCTGAAAGCCTGTTTCAAGGTCATGACCCCTGCGTTCACAAGGCCTACCGACATGACCGTAGTTGCTGTGGAAGACTGGAGCGTGGCTGTTACCAGCGCGCCCAATATAACTCCCATCACCGGTACGCCGGTCAGAGACTGGAGCACCTTCTGGAGCCGGGCTCCTGCTGCCTGTTGCAGGCCGCCGCCCAGCAGTTCCATACCGTATAAGAAAAGTCCTACACCGCCTAAAAATGCAAAAAGATAAAGTAACATAGATTTTTTCTGATCAGTAAATTGAAATGATCCAGGAGTACACCGGTTCATCCGTCTGCGCGCTGGCGGGCGCACAAATGCATGTAACCAGCCTCTCCTTAACTGGTAAACAACGTCAGAAAATCAGCCGGAGGATCTCCGGCTGATTTTTTACGGAAGGAAACACGCTTCTGCCCGCCTGCAGATTTTCAGCCTGTGTTTCCTGTGCTATTATATTATTCTTTTCCCGCCATTTTCCTGTAATTTGCGATCCGTTCCATAGCATCTGCTTCGGTCTTCTTATATAACTCTTCTGCCAGCTGCGGACGGACTTTCTGCAGGGACGCGAAACGTACTTCGCCCAGCAGGTAGTCACGGAAGCTTTCGGTCGGTTCTTTGGAATCCAGGGTGAACGGATTCTTGCCCTGGGCCTTCAGTTCCGGATTGTAACGGTAGGTTGCCCAGTACCCGCAGGCAACCGCGCGTTTTTCTTCTAACTGGCTGCAGCCCATGCCGGCTTTCAGGCCGTGGTTGATGCACGGGCAGTACGCGATGATCAGGGACGGGCCGTCGTAAGCTTCCGCTTCCGTCAGCGCTTTTACCAGCTGGTTCTTGTCTGCGCCCATGGAAACCTGCGCCACATACACGTAACCGTAGCTGATGGCCATCATGCCCAGATCTTTTTTCTTGGTGCGTTTGCCGCTGGCCGCAAACTGTGCAATGGCAGCGGTCGGGGTCGCCTTGGAGGACTGGCCGCCGGTGTTGGAATATACTTCCGTATCCAGAACCAGAACATTTACATTTTTGCCGCTGGCCAGTACGTGATCCAGTCCGCCGTAGCCGATATCATAAGACCAGCCGTCGCCGCCGAAGATCCAATGGCTGCGTTTGATGAAGTATTGTTTCAGATCCAGGATCGCCTGCAGTTTTTCATCAACGCCCGCTTCTTTTTCCAGCAATGCCGTCAGCTTGTCTGCCCGTTCCCGGGTGCCTTCGCTGACATTCTTGTTTTCTTTCCATTCTTTCATGGCAGCCTGCAGATCCGCAGAGCCTTTGCCTTCTGCCAGCGCTGCATCCATTAATTCTTCCACGCGGTCGCGGGACTGTTCTACACCTAAGAACATACCCAGACCATATTCCGCGTTATCTTCAAACAGGGAGTTAGCCCAGGCCGGACCGTGTCCTTTTTTGTTCACGGTATAGGGCATGGACGGGCAGGAAGCACCCCAGATAGAGGAGCATCCGGTCGCGTTGGCTACCATCATACGGTCGCCGAACAGCTGGGTAACCAGTTTTACATACGGTGTTTCGCCGCAGCCGGAGCAGGCGCCCGAGAACTCCAGTAACGGCTGTTCGAACTGGGAACCTTTCACCGTATTCTTCTTCATGGGATTCGGTTTTTCCGTAACTTCCTTCATTGCATAATCCCAGGCCGGTGCCTTATCCAGCTGGGTAGCCAGCGGTTTCATGACCAGCGCCTTCTTGGGAGCCGGGCAGATCTGTGCGCAGTTGCCGCAGCCCTGGCAGTCGTACGGGGAAATGACCATGGCAAACTTGCTGCCGTCTTTGGCGCCCATAGCGGGTTTGGACGGATAGCCGATCTTTTCCGCTTCCGCGTCGTTCAGCAGTACCGGACGGATCGCAGCGTGCGGGCAGACGAACGAACACTGGTTGCACTGGATGCAGTTCGCCACATCCCATTCCGGAACGTTGATGGCGATGCCGCGTTTTTCATACGCGGAAGTACCAACCGGGAAGGTGCCGTCGGCGTGACGGGCGATAATGCTGACAGGCAGCTTGTCGCCTTCCTGACGGTTCACCGGAACCAGGATATCATCGATAAACGCATTGCCGGTCTTCTTGGTTTCAACCTTATCTTTGGCATCCGCCCAGGCAGCCGGAACGTCGATCTTCACAATGGCTTCGATGCCTTTGTCGATGGCCGCGTTGTTCATATCCACAACGTTCTGGCCTTTCTTTCCGTAGGATTCTTCCACAGCGTCTTTCAGGTATTTTACCGCATCTTCCAGCGGAATGATGTCGGCCAGCTTGAAGAACGCGGACTGCATGATCATGTTGATGCGGCCGCCCAGCCCGATGGACTGCGCAATCTTCACCGCGTCAATGGTATAGAAGTTAACATGTTTTTTCGCGATGTACTGTTTCACCGCGGCCGGCAGTTTTTCTTCCAGTTCTTCCGGTGTCCAGCTGCAGTTCAGCAGGAAATTGCCGCCCTCTTTCAGGCCGGACATAATATCATATTTATAAACGTAGGACTGATTGTGAACTGCCACATAGTCCGCGTCTTTGATCAGATACGGTTCCATGATGGGTTCTTTGCCGAAACGCAGATGGGATACGGTAATGCCGCCGGATTTCTTGGAATCGTAAGCAAAGTAACCCTGGGCATACATGTCGGTGTGGTCGCCGATGATCTTGATGGCGCTCTTGTTGGCGCCAACGGTGCCGTCGGAACCCAGGCCCCAGAACTTGCAACCCTTGGTTCCCTTCGGGGTCGCGTTAAGAATCTTGGTGCACGGCAGCGACGTTTCATTTACATCGTCGATAATGCCAACCGTAAAGCCGTTGACCGGTTTTTCCTTACGCAGGTTTTCAATCACTGCATATACTTCGGACGGGGTGAATTCCTTGGAACCCAGGCCGAAACGGCCGCCTACGATAACCGGATGGATATCGCTCTGATAGAACGCGTTGCACACATCCAGATATAACGGTTCGCCCAGGCTGCCCGGTTCTTTGGTGCGGTCCAGCACCGCCACGCGTTTTACCGTCTTGGGAACCGCTGCCAGGAAATGTTTCACAGAGAACGGACGGTACAGATGAACGGCCAGCACGCCAACCTTCGTTCCTTCGGCCGCATTGACCAGTTCGGCAGTCTTCAGGGCCGTTTCCTGTCCGGAACCCATCACTACGATCAGGTCTTCCGCGTCTTTCGGGCCATAGTAATTGAACAGATGGTATTCACGGCCAGTGATCTTGCTGACTTTGGCCATGTATTCTTCTACAATTTCCGGAACCGCTTCATAATATTTGTTTACTGCCTCGCGGCTCTGGAAATAGGTGTCCGGGTTCTGGGCCGTGCCGCGCATTACCGGTTTATCCGGATTCAGGCCCCGCTGCCGGAACGCTTTTACCGCATCCCAGTCCAGCATTTCCTCGTAATTTTTATAATCAAATACTTCAATCTTCTGAATTTCATGAGAGGTACGGAAGCCGTCAAAGAAGTTCAGGAAGGGAACACGGCTCTTGATGGCAGCCAGATGGGCTACGCCGGTCAGGTCCATAACTTCCTGTACGCTGCCTTCCGCCAGCATGGCGAAACCGGTCTGACGGCAGGCCATCACGTCCTGATGATCGCCGAAGATGCTCAGGTTGCTGGTAGCCAGCGCGCGGGCCGACACGTTGAATACGCCCGGCAACAGCTCGCCGGAAATTTTATACATGTTAGGAATCATCAGCAGCAGACCCTGGGAAGCAGTATAGGTAGCGGTCAGGGCACCTGCCTGCAGCGAACCGTGTACCGCGCCTGCGGCGCCGGCTTCGGACTGCATCTCCAGCAGTTTTACCGTCTGCCCGAACAGGTTCTTTTTGCCTTCGGAAGCCCATTCGTCTACATGTTCCGCCATCGGAGAAGAAGGTGTGATCGGATAAATGCAGGCTGCGTCAATAAATGCGTAGGATGCGTAAGCGGCGGCCTCGTTGCCGTCCATAGTTTTCATCTTTGTCATAGATTGATTCCCCTTTTCATTAAAATTGAACTGCACTTTTCTCTTCTTTTTTGATGTTTAAATCTAATATCATAATAAGGCATTACAATATTATTCATCTTATTATATCGTATCAACGCCTCTTCCGCAATGCCAACCATTGTATTTTATATTTGTATTTTGTATTCTTTCCGGTTCACCGGAACAGGAATTTCTGACCGGTCCGGTCACCGGAACACGTGAAATCATCCGGCATTACAACCGTGTTTTTACGGTGCTTTATAATAACGGAAAATGTGGTATAATACGATCAAGGAAGGTGATACCCTTGAATATTTTACTGGCACTCCTGAATGAACAACTGTGCAGCCTGCTTCACACAAAAGCAGAAGTTACCGAGACGAAAAAGGAAACGCTGCTGACCTACGCAAACCCGTACGGCGGGAAACCGTTGCAGGTACTGTACAGGCCGACAGAAGATTTTAAAGTGACCCTGAACAAAACGCCCCGCTATTACCAGCCGGATTCCACCAAACGGCTGCTGGCCGATGTAGCCAGTTACGCGGAAGGGAAAACTGTTTCCCTTGACGTTACGGACCACAGCGGCGTTGAAAGCAAATCGGACCGCATCACCAGCGTTGCGGATCTGGAAAAATTGGATCTGGACGCCCTCATCGCGCTGGTCATCCGCATCAATTTGCTGGACAGCGCCGAACTGAAAGACCTGCTGGCAAGCGGCGGTACGGTGAACGTACATTTCTGGAACGCCGCAAAAGATTTCCGGTACCGGCAGATCGGGGACAGGCTGGAAAAATTCTGATTTGTTTCCCGGACCGTCTGCTGCCCCGGTTTCTGTACGCAGCCTTTTGAAGGTAAGCCGCACAATATATGTTTATTGCATCAAAATACCTCACGCCAAAAAGGGCTTGCAAAACAACAATATAAACAAAACGAAACGCGCCTTTGGCAACAGGAGAACCCTGTCCGCAAAGACGCGTTTTTTCTTTTTTATCCGATTTATATTACGAACTAAAAATTTATGAATGAAAGCCGCCCCGCATATAACCTGCAAAGCCTTTTTTATTTCATCCAGCCAAGCTTGTCCGCCAGGTACGCCCCCGTACCCGCCGCAACCGAATTCAGCGCCGAACGGCAACCGTCCAGCATCCACTCGAACACCAGCAGCGGAACCGCGGCCCGCAGCGGCAGCCCCAGCATAAACAGAAGAACCAGCACACAGTACAGCCCGCTGCCACGGTGCTTCATCCCTGCCAGTGAGAACAGCAGGATCCAGAAAAAGAAGCCGACACCCGAAAGCACGGAAACCGGCATGCCAACGTAACGAACCGCCAGCATACAGGCGATTCCCAGATACAACACCGTACCTGTTTTGCCCAGCAGTTTTCCACAGTGCCAGGCAGCCCGTCCTGTTTCCCCTGCGACCCCCATGCGTTGCAGACTGTGCAGTGCCTCCCCTTCCCCGGAACCGGAAGAACAGGCGGTAAAGGCCTGCAGCAGGACCGGTTTGAAGTTGCGCAGGAAATGAGACGGACAGTCTTTGCCGCAATGGTGCAGCTGGTATCCATAAACCAACGTTCCGTAAGCAAAACAGCAAAATGCCATCACCAGAACCAGTTTCACGCCGGGCCACAGTACGGCCAGTCCCCGTATCCCGACCATGGGGCAAAGAAGGAAAAACAGACCCAGCGGCAGCAAACGCAGCAGCAAGGTTCCGGCAAAAGCAAATACATCGGCCAGGGAACGGAAAAGCCTGCGGGCTTCTTCGCCCTCCGGTCCGATTTTCGCCGCAGCCGCACCGGCCAGCACCGACAGCAGCAACGTCCATGGAACAAGAGGCCGGAACCAGCGCAGACCGAAATCGGAAAAACCGGCAAACGCGGCCGGGATCATCGAAAAACCGGCAATCCCTCCCGCTGCCAGGCCAAGGACCGCGGCGCCGATCACCGCAATGCTGTGGAAAAACCACAACCTTGCAGGAGACGAAGCGTCAGACCGCAGCTGCAGCCGCTGCATCACGCCGGAAACAAAATTCAGAAAGACAAGAGGCAGCGCGAGCAGGAACAACAGCTTCAGATACGCCATGCCCGCCGTATACATAACCATGTACACGCCACGTCCCGCTTCCGCAAGGTTAAGAATCAAACCTGCCAGAACGCTAATCACAAACGAAGCAATCATCAGAATCGTACTATTTAATTTTAGCCTGACCGGTATTCCGTGAATCTGCATGGTCCGCCCTTCCTGTTAACACAGCGCGATATAAAAAAACAGCGCCGTCTTGTAAAAAAGCCGGTTCCTTGCGGTTCCGGCTGTGTTTTTTCTGGTGCGGGCGACAGGACTTGAACCTGCATGGATAAACCGCCAGATCCTAAGTCTGGTGCGTCTGCCAATTCCGCCACGCCCGCAAAATATAATCTAATGAGTTGTCAGCTTTTTACTCTCATGGCTATGCTCATTACCTTACGCTCGTTTGCGTCTTTCCCGCCACTCAAGGCAAACTGTAAACTCCATCCATCTGCTTCATATCCAACTATACAAGGGTCCTGATAGTTTTTATCATCCATAGATATACGGTTATTGTTTATATCCAGGCATTCATCAGGATTTCCATATGCTTTTTTCAGTTCTGCGCCGGTAGAACCGGTTTTGATACCGGCTTTTGTTGCAATCGTTATGTCGCCGTTAAGGGCTACGCTTAATACCGGCTTGTCACCGGCCGGCGCCGTATCTACCAGGAACCATGTCGCATTGCCTTCTTTAACGAAATAATATCTGGAATACTCGCTTGCCTGGTCCTGAAGCACAGGCTGTCCGTATTTCGCAATTACTTCAGCAAGGGGTTGCCCTAAGCGGATATTTCCAATCACAAAATCCTCTTTCGATACTGCAAAACAGGTACCTGTCGCCATAATTGCCAGCATGGTTAGAACACTCATTACTGCTTTTTTGATATTCATAGGAACGACCCCTTTTAGAATCCGGATGGTTTCGTACATTGATGATAACTAATTATACTATCCTTTTTGTTCTTCTTCAACAGTTTTCGCATTCATGTATATTTGTTTTCCTTTCTTCCGGATTATCCACGTAAGGATTTTGTACTTCAGTAACGAACTGAATCTCATCAATAAATATGTAATACCGTTTACTGTTGTCTGTCATCTGTTCTTTTACGGCTTTGTTGAGCGCAAACGGATTTCGATACTTCGCATTATAGATTTCATCCAATGCAAGACCAATAACCTGATCTTCCCCAACCCCCGATTCCAAAAAATAATTCTGGTACAGATTAAAAAGCAAATAGGATTTCCCGCTCCGGCGCAAACCTGTGATAACCTTGACCCGGCCGTTGTCCTTTTTATGAATCAGTTGTTCCATGTATTGCCTTCTTGCATACTGCATGGATCATCTCCTCCTGAAATTTTTGCGGATATCCGCATTTTTTTCACAAGCATACTGAATCACAGCAGGTTTACCGGGATCAAACTGTTTACAGCGTCCAGCGGGAACGGCTTTTCTGCCATACAGATAATGCCGCCCGGCCCCATCTCTTTCCCGCTTTTTGCAAGCAGGGAAAAGGCCCTGATAAGTTTTCTCTCCGGTGAAGCAGCCCGCTTGATTTCGAAGGCGTGCAGATGCCCGTCCATCTCAAGTACCAGATCAATTTCCTTCTGGTTTGTATCACGGTAGAAATTCAGGTTCATCTTCTTTTCTCCGTAAGACACATTCCGAAGCATCTCCGCGACCACATAGTTTTCAAGATAATGGCCGGACGCGGCGCCGTTCATCAATGTATCGCGGCTGGTCCAGGACGACAGGAACGCGCATAAACCCGTATCACAGAAATACAGTCTCGGCGTCTTGACCATTCGTTTCAGTTCGTTGTTGTAATACGGCTCCAGCAAAAATACGATACCCATCGTCTGCAGGACTTTGAGCCATTCTTTTGCCGTCACACCGGATACCTCTGCAGCATTGCCCAGATCATTATAGTTTACCAGTTGCCCGGAAAAAGACGCGCACGCCCTTAAGAACTTCCGGAAGCTTTCGGTATCCTGGATTCCGTTATCGTCTACCGCATCCCGCATAAGATAAGCGTCAATGTAAGAGTTCCAGTATTCGCGGCGGAGTTCCTCATCCATGGATATCATATCCGGCATGCCGCCTTCCCAGATTCGCATGTAAACATCCAGGATGTTGTTTCCCGGACAGCCCTGACTTCTTTTTACCAAGGATGGGAATGAGAAATCATAAGGGATATCGTCTGCTCTGTCTGCAACTTCTTTAGCCGACAGGCTGTACATTTTAAGCAGGCAGATCCGTCCGGCAAGAGAATCCCCTGCCTGTTTCATCAGCTTTTTGCTCTGGGAACCGGTCAGCCAGAAACGGCCGCGTTCATCGCTTTCGTCACACAGGATCTTGATTTGTTCAAACAGGACAGGCGCTTTCTGCACTTCATCAATCAGAAGGGGAGGCGGGTACATCTGGAAAAACAGTTTGGGATCTCTCTGTGCCAGATCCCTGGCGTCTGCATCATCCATGGAGACGCAGATCCGCCCGGTATCCTGTGCCAGATGCTTCAACATGGTTGATTTGCCGACCTGTCTTGCTCCTGTTACCATGACAACCTTGAACGCGCTGCTCATTTTGAGAAATTTTCGTTCCAACGAGCGATGGATATAAGTCATATGCAACACCTTTTTAAGTTTATTTTTTAACTCGACTTTATTTTAAACTTAGTTTTCAGGTGTGTCAAGAGTAAACGTGCATTCATACTCTGTTTCCGAAATTGAGTAGGGGAGATTTTTTCTCCCCTCTCACACCACCGTACGTGCCGTTCGGCATACGGCGGTTCAACATAACTTCAAAGCGTGGCGCACATTGTAGTAATCAAGACAGCTTCTCAAGCCCGCTTTTGTGAATACGGCTTTGGAGATTGCCCTTTCCTGCTATTCGTCAGCCCGTAACATTTCCGTTATTTGCTGAAAGAACTCCGTGCTCCACAAAGCAAATCAAACGTTTTCTCTTTTTTCATCAAAGAAAAGTCCAAATCCTCAGAAAAACGATCCAAACCATAAAACATTCGTAAAGCCGTACCGCCGTAAAAAGCTGCTGATTTAAAAAAAACACTGCGGCTTAACCCGCAAAGAACAATCTCCTGCATGATTTTTTTATTGCATTTTTCTTATCATAATATGAATTAAAATTATAAGCGGTCAACATCTGCTCAATTACCCTGTTACTCATGCCCGCCGCCATGCTGAACTTGCCGTCCGTATCCATCGGATGCAGCGCTGCCAGCGCCGCCGCGCCCGCGCCGCCACTATTTTATTGTTTCGCATTACCCGGTGCTTCGTCATCGTTCTGCCTCGCACAATCTGAAAAATGGTGAATGATAATTATGGTTAGAATTCCTCATTTTCATTGTAGTAAATAATTTCGCCGCGCGCAATTTATTATCACGTTTTTCCTTTACGCCGTTCGTTTGCCACCGTTATCCTGTTTCAAATGTATCAGTTTTGTATCTGCGCGGTACAATCTCAGATTGCCGCGTTTCGCTTCATCAGCAAAGTCACAAAAAAGCTGGTTGGAAACATGTACTCCTCCTCTTTTTCCAATTTACAACCGCTGCAAAGCCAGTCCGATCAGTCGGTTCAGTTCATCGGCCATAAAAAGTGGCACGTTTAAAAGTTTTCCGTCATAGCTTAGGTTCTTCATGGAAAGGCGCACCAGCAGCGGCGTTTGTTCCCCATAATTCTTTGCATACCGCTTCAGGCTCGTCGCCGTCACGCTCTCCCCTGCTTTTGCTTCTATCGGGATGATAACATTCTCACGCTGCGCCACAAAATCAACTTCGTGGGTAGCGTCCGCCCAATACCGGGGCGCAACCGCAAAGCGGCGCTTAAGCGACTGGTGCACATAATTTTCCGTCAATGCGCCTTTAAATTCCGTAAACAGGCGGTTTTTCTCTGCAAACGCAGTGACTGGCAGATGGGAAAGGCAGCGGAGGATCCCCACATCAACAGCATAAATTTTAAATGCGCCCAGGTCGTCGTAAGCGGACAAAGGCAGGCCCGGCTTGCTAACGCGGCAGACCTTGCTGATGATATCCGCATCCCGCAGCCAGTTCAGTGCGTTCTCATACTCCCGGGCCCGGGCGCCCGGTTTTACCACGCTATACAGAAACTTTTTGTTTTCCCTTGCCAGCTGTGAAGGCAGCGACTGCCAGATGTAACGGATCTTAGGCACATCTTCTGCCGGCGCATGTTTGCCAAAATCGCTTTCATAGGAAGAAACAATACCGGACAGGACGTTGTCTACTTCTCTGGGATCCTTGTCCTCTGTCCAGACCAAAACGGATTCCGGCATGCCGCCCGTTATAAAATAGTATTTCAGTTTTTCTGCCAGCGGCGTAAAAAACGCGTCCGGCAGCGGCGCGAATTCATCCACAGCCGCAAGGTACTCCGCGAAATTCTCCGCCCCGTCGGCAAGGAGAAATTCCGTAAACGTCATCGGCCCCATTTCCAGAAAATCAACCTGGCCCACGGGGAAGCCGCCGCTCAACTGCAAACCCAGCAGGGAACCGGCGCTGGCAACAAAATATTCCGGCGCGTCTTCCTTAAAATATTTCAGGCTGTTCAGCGCCTCCCCACACGCCTGGATCTCGTCAAAAATAATCAGCGTATCTTTTGTGATCCGCTGCCCGCTTGCCATGGCAAGATTTTGCAGAATGCGCCGCACATCTTTTGTGGTTTGGAAGAACTGGGAAAATTCGGGGTTTTTATCAAAATTGAACCGCACGAATCCATCTTTAAATGTCCTGCCGAATTCTTCCAGCGCCCAGGTTTTCCCAACCTGCCTTGCGCCGCGTAACACTAACGGCTTCCTGCGTTTGGAGCTTTTCCAGGCAAGCAAATCCTTCATGATGGTGCGTTTCATTTTCTTCCCCCTCCTCTGTCCCATGTTATGCCAAACCGTTTCATTAGAACCGCTTCGCTTATAGTTCAATTATAGTGCCAGGGAAGTGGTGCGTCAACGCAAAATCACATAATTTTTAACAAAAACGTGATTATAATCACATAATTTTTATTTTTTACGTGTTTTACGTCATCTGCAATATAAAACTGTGCTTATGCGCTGCCTTCAAATCCTTTTTAAACCGATGCGATGGTACGATTTTAAGCATCGTTCAGCACCTCATCCAGAACATCGTCAATAGTACCGCTAAGTCTACTTTTAGGTAGACTTAGCCGCGAAATTTAGTAGACTTCGCTTGGACAACATCAAATAAAAAAACTCCCGCTCGTTTAGAACGGGAGTTATTTTTTCTGGTGATCCATCCGCGACTCGAACGCGGGACACCCTGATTAAAAGTCAGGTGCTCTGCCAACTGAGCTAATGGACCATAAAACTGGCTGGGGTGGCAGGGCTCGAACCTACGCATACAGGAGTCAAAGTCCTGTGCCTTACCGACTTGGCTACACCCCAACGTTTAAATAAAAATTGGGGTGGGTAACAGGATTTGAACCTGCGCGTAACGGAGCCACAATCCGCCGTGTTAACCGCTTCACCATACCCACCATGTCATCAACATAGCTTAATGACGGAAGTTATTATAACACAGGGTTACGAAGCTGTCAACCTCGAATCCCTTTAAAATATTCTTCTGTCCAGGCTTTTGCCGTCGGCGTAACAGCCAGACCGCCTTCCGCCGTTTCCCGAAGCCTGCCGGGCAGGGAACGTCCCACCTTGTCCATGGCGTCGATTGCTTCATCCGCCGGAATGAAACTGCCTACCCCGGCCAATGCCAGTTCCGCGGCCAGCAGGCACTGCACTACGCTTCCCGCGTTGCGTTTGATGCAGGGCACCTCCACCAGGCCCGCAACCGGGTCGCACACCAGTCCCAGCATATTTTTAAAAACGATGGAAACCGCATCGCCAATCTGCTTCCCATTTCCGCCAAAAATATGGACCACCGCGCCCGCTGCCATCGCCGCGCCGCTGCCGCATTCCGCCTGGCAGCCTCCGGTAGCGCCGGCGATGGAAGCACGGTTGGCGATGACTTCCCCGATTACGCCGGCCACCAGAAGTCCCTCCACCAATTTCTTTCCGGGCACGCCGCAGTTCTCTTTCAGCGACAGCAGCACCCCCGGCAAAATTCCGCTGGCACCGGCGGTAGGCACCGCAACGATACGGCCCATGGCTGCATTGGCTTCTGCCGCGGCCAGCGCGTACGTCACGGCCGAACCGGCTACGGCTCCCAGTAAGTCCGGTCTTCGTTGCGTATCTGTTTCTGCCGTTTCGATATATTCTTTTAACTTTTTAGCCGATCCTCCTGTCAGGCCGCTGTTGGATTTCACCCCTGTCAGCCCGAAGGCGACCGCTTCCTCCATGACCTGCAGCATAGATTCCAGTTTTGCCAGAACGGATCCTTTATCTGTTTCCAGCTGCGCTGCGCTCCGTTCCAGCAAATATTCTGTCAATGGAAGCTGCTTTGCTTCCGCTTCGCGGACCAGCTGCGCCCACGCCAGTTTATCCTGTTTCATAAGCTCCCTTTCCGGTAACTCCTGCTATACTACTTGTTTTTACAACTGCAACGCACGGATACGAACCAATACACGCAGCCCCGTTTTTTTATGACACCTTATCCACAAACCGTACCAGCTTCACCGGTCCCAGCTCTTCCAGATGCCGGACAACTGCGGCCGGCACTGCCTGATCGCATTCGATGACCATGGTCGCCGTTTCCCCTTTTCCTTCGCGGAACACACGCATCGAAGCAATGTTGATCTGTTTTTGTGCCAGAATGGTGCTCACCAGCGCAACTACGCCGGGCTCATCCCGGTGCGGCACAAACAGCGCCGGCAGCACGCCGGTCAGTTCTACCGGGAAGCCGTCTACATTGGTGACCATGATCTGGCCGCCGCCGATGGATGCCCCGGTCACTTCACAGGTATTTCCGTCTTTTCCGGTCAGCCGGAACAGAACAGAATTCGGATGCGCCATCGTACCCAGATCCCCCGGAACAAACGAAAAATCCAGTCCTGCTTTCTTTGCCAGATTCAGGGCGTCAGGAATGCGCGCATCATCGGGTTGCCAGCCCATCAGTCCCGCAACCAGGGCCCGGTCCGTTCCATGTCCTTTATACGTATGGGCAAAGGATCCGTGCAGCAGGATTTCCGCTTTCTGCGGCCTCTCCCCCAGAATCCCGGCGGCCAGCAGTCCCAGCCGGCAGGCTCCCGCCGTATGCGAGCTGCTGGGCCCGATCATGACAGGGCCTATAATATCAAAAAGATTCATATTTTCTTTCTCCGTAACCATGTAACACCACAGGAACAGACTACACGGTTTCCATGCGTCCGTAACATGCCGACAACCACAAGTTGCATGAATAATTATAGCATAAACACTACAGGGGGTAGAATTTTTTTTATTTATCGTATATAATGAATTAATTATAAGGGAAAGTGTTTCCATGATTTGCCATTACTGGTCCCGTGGCTTACGGGTTAAATCTTACAGTCTGCAGAAGAGTACCGCTGTAATCCGTAATGGCGAATCATGAAATCACGCAGGAAAGGAGGAACAGGTCATGTACAAAGTTTTAAAAAGCTCCAACACCGGTGTGGATGAATTCGACATCGAAGATATGGAAAAAGGCTGTTGGATCGATATCGTCGCGCCCTCGGATGAAGAAATCGACGAGATCGCCAACGCCACCCAGATTTCCCGGGACTTTTTAACGGCTGCTCTGGACCGGGAAGAAAAAGCCCGTACGGAAATTGACGAAGAGCAGCTCCTGGTCGTCATCGACATTCCTTTTTTCCGCAGCAATAAAGATTATGACACGATGCCGTTAGGCATCATTGTCACAAAAGACGTGATCGTGACCGTCTGTCTGGAAAGCAATGCCGTCACCTCCGGGTTCAATGCCGGCACGTACAAAACGTTCAGCACGTACAAGAAGACCCGGTTCCTGTTCCAGATCCTGTATAAATCCGCTACGTTATATCTGAAATATATCCGTAACATCATACGGCGTACGGATGACTTGGAACAGCACCTGCGCCAGGCCATGGAAAATTCCAAACTGTTCAGCATGCTGGACCTGCAGAAATCCCTGACCTATTTTACCACGTCCCTGCGCAGCAACTACATGGTAACGGAAAAACTACTGCGGCTGCGCACCACGGCCCAGACACAACAGCTGATCAAGCTGTATGAAGAAGACGAAGACCTGCTGGACGACGTAATCGTCGAATACAAGCAGGCCATCGAAATGGTTGAGATGTACAGCCACATTCTGCAAAGCATGATGGAAGTGTTCGCTTCCATCATCAGCAATAACCTGAACCTGGTGATGCGTTTTCTGGCTTCGGTCACCATCATCCTGGCCATCCCCACCTTTATTTCCGGCCTGTGGGGCATGAACGTACCGGTACCTTTTGCAGAGTTTGCCAACGGTTTCTACATCGTTGTCGCAATGGCCTGCGTGGTCAGCCTGCTGGCCGGTTTCTGGTTGTGGAAAAAGCATATGTTCTGAAACGAACGGATAAAGAAAAAGGCAGTTCCCCAAACATGGGGCGCTGCCTTTTATTTTTTGCTGTTTTCATTTTTCCTGCAACGTACCGTGTCCTCACAAATTTTCTCCACAACGACGCGGACACTTTGAAAATTTATTATCCCCGCGCAGGCTTCATTATTTTACAATCAAAACCGGGATGTTGGCATACTGGGAGATCTTGGTGCTGACGCTTCCCAGGAAAAATTCCGCGATACCGGAAAGGCCTCGGCTTCCCAGGACGATGGCATCTGCTTTTTCCGCTTTGGCAATGGACAGGATCCGTTCGGAAGGATGCCCCAGTTCGATCCGGTAATCAGCCTTCCCGGTAAAACCGTCTTCTGCCACTTTTTCCCGCGCACGGGCCAGTATTTCTTTTCCCACTTCTTCAAGATCCGCATTGCTCTGGCTGATGATATTGTGATCCAGCGGGACCGCCAGCAGCGCCGCATTATTATAGGGCTGGATGACCGTCATGACCAGCAGTTCCCCGTCAAACTTCCCTGCCAGGACAGCAGCCTGTTCCAGTGCGCGCCAGGCGCTTTCCGAACCGTCAACAGGTACAACGATTTTTTTAAACATGTAGCTCCCTTCTTTCTTTTTTCTGTGTATCAGGCAGCGCCGCCTGAAACGAAACTTTTACTTCGGAACATTTTCCCCGGCGTTGTTCATTTTCTCTTTCGGTTTGCCATGCCTCCGCTGCTCGCGCTCTGCCGCCCGCTTTTCCCGCGCTTCGCGGATACGTCTCGACTTGGCACTTTCACGACGCTGGAAATCCGATTCCGGTTTCGCCTGGGGTTCAATATAGGTACCGTGATTGCCGAACCGGTAGTACAGCGCGTACCCGATGATCAGCGCGATCGGCAGGAAGCCGACCAGATACCGCCACTTCCCTGCGGTTATGATCAGGAAATTGTAGGCCATAACCAGTACAGGGATCAAAACCCAGCTCAATACTTTTGCGGTCTGGGTTCCCCTGCCGAAGAAGCGGACCACCGCCACCCACACGATAACGCCCACTGCAAAGCTGACAAACGACATAAACAACAAGAACAGGAACACTTCGAAATTCAAATTACAAAACCTCCAAACGCTGTATCTTTACAGCTGATTATTAACAGAAACCATACGCACGTCATACATCAAATTTCTTTTTTTCATCGCCCAGGGGTTTATCCTTGTCCGGGTCGTTCTTAAAGATATCGATATTTTCCTTTGCGTATTTTACGGCATCATCATAGACTTTCTTGAAGGCGCTCATATCCTTCGGCTTACCGGCCTTGATCCATTCCATCACCACGCGCCCCAGCCCATAGGTCATGCCTATGGCCAGCGGGATCTGCAGCGGGGCAAAGGGGATCAGCGTTGCCAGCTTGCCACCGGCAAATACCGTACCCATGGAACCCAGCAGGCTTACCGCTGCTTTTTCCGTAATCTTTTCTTCATATACGGAACCGATCTTCATAATCATATAAATATCATTGGCTACCGTGGAAAGCGTTCCCAGTCCGGGAACCACCACGATGACGCCGGCCCGGGCAGCCGCCCATTTGCACAGGGAAAGCGCTTCTTCCTCCCGGTCTTTATCATCAATTACCGTGATTTTCTCTTTCGTTTCTTCCGCCATGTTTCTTCCCTCCATCATTGCAAACATTACAAACGCAAAAACGCTTTTTTCTGTCTCCGTTCCAATTATATACTATGCCTCTGCACTTGGCAAGGAATCCCCCTCAGCAGTCCGGCTCGTCCATTAAAGGCAACGGCACCCGGTCGAGCTTTGCGCCGTTTTCTTCCACATATTTCGTATGCAGCGCCGTCAGCGGCACGATCACCGCCATGAAATGTTTCTCGCCATTTTTTTCCAGGAACGGATACAGGGTTGCCAGCTTTTCCTTTGTATCCACCAGTTCAATGATCAGCGGCAGGTTATAGCTCCCGCTGAAAAAGTAAGGAACGGCCCGTCCGTCGTTGCCCCGGACCTGCCTTCCAAAGCCCGCGTCGGCCCGGATCATCGTACCGCCGCCCAGACCGAGACGCCGCGCTTCTTTAAACAGCGCCTTGTAAAAGGGCTCATCGCCGCACAGTACATCTTCCGCAGTAAAAATCTTCAATTCATAAAGCTTGACAAATTTCATATATTTCTCCTCGTTCCGGTCTGAAAATCTCATTGCCCATAAGGCGCATGACAACAAATACACGTTGCTGTTTATATAATTATATCATTTTACGTGCCTGCATGAAAGTATTTATTTGCATTATACCGGCCGATAGAGTAAAATTATATGGTGATACATATAACTAAAGTAAACTGCACATAAGCGGAGGAACATTTATGTTATACCTGGCCTGGGATATTGACGGCACTTTATTACTGACCAACCGTGCAGGCTACGACGCGCTGCAGGAAGCCATCTGCGATTATTTTTACAGAAAAGAGCCATATGTGTTCAAACATACACTGGCAGGCTGTACCGATTCGTCCATCATCAAGGAGATCGTTACGGATATCAAAGGCCATTGTACCAGCGGCTGGGCTGCTTCCTTACTGTTAAAATACGAAATGTACCTGAAGCAAAACCTGAAGCAGCACAAAGGCCGGCTGATGCCCAACGTAGAAAAAACGCTGCAATACATCGGCGGCAATGTGCCGGAGATCACCAACCTGCTGTTAACCGGCAACACCGCGAACGCCGCCAGGGAAAAACTGACGGAATACGGCATCCCGCAGTACTTTGACTTCCGGCACAGCGCGTACGGCGATCTGTCTGAAGACCGGAACGAACTGTCCAAAATTTTATACACCCGCCTGCTGGTGGACGGGCTGGTAAAGGATCCGTCCCAGATCATCATGATCGGCGATACTCCCAGCGATGCAAAATGTGCCGCGGCCATCGGGGCCCGCTGTATCATCGTCCTGACCGGCAGTGAATTTAAACCGGCAGATTTTGCCGACTGCCAGCCCTGGAAGATTTGGGAACAGCTTCCCGACGACCCGGCGGAATTTGTGAAAGAAATCAGCGAAGCATAAGGAACGTTCCGCTGCGAAAACAAGTTTCAGCAAACATAACCTGCGGATGACGGGAGTTGTCCGCATCACCAACGCATGTTGTGAAGAAAGGCATATATGAAAAACGCTACATTATTTTTTTCTGCCATAACCGTTTCATTCCTTACAGCCTGTATGATCCAGCCTGCGGCGGAAGCATACAGCGCCGCCGATGTGGCTGCCATACGCAGTGGGCAGAACTGCCCCAACGCGGATTTACGCCATGCTGATTTAAGCGGCGCCGATCTGACAGGACTGGATCTGACAGGTGCAGACCTTCAATCTGCAAACCTGAAGGGAGCCAGGCTGGAGCGCACCGTCCTGGACAAGGCCAACCTGCAGGGTTGCAATCTGAAGCGGGCCTCCTTTTCGGAAGCGAGGCTGACGGATGCCAATCTGCAGAACGCGGAAGCACCGTATGCCTATTTCGGCCATGCCGTTATGGAGAATGCCGACCTGACCGGCGGTAACTTTTTCCGGACCGACTTCCGCGGCGCCACGCTGACAGGCCTGACAGCCTGCAACGGAATATTTCAGGAAGCCACGTTTGATAAAGCGGATCTGCGCAGAACCGATTTGACCTTTGCCAACTTTTCCTACAGCTGGATGTTCGAGGCCGACCTGTCAGACAGCATCCTTACCGGAGCCAACCTGTACGAAATCAACGGCAGCGGCATCAAGGCACAACGCACAAACTTTTCCAGTGCCAAACTGGGGAAAGCCCGCTTAGCCAACGGCGATTTTACAGAAGCAGTGTTTGAAAACGCCATGCTGGATAAGGCCAACCTGAAAGGCGCCGTACTGAAAAATACAGTATGGGGCACCGCCTTTAAAGAAAAAGCTGAATTCTGAATCAGCGGGAACCGGCAGCAGATTACATCGTGATGGATGAGGGGAAATCTGACATCCTGCTTTTATTTTATGAGGGGAATTTAACACACTGACATAGGAGGATCATTACATTGACCATCAACAAGCAAAGAGTATTAGATGAATTTTTCGAACTGATTCAAATCCCCTGCCCCTCTCTGGGCGAACGGGAAGTAGCCGACCTGTTGAAAAAACGGCTGGAAGAATTAGGCGGCAAGGTTACGGAAGACATGCAGTCGGCCAAAGCCTTAAACGGTACCGCCGGCAACCTGGTTGCGGATTTTAAAGGCAATGTTGCGGGCGCGCCCCGCATCCTGCTGAACGCCCACATGGACTGCGTCAATCCCTGCGCCGGCATTAAACCGCATATTGAAGACGGCGTCATCAAATCCGACGGCACCACCATCTTAGGCGGCGACGATAAAGGCGGCGTTGTCGCCATTCTGGAAGCCCTGCGCTGCCTGAAAGAGCAAAACCTGCCCCACGGGGATATCCAGGTCGTTTTCTCTGTCAGCGAGGAGCAGGGCTGCGCCGGTGCAAAAAATCTGGACAGGTCTCTGCTGCATTCCGATATCGGGTACGCACTGGATTCCAGCGGACGCCCCGGCAAGATCATCTTCGCGGCCCCCGGGCAGAATAAAATTTTTGCCAAGGTCCACGGGAAGACCGCCCACGGAGGCGTAGCCCCGGAAAAAGGCATCAACGCCATTAAGAAAGCGGCGGAGATTTTAATGGACGTTCCCACCAGCCGCATTGATGAGGAAACCACCTGCAACATCGGCATCATCCACGGCGGTTCCGCTACCAACATCGTACCGGACCTGGTAGAAATTGCCATGGACTGCCGCAGCCGCAATCCGGAAAAGCTGGAAAAACTGACAGCCGATATTGTGGCAGCTTACAAAAAAGGCGGAGAAAAAGCCGGCGTGCCGGTCGACGTGGAAGTGAAACCTTCCTATAAGCCGTACTGCCTGGATAAAGACAGCCAGGTAATCCAGCTGGCAGCCAAAGCGGCAGAAAACCTGGGGCTCAACGTAGACATCACCGCCACCGGCGGCGGCAGCGACAGCAGCCACTTCAACGGCTTCGGCATTCCCTGTACCGTATTGGGCACCGGCATGACCAATGTCCACACCGTTGATGAAATTCTGCTGGAAGACGATTTATATATGACCTGCCAGTGGGCACTGGACATCCTCTGCCTGGCAGCAAAACAGTAAACTGGAGGTTTCCCTAATGGCATTAGTTATCTCATTTTTAATTACATTCTGGGTTGCGTACCTGATTTATAAAAAATACAAACCCCAGCCGGTTCTGGTCATCGGCGGTTTCATCCTCATGTACACCGCCGTCATCTTCGGCTACGGGCAGATTCTGGCGCCCAAAGCCAGCACCGGTTCCATCCTGTTCGATACGTTCCATTTCATGAGCCAGACCCTTTCTTCCCGGGCGGCCAAACTGGGCCTGAACATCATGTGCGTGGGCGCATTTGCCAAGTACATGGATAAGATCGGCGCATCCCGGGCGCTGGTCCGTATGACCATCAAACCTTTACTGAAACTGAAATCGCCGTATCTGGTATTATCTCTGAGCTGGGTACTGGGCCTGTGCATCGGCCTGTGCATCAACTCCGCGTCCGGCCTGGCCATGCTGCTGATGGTTACGGTATTCCCCATCCTGGTCGGCCTGGGTGTTAGCCGTCTGGCTGCCACCGCCGCGGTCGCTTCCACCCTCTGCTTTGACTGGAGTCCCAGCGACACCGGTACGATCCTGTCCGCAGAAACCGCAGGGCTGGATCCCGTTATCTACTGGACCAACTACCAGGTTCCCATCGTTATCGTAGCGTTCTTCGTGGTGGGCACCCTGTTCTTCTTCTCCCAGAAATATCTGGACAAACGGGACGGGCACGTTGTGGTTCCCATGGATGTGGACCACGCCAAATCCGACGACCCGGCAGACAACGCGCCAGCCATTTACGCACTGCTTCCTATCGTTCCACTGGCTTTGATTTTGAGCTTCAGCCCCCTGTGGATCACCTGGATCAAAGTCAACATCATCAACGCCATGATGATCGGTCTGGCCGTAGGTATGATCGCGGAATTCATCCGCACCCGCAACCTGAAGACCGTTTTCGACGGCGTGCAGGCCTTCTTCGACGGCATGGGCATGCAGATGGCCAACGTGGTGACCCTGATCGTAGCCGGTCAGGTCTTTGCCCAGGGCTTAATGAGCATGGGCGTCATCAACACCCTGATTAAGGGCAGCCAGAGCGCAGGCTTCTCCCCCATGATGATGATGGTCGTCATGGTTGCGATCATTGCGATATCTTCTATCGTAATGGGTTCCGGCAACGCGCCCTTCTTCGCCTTTGCCGCCCTGACCCCGGCGGTAGCCAAAGCCAGCGGCATCGCACCGGTGCTGTTTCTGCTGCCGATGCACTTCGCGGCTTCCATCGCCCGTACCTGCTCTCCCATCACCGCCGTAATCGTAGTGGCGTCCGGCATGGGCAACGTATCGCCCTTTGACCTGATCAAACGCACCTTCATTCCCATGTGCGGCGCCATGATCGTCAACGTGGCCATGACTTTCTTCTATTATTATCGCGGATAATTTCAAATCAGTAACAGAATACTATAAAGCCGTTACTTGTTATCACGTTTCCGATCCGCTTCGAAGCATTGTGATGATAGTAACGGCTTTTTATATTCTGTAAAAATTGTGGAACAGATTCTGTTTTAAAAATTGTACCCGTGATATAATTCTATTGAACAGTTAAATGGTATAAAAGAATTCATTTTGAAAGGAGCGCTCCCCATGAAAAAAATTCTTTTACTTGTACTGACAATGGTTCTTGCATTTACCTGCTGCCTGCCGGCCTCCGCCAATCCGTACGGCGGTTTACCTCCGTCCAACACCTTCCCTCCGGGGATGAGCCCCGCCGCAACGCTGGAATATTTCCATCACAAAATAACCGACGGGGAGCCGGGGCTGGCCTGGGACATACTGACCGAAGATTATAAAAACAGTTTCAGGAGCTATGAAAATTTTGTACAGGGCTACAAGACCACAATCACCAGCCGTCCCAGCAACATCCGTCAGTTGCAGCGGGACCCCGACACACTGGAAGTGTTTTACCTGCTGAAAGCGGAAGATTGGGAAAACGACCGGCAGATTGTGGTGCAGACCTTTGAATGTTCCACCATTATGAAACGAATAAACGGCTCCTGGAGACTGGACAGTGGAACCGGGAAACGGCTGAGCCGTGAAGTGCTGGGGTCCCGGGAAACCGCCCGGGCAGTTCTGATGGATTACCATGAGTGCATCACCAACAAAGAAATGCGGCGGGCCTGGAGCTTTTTAGGCGACAGCTATAAAAACGCCTTCGGCGATTTCGGCACCTTCTGTAACGGATTCACCACCACGGTGAGCAGCGTGATCACGGATGCGGTGAACGTGGCCGACGGCCCTGACATGACCGCCATCGAGTACACACTGACTGCGAAAGATTCCACTCCGGAAACCAACATCGTACAGGTTTTCAAAGGCATCGCAAACCTGCAAGTCGTACCGGGCCGGGGCTGGGTCATCACATCGGCTGAAAATAAACTGGAAAGCCGTTACTTCCCACCGAAATGGTAATGGTGTAAAAAAAGTAAGCGTGCAGGGTTTCACAAAACCGTACGTGTTTTGTTCAATCCCTGCACGCTTATTCGTTTTTATTCCTTACTTTTTCTTTGCGGTCTTTCCTTGCCTGGGTGTTTCCTTATCCGTTTCACTTCCTGCCGCAACCTGTCCCGGTTCCGCCGCGCTGCCCGGCAGCATCACGCGGGCCGGGTCATTTTTCGCCAGATATCCGAAGTACAGGAAGAACGCGAGGCATACCAGCATGAAACCGGCGCTGGTAGCCTGGGCGCTGGTCAGGCCGAGAAGCCAGGGTTCCGCGTAATCACCCCGCAGAAATTCCAGACAGAAACGTTCCAGCGAATATAAAAACCCGTACAGGCACAGGGCCTGCCCCTTGGCATGGGGAAAGGCGCGGAACACCAGCAGCAGTGCAAAGACCACCACGTCCAGCTGGCCTTCCCACACTTCCGCGGGCCACAGAGGCTGGGTTCCGTACGTAGCGCGGGCCAGGGTCCCTTCCGGGTAAATGATGCCGAAGTCCCCGCCGGTAGGCGCGCCAAAGGCATCGCCGTTCAGCAGGTTGGCCATACGCCCTACCGCCTGCCCTAAAATCATGGCCGGGCAGACGATATCCGCCAGCGCCAGCCAGTCAATCTTGTGCAGCTTGCAGTAGACAATGCCGGTAACCAGTCCGCCCAGCATGCCGCCCTGCACTGCCATGCCGCCCTGCCACACAAAGGGAATCTCCAGCAGGTGATCCTGATAATAACTCCAGTCAAAGAAAAAAACATCCCACAGGCGGGCGCCGATGAGCCCGGCAAAGCCACCGTAAATGCCAATATCCAGCACGTGCTCGTGCCAGCGTCCGTCCTGCCGCGCCAGAAAATACGCCGTGCCGGTGGCCATAAAAATCGCAAGGGTAAGCATCAGCCCATACATGCGTATGGGGAAGTCGCCTATATGAAATAAATATTGGTGCATAGTGTTGTCTCCGATCTGATGGTGTCAGTGTAAAAAATAAGATGTTCCTCATGAAAAATTAACAGCTTCTTCTATCTGTTGATAAGAATGGCGGTACATTCTTACAAGAGAAACTAATATAATATATTTTCCTTTGTTATATTATAGCATGGATAATCTCTGTTAGTTTGAAATCCCGAAAATTATTATGTGTAAAAAAACCTGATGCATCCTGATTATAACATCACACGTACCGCATTGAATTTTCCTGCAATCAAATACAGAACCGCGCAATACGCTATGACAAAGAGACATTCTCCCACCGAGCCTACCTTGAACAGGCGGGGCAGCACGGTTATCCGTTTCGTCGGATACAGCACCGGGATCGGGCCACAGATTGCATCTTCCAATATATGGAACAAGCCTCCGGCGGCGAACCAGAAAAGGAATCGGCGCATCATGGACAAGATTCCCGCCTGCCACAACTGCATCCCCGTCGCAGTAAGCGCGTCCGGCGTCCAGAAAAAGGCCAGCGCCGCTACATACAGAACGAACCAGTGGGAGCAGGAGCGGTGGGCGGACTGCCAGAACAAGCCTTCGGACTTGTCCGGAAACAGGCTGCCCAGCATGGCGCTGCCGGCGATGAATACGTTATGTGTCGCTACATACAGTGTGGCAAAGGTGACGATGCTGTGCGATACTCCGGTCACGGTTTATTTCCTTTCCGTTGCGTTTCCCTGATTCTGTTCTCCGGAACCAGCTCTTCCCTCAAGTTGTTTTGAAACAAATGTTCGAATTTATTGTAACACAGTTTCTTTAAAAAGAAAAGCGAAAAGAGCTAAAAAATGCTGATGGGAATTCGTACACTTTACACATATGGCAAAACAAACATTTTGCTTCTGCTCTTATCTTGTTTTGCCTTTCAAAATGCGCTAAAATTGTTTTGCAGACACTTCCTGCAAAACATTTTTTTTATAGAATAGTTTATTACTTTGTGAGATACACACTATGACGGTTACAGGAATTATTTTATTAGCAGGGTTCATACTTTTCGCCTTACTGATGGTGATGCGGTTGCTTCCTACGTTGCTGGCGCTTCCGCTGATGGCTGTCTGGATTTCTTTTGTGGCCGGGATGCCCTTCGTTGCCTGGCTCAACGATGTACTGCTGGGAGGAGCGCTCCGCCTGGCGTCTCCCATTGCCCTTGTCATCTTTGGCGCCATGTTTGCCCGGGTGATCCAAAAGACCGGAATTTCCGACACCATCATCAAAAAAGCGGCAGAGCTTTCAGGGGACCAGCCCGTCTCTATTGCGTTCCTGCTTACAGCGGCCACGTTTTTTGTATTTTCCGGCATGAGCGGGCTGGGTCCTGTTATCATGATTGGTTCCATTACCCTTCCTATCATGACCAGCGTAGGCATTTCCTCCCTCGATGCTTCCGTGCTTTTCCTGCTGGGAATCTGCACGGGCGGCATGGCCAACATTGCCGGGTACGGCACGTATATCGGTATTTTCGGCAGTGAAGCGGCCCTGCAGTATTATCTGCCGGGTGTGTTCATTGCCGCGCTGGTGACCTGTTTTTATATCGTAAAAAATATTCCGGCCGACAGCGAAGGAAATAATACGTTGTGCGCTGCTTTAAAAGATATTATATCGGGGCTCGTTACGCTTCCGGTAAGCCTGCTGCAGGCGCTGGCCGGCATTTTCACCAGCCAGCCCGAAGGTTTAATCTGGAAAAAGAAAGAACTGCCCGGCGCCGCGCTGATCGCCCCGGTGCTTCCCCTGGCTGTCATTGTGATCCTCCGGCTCACAAACGGCCTCGGCCTCCCCATGATGAATCAAATCGATCCGGTGGCCGCTGCCCTGTTCGGTTTTATCATGGCCTCCCTGTATGCAACGCTGACAGTCTGCCCCCGGAAAACCGTCAATGTACTGGCCGGCGCTTTTGTGGAAGGTATCCAGGACGTGGCCGGCGTACTGTTTTTGTTCATCGGCATCGGCATGCTGGTTGCGGCAGCCATCCATCCGGCATCCGTTGCTGTTTTGCAGCCTGTTATCACATCCGCCCTGCCTTCGACCCTGGATGGGCTGCTTCTCTTTTTTGCCCTGTTCGCCCCCGCTGCCCTGTACCGGGGGCCTCTCAACATGTACGGCATGGGCGCCGGCATTGCGGCCATCCTCACCGGGCTTAAACTCATTCCGCCCCTCGCACTGTGTGGGATGTTCATCGCCGTCGGTTACCTGCAGGGTCTGGCCGATCCCACCAATTCCCACAATTCCTGGATCAGCGGTTATACCGGCGTGGACACGGACGTCATAATGAAAAAAATCCTGCCGTATGCCTGGGCCATGTGCCTCCTGATGCTGGCTTATGTCTGGCTGACGCAGTAAACGGGAAGCAACTGCGAAAACACGGAACCAGTTCATTTATGCGACAACTGTGCAAGACGCTGCAACAGCCGAAGGAGGAACAAGCAATGAGACGGATACGGATCGGCATCGACGTGGGAGGTACTTTCACCGATGCCGTAGCCATCGATAATGATACCGGCGCCATCGTCGCCCGGGAAAAACTGCCCACCACACATAATTCAGAAGAAGGCGTGGCAGCGGGTATCATTACGGTATTGCAGAACATCCTGCAACGTAATCACATCGCGCCGGAAGAAGTGGTTTTTATCGCCCACGGAACGACCCAGGCAACCAATGCGCTGCTGGAAGGCGATGTGGCAGCGGCAGGCATCCTGGCCATGGGCAGCGGTTTCGAGGCAGGAAGAGCCAAAGCCGTCAGCAACACCGGTAATATTCCGCTGGCAAAGGGAAAAGAACTGAAGACTTTTCACGCTTTTGTGAAAGCCGCGGACGCTGCAGCAGCACAGCCGGAAATAGAAGCAAAAATAGAAGAACTGAAAAACGCCGGGGCCGAAGTGATCGTGGCAACGGAACCTTACAGCGTAGACGATCCATCCAATGAAAAGATTGTCATGGAACTGGCGCGTAAGAAAGGATTCTATGCAACGGGCGGACATGAAGTCTCCAAGCTTTACGGACTCCGTGTGCGGACCCGCACGGCTGTAATCAACGGCAGCCTGATCCCCAGGATGATGGAGACCGCCGATATGACCGAAGCCTGTGTCAGGCGTTCCGGCATCCCCGCTTCCCTGATGATCATGCGCTGTGACGGCGGCGTGATGACGGCAGAGGAAGTGCGGCGCCGCCCGATTCTGACCATGCTGTCAGGACTGGCCGCCGGAGTTGCTGGCGTTTTGATGTACGAACGGCTTTCAGACGGCATTTTTCTGGAAGCAGGAGGAACCTCCACGGATATTTCCGTAGTAAAGAACGGGCGCGTTATGGTGCGCTACGGCGAGGTAGGCGGCCACAAGACCTATCTTTCCTCCCTGGACGTCCGTACGTTGGGTGTAGCGGGCGGCAGCATGATCCGGGTGGAAAACGGGAAAATTACAGACGTGGGGCCCCGCAGTGCCCACATTGCAGGCCTGGCCTATGAAGTTTTTTCAGATGCGCTGACCCGGCCGCAGCTGAAGCTGGTTTCTCCCTGCGCTGATGACGATGAAGCATATGCGGTTGTAGAAGGCGCGGACGGGAAACGAGTTTCCCTGACACTGGCAGGGGCCGCTAATTTAACAGGCTACGTTCCGGCCGGTGATTACGCGGAAGGCAACAGGGAAAGCGCCTGCATTGCCTGGCAGGCGCTGGGCGACGCAATAGACTGCACTGCACAAGAAGCGGCCGGACAAGCCCTGAAACTGGCGGCAAAAAAAATCGGAAAGCTTGTCAGCAGACTGATCAAAGAATATGAACTGTCCCCCTCCATCCTCTGTCTGGCGGGCGGAGGAGGCAGCGCCGGGGTAATCGTTCCGTATCTTGGCAAAGCCATGAACCTACGGTGGAAAATCGTGAAGAACGCCCCCATCATCTCTACCATCGGCGTCGCCATGGCCATGGTGCGGGAAGTCGTGGAGCGTACTGTCGTCAACCCCACGGAGCAGGACATCCGTGCCATCCGTCACGATGCCATGGAACAGGTTTTACGGGCCGGTGCCAAAGAAGCTACGGTAGAAATTTCCATTGAAATTGACAAAAAGAGCAGCACGTTGCGGGCTGTCGCTATGGGCGCTTCGGAGCTTCGCAAAAGCGAAAGCCCTGTCAGGGCGCTGGGAATGGATGAACTGCGGACCATCGCCGCACAGTCCATGGGCATACCGGAACAGGAAGTGACGGAAGCTGCGGCGACAGGCAAGTGGCATGTATTTGACGGACCTTATACAGAAAAAGTTTTGGGTCTTTTTTCCGCGCAGAAGCACAAGGTCCGGGTACTGGACCGGAACGGTGTTGTCTGCCTGCAGCGGGAAGGACTGGGAGCCACAATCACATCGAAAGCGGCCTTACAGGAAAACCTCTGCCTGCTGCTGGAAGATACAACAGAGTTTGGTACGACAGGCGGACAGCTGCCGGGCTTATTTGCTTTTTACGGTGAAAAGCAGCTTGATCTTTCCGGTCTTGCCAGCCGTGAGCAGGTTCTGGCCGTGCTGGATATGGAACTGGCGGACTTCCCGGATACCGAAACCATCGTATTGCTGGCAGTACGGTAAGAAAGCAAAGAAACGTAAACAGAAAAAGGACCGTGAACCGAAAATAAACGGCAAAGACTTCTGTAAGTCTGCTGCGTTTTATCTGCAGCTCTTGCGGAAACTCATACAAACAAAAAATGTTTATTGTAATTTATAAAAAACTATTGACATTTTTTTACTATTGCGCTATTATATGAAAGTACTCACTCCGGGATGGTGTAATGGTAGCACAGGAGATTCTGGATCTTCTTGTCTGGGTTCGAGCCCTAGTCCCGGAGCCATTTTTTTATTCAAACGTTTTAGCAGAATAATGTTGCATGCTATTGCGTGCGGTATTTTTTTTACTGACAGGCTTTTCACTTTTGGGTAATTTGTAGTATAATAATTACGCAATCATCCGGCGCCATGGTCAAGAGGTCAAGACGTCGCCCTCTCAAGGCGAAATCATGGGTTCAATTCCCATTGGCGCTGCCAAATAAAAACAACTCCGTTATCCGGTAAGGACAACGGAGTTTTTTGTTTTTATTTTTGTTTTGATTTTTTGTTTTGATTTTTGTTTTAGTTTTAGTTTAGTTTGGATTTTTGGCCTGGTTTTCTTCCTTTAGTATTTTGTTGCTTCAGCAATTCTGCCGGTTATTTGCCAGAGTCGCATCCATGCTGCCGCTACGGAAACCGGCCAGGTCCAGCGTCACATAATTGTAACCCAGTTCCTTCAACCGAGCGATGACCTTGTTACGGGTGTTTACCTGTGCCATCAGAGTAATCTGGGAGGGCTCCACTTCAATGCGGGCCAGCGTACCGTAACTGCGTACCCGGATATGGGTAAAACCCAGTTTTGTCAGAAACTCTTCGGCCTGTTCTATCCGCGCCAGCTTTTCCGGTGTAATGGACTCACCGTACTGGACGCGGGTCGCCAGACACGAATAAGATGGCTTGGATGCCGTAAACAGGCCCATTTCCCGGCTCAGTTTGCGAATTTCCGCTTTGCTCAGGCCGGCTTCCTGCAGCGGACTCCGGATCCCCATTTCAGACAGCGCTTTTGCGCCCGGGCGGTATGCTTTTACATCATCTGCATTGCTTCCGTCCACCACATTGGTAAATCCTTCCTCTGCCACAAACGTTTTAATGGCGTTGAATATCGCTTTTTTACAATAATAGCAGCGTTCCGGCCCGTTGGCCACGAATTCGGGGATGCTCATCTGGTCAATATCCAGATAACGGTGTTTCACGCCCATGCGCTGGGCAAAGCGCCGGGCATCGTCCTTCTCATGTTCCGCATAGCTTATGGAAGAAGCGGTCACGGCAATCAGCTTTACGTGATACATCCGCGCAGCCACGGCCAGAAGGAAGGAAGAATCCACGCCGCCGCTGAAAGCAACGGCCACGTTTCCCATGTCTTCTAATATCTGCTCCAGTTTTTTTCGTTTATTTTCCAGTTCATTCATCAGGAAACCTCCCGAATTGCAACATTATAGTTCTTTAAACGCGTCCTGTCCGTTTTTTCGATTTGAGAACTCTGTAATGCCAACTTACATACAATTCATTTTAAAATGCTCTTCAGGAAACTCTGCAGCCTTTCATTCTTCGGGTGTTCAAAAATTTCTTCCGGCGCTCCCTGCTCCTGTATGTATCCGTCTGCCATGAATAAAACTTTTGTCGCCACTTCCCGGGCGAATCCCATTTCGTGGGTCACCACCACCATGGTCATATGGTCTTCCGCCAGGTTGCGCATGGTCTTTAATACTTCGCCGGTCAGTTCCGGGTCCAGGGAAGAGGTGGGTTCATCAAAAAGCATGATGTCCGGATTCATACAGAGGGCCCGGGCAATGGCCACACGCTGCTGCTGCCCGCCGGACAACCGCAGTGGATACTGGTCCCGTTTATCTAAAAGGCCTACCTTTTCCAGCAGGGCTTCCGCTTCCTTCTGCACTTCCGCCGGGTTCCGCTTCTGCACATGCACCGGCGCTTCCATCAGGTTTTCCAGCACCGTCATATGGGGAAACAGATTAAACTGCTGGAATACCATTCCCATTTTACAGGCGATTCGGGAGGAGTCATCCGCATAATTCACGTTCCCCTTTTCATCCGTACTCACCAGCGTCTCGCCGTCGACCAGAATCGTCCCCCCGTTGATGGTCTCCAGTTTGTTCAGGCAACGGAGGAAGGTGCTCTTGCCGCCGCCGGAAGGACCGATGATGGCAACGACTTCTCCTTCGTCCACGGTCATGTCGATGCCTTTCAGTACTTCCAGTTCATCAAATCGTTTACAAACATTCTTAGCTTCTATCTTACGCATAATCTACTCCGCAGTTATTTCACTTACTTCCGCAGGCCGCCAAGGCCCGCGACCTTTCGCCAGGCTGTCTTTCTTCCGGGCTCAGTCCCATCTTGCGAAATGTTTTTCCAGTTTATTGAATCCGTACGTAAGGACCAGCGTCATCACCAGATAAAATACAGCTGCCACTACGAAAGGCATGATGTTAAAGTCACGCTGCACCAGATTGCGGGTGGTACGCAGCAGATCGTTCATGGCCAGTACGTAAATTAACGACGTATCCTTTACCAGCGTAATGGTTTCGTTGCTCACCGGCGGCAGGATGATTTTAAAAACCTGGGGCAGGATGATGCGCCGCATGGTCTGTGTGTAATTCATACCTAATGTTTTTGCCGCTTCAAACTGTCCCCTGGGAATTGCCTGAAGGCCGGCGCGGAAAATCTCACAGAAGTAGGCGCCGTAGTTCAGTACAAAGGCCAGCACCGCCGCCGGGAAGTCGTCCAGGCGGACGCCGATGACGGGAATGAAGGGCAGGCCGAAATATACGAACAAAAGCTGCAGCATCAGCGGCGTGCCCCGCAGCACGTACACGTACGCCGCAACCGTATTGCGCAATACCGCAAAAGGCGAAACCCTGCAGAACGCAAGGATGATCCCGAGAGGAATCGCCAGCACGATCGTAATAAAGAAAAGCCGTAAAGTGTCTACGGTCCCCATCAGCATCTGGGGGATGATTGAAATAATATAGTCCATAAAATGCTCCGTCAAATAACACGCAAAGGCCGGTGGTACAAACCATCGGCCTTGCTGTTACTTTCTGTAAAATTATTTTTTGTCTTCGTAACGGGTAATGTCTGTACCGAACCACTGCATGGAAATCTTCTTGCAGGTTCCGTCTTTCTTCATTTCATCCAGAACCTTGTCGATGCGGGCCGCAAATTCCTTGTCGTCCTTGCGGAAGCCTACACCTACCACTTCTTTGCCCAGATCTTCTTTCAGCACTTTGTACTTGCCGGGAGCCTTCTTCATGTAATAACGAACCAGGATCTCGTCAACAACCAGCGCGTCCAGACGGCCGGAGTCGATATCCAGGAATGCTGCTGCGAAATCAGGATATTTTTTGTATTCTTTGAGGCCTTTGCGCATATCGGCATACTTGCCGTCCAGCAGGTAGCTGCCGGTGGAATCGTCCTGCACGCCTACCACTTTGCCTTTCAGGTCGGCCAGGGTTTCAATTTTGGACGCTACCGGTACTGCTACGACCTGGCAGTTGTTGATGTACGGTTTGGAGAACTGGATCACCTTTTCCCGTTCCGGGTTGATGGTGAAGCAGTTCCAGATGGCATCAATACGTTTGCCGTTCAGTTCCGCTTCCTTGGCGCTCCAGTCGATAGGCTTAAAGGTTACTTCCATGCCGGCACGTTTGCAGGCTTCCCTTGCCAGATCGATGTCAAAGCCGACGATCTCATTCTTTTCGTTGCGGAAGCCCATAGGAGCAAAATTGTCGTCCAGACCGATGACCATTTTTTTCGGGCCGCTGCTGCCGCAGCCGACAACCATAAGCATCATCATTATAGAAAATAATACCAGACAAATCTTTTTCACGATGGAAAACCCCTCCCTCTTTCAGATGAATTCATTATACTTTATCTTGGTAAATTTGTAAAGAGGTAAAACAGGAATTTATATATCTTCTCTATCCTTCTTTTTCACTGAGCTCCAGCCAGCGTTCCGTCAACGTTTCCAGTTCTTTTTCGATGCCGCCCAGCTGTTCTGACAATTCTTCTATTTTTGAAAAATCGTTTCCGGCCAGTTCGATTTCCCGGGCAATCATTTTACTTTCCGCTTCTTTTCCCGCTATGGTTTCTTCCAGTTTTTCCAGCTCAATCTTCTCGCTGAAGGTAAGACCGGTATTTCGTTCCTTCCCTTCCGCTGCCACAGTTTCCGTTTCCTTTTTTTCACCCTGCGGATCCTTGCTTTCCTGCAGGCGGTCCGTTTCTGTTTGCAAAGGAACTGCCGGGGTATTCATTTTGTTTTTCCTGTTTATATTTGCCAGGTTTTTAACCTGCGCCCCTGCTTCCTCCTGCTCCATGGCTTCCAACTGTCTGATTCTTTCATAGTCACTGTAGCCGCCGGGATACTGTCTCAGCACGCCGCCCGCTTCCACCGCAAAGATCCGCTTTGCAAAACGGTCCAGGAAATACCGGTCGTGGGACACGGCAATCACTGCACCGGCAAAGCTATCCAGATATTCTTCAAATACCGACAGTGTGGGGATATCCAAATCGTTTGTGGGTTCGTCCAACAGCAGCACATTCGGCGCTTCCATCAGGATGCGGAGCAGGTACAGCCGCCGCTGTTCCCCGCCGCTGAGTTTGCGGATGGGTACCCACTGCAGCTCCGGCGGGAACAGGAACCGTTCCAGCATCATGGCCGCGCTGATCAGCGTCCCGTCTGCTGCCTGTACATAGTTCCCTGCGTCCTTTATATATTCCAGAACCCGTTCGTTGCTGTCCGGGAACTGGCTGTGCTGGGAAAAATAACCAATCTTCACCGTTTGCCCGATGGTCACCGTACCGCTTTCAGGCTGCAGGCGTCCTGCAATGATGTCCATCAGCGTGGTCTTGCCTATGCCGTTAGGTCCGATGATCCCCACCCGGTCATCCCGCAGCAGGATATAACTGAAATCGTGGATGTATTCAATCCCTTCATAAAAACAGGATACGTGTTCCAATTCCACGACCGTCTTGCCCAGCCGTGTGGCAGCAGACGTAATTTCCAGTTCCTGCCGGGTCATCTTTTCTTTGGCTGCCGCTTCGATTTCCGCAAACCGTTCCACCCGGTCCTTCTTTTTCGTACGCCGCGCTTCCGCGCCACGGCTGATCCAGGCCAGTTCCCGCCGGTAAATATTCTGCAGCTTACGCGCGGCTGCGTTTTCCAGTTCCCGCCGCTCTGCCCGTTTCTGCAGAAAGCCGCTGTAGTTGGCCATATACAGATAGGCAGTGCCGTTGTCCAGTTCCAGCGTACGGTTGATGACGCGATCGAAGAAATACCGGTCATGGGTCACCATCAGCAGTGCGCCTTTGCGTTTCTGCAGCTGTTCTTCCAACCAGGCAACGGTTTCATTATCCATGTGGTTCGTGGGTTCGTCCAGAATTAAAAGATCAGAGGGACGCACCAGCACACCGGCCAGGGCCACCCGCTTTCGCTGCCCGCCGGACAGGGTCTTCATCTTCTGATTGAAATCGGTAATACCCAGGCGGTTCAATACTGCCTTGGCCTCGCTTTCCAGCTGCCAGGCAAAGTGCTGGTCCATCTGCTGCTGGATCTCTAGCAGTTTCCGCTGCACTCCCCCATCATCCGGGTGCAGCGCCGTTTCATCCAACACGCTTTCATAGCTCCGCAACAGTTTCATCATAGGGGACTCGCCCCGGAAAATCTGCCCGATCACCGTTTCCTCCGGTTCAAACGGCGGGTCCTGCGGCAGATATTCCATGACGCAGGTACCGTTGGGAATAATTTTCCCCGGTACGCCTGTTTCCGGGTCCTTTCCCCCATCCAGTTCCGCAATATGCCGAAGCAGTGTGGATTTACCGGTGCCATTGATTCCGATCAGGCCGATTTTGTCTCCGGTTTCAATATTAAAATTTACATTTTTAAAAAGTGTCCGTTCCCCATAACTGTGGGCCAGATTTTCAATCGAAAGAAGTAACATAGATCCACCTTGTTGATAAAAACAGTTTATAAAAGAAGCCTGCTGTATTGCAAGCAGGCTTCTACTCTATTGTACCGAAAACTGTATAATACCTGTCAAAGAAATACTTATTCTTCAAAACGGCCTTTCATCAACAGCCGCCCGTCCATCAGCGCCGTTCTCCCTTTGGCAAACAGACCGCTGATATCCAGATTCTCATCCAGCACCAGAATATCCGCGTCCGCACCGGCAGCAATGCAGCCTTTGATGCCCTCTTTGGCGATCAGCTTCGCCGGCGTAGAAGTAAGCATCCGGATCACTTCTTCCAGCGGCATGCCCATTTCCACCAGCAGCTTCACTGTCCGGTGCAGATATTTGGGGGATGCGTAAGTGTAGCCGATGCATTCACCCCGTCCATCAAACTTGGGCTGGCTGCCAAACGCATCGGAAGACAGGGTCACCTGTTCTGTCGTAACCCCTTCCATATGCAGCAGACCGTACAGCAGCTTGGCACTGTTCACAACTTCCGTTTCGTCCGAGCCGGCCGTGCAGTCCATATAACCGCCCATCCGCACCAGCCTGGCTCCGTCTTCAATCAGTTCCGGGCAGCGCAGCATATGGGTTGGCAGGAAATGCTTCGGAGGCAGGTCACTCTTTTCCAGTGCGTCAAACAACGGGTTCAGACGTCCCTTGCCACTGCCCATGTGCATGGTCACAAGGCCGGCCGTGCCGCTGATCATGCCCGCCCGGCGTGCCTGCACCCCCAGCGCGATCAGTTCATCTGCACCTGGATTGGAACTGCGGTGATCGGAAACGGCAACTTTTACACCAATCATGGGGGTGAGCATTACGATATCTTTTTCAACACTGCCCATCAGGGTTTTAGGCGGATACATATAACTGCTGGTCAAAGTATAGACCGTCATGCCCTCTTCGGTCAGCGCCCGCGCTTTGGCTACCAGCGCTTCAACGCTGCGGGTAATTCCGTCTGTGCCCAGCAGGCCTATGCAGGTGGTAATGCCGTTCCGGAAGAAAATGCTCAGGCTGGAAGCGGGAACGCTGGACGAAAAGCCCTGTTCCCCGCCGCCGCCGCAGATATGTACATGCATATCAATATAACCGGGCAGCAGTTTTTTACCTGCCAGATCAAACACTTCCACATCAGGCAGCCCTTCATATCCGTCAATTCTGTCATCAATACGGCAAATCTTATCGCCGGCCACCAGCACGTCTTTTTTCCCTAAAAATGCCGGTGCATACACCTGTGCATTCTTTAACAGCTTGATCATTTGCTTTCCCCCTTGTAACTAAATGAATAAAGTGAATAAAACAACACGTTTGAAACAGCTTTTTAACACGGCTTCATAATTAATTTATTATATCACACAAATGTTAAAACCCGAAAGGACATACCGTTCATTTTTCGTTTTTACATCCAATGTTGTTGTTTAAATTTTGCAAAAATATCATAAAATGTGTCATCTTGTAACAACAGTTACATATTTAATCTGCGTGCACCGTATAAAAAGCATTGTAAATATGACAGGACTAATGTTATAATATCTCAACCGGTACCTGTTACCAAAGATGGTTCCTTTCCGACAGGCAGAGGCAAATCTTCTTTTCGGTCGTTTCCGCGTGCCGGCAAAAAATATAAAGGAGGAATCTCATTATGGACGAGAAAAAAAATGTCCAGGTAACGGAAGAAGAACCGATCAGATGGTACAGCTATGTAGCCCTTATTTTTGCCATCGTGTTCTTCTCCGGTGTGTTGGCAACCAGCAAAGAATGGTACAGCGTTTTTGATTTTACCGTATTAAACGGCACCTTCGGCAAAATTGCCGCTGCCAACGGCAAAGCCCTCACCTTCCGTGGCGCGGGCGGTAACGGCTGTCAGGATGGCTTCGCCTTTGCGTTGTCCCTGCTGCCTGCAGTTATTTTTGCCTTAGGCGTGGTAAATGTAGTAGAAGGCCTGGGCGGCCTGCGCGCTGCGCAGAAACTGCTGTCCCCCCTGCTGCGCCCCCTGCTCGGCATCCCCGGTGCCTGCGGCCTGGGCATGATCACCAGCTACCAGAGCACTGACGCCGGCGCCGGCATGATCAAATCCATGTACGAATCCGGCATCATCAACGACGACGAAAAGACCATCTTCGCCATGTACCAGTTCTCCGGTGACGGCACCATCACCAACTTCTTCTCTTCCGGCGCCGCGCTGTTCAGTATCCTGGTCACTCCCATCATCGTTCCCTTCGCCGTAATTATGATTTTTAAATTTGTCGGTGCCAACCTGATCCGCATGTATATCAAGTTCCTGAACAAGAAGAACAAAGTGAAGGAGGCGGCATGATGGCTGAAAAGAAAAAAGATAAAAACATTATTGACCTTTTCATTGAAGGCTGCCGCAAAGGCTGGGACACGGGTATCCGTAACATGATGCCCAATGTTATCATGGCCTTTGTCCTGATTAAAGCGTTGAACGTGACAGGTCTTTTAAAGATGCTGGGCGTTGTGTTCGCCCCTGTTATGGCCCTGTGGGGCCTTCCCGGTGAAGCGATCACCGTTTTGGTTTCCGCTCTCATGTCCATGGGCGGCGCGATCGGCGCTGCGGCCAGTCTTATGAGCTCCGGCGCCATGACTGCCAAAGATGTCACCGTCGTAATGCCCGCCATTTACCTGATGGGTTCCCTGGTACAGTACCTGGGCCGCTGCCTGGGTACGTCGGAAGTTGATTCCAAGTATTATGGCATTATGTTTGCAATCGCGATTGCCAATGCACTGATGGCCATGTGGGTCATGAAGATCGTTGTCGCGATGTTCTGATTTAACTCATAAGTTGGGCTTTCCTTTCACGATGCCCAACTTATTTTCCTTTAGCGAAGCGAATCTGTTTTACTGTAACCTTTTTTCTGAACGAATTATTTAACCCCAGCTACAACAGCGGATTGGAGAATAACATGACAGCATACAACATGGAACAATATATGAAAGACCTGGAATACCTCGTCAACATTGACTGCAACGCCCAGAATTTTGCGGGCATCGATAAAGTAGCAGCGTATCTGGCCAAAGACTTTACCGGCCCCATGTGGCGCGTAAAACGGGTTGACTGCGGTCCGGACTGTGCAAAACCGCTGGTCATCACCAACACAGATGATACCAACTATGATGTGACCCTCTGCTGCCATATGGACACCGTCTTCCCGGACGGCACCGTGGCCGTACGTCCTTTCTCCGTCAAAGGAGACCGCGCTTACGGTCCCGGCGTCAGCGACATGAAATGCTGCTGCCTGCAGGGCACCCATGTTTTAAAAGCCATGGAAGCCGCCGGGAGCCTGAAAGACCTGAAAGTCTGCCTGGCGTTTAACTCTGAAGAAGAAATCGGCAGCATCCATGTTCTGGACTGGTTCCGGGAACTGGGTTCCCACAGCAAATACTGCCTGGTACTTGAAGCCGCCCGTGCCAACGGCGCCCGGGTACTGGAACGCAAAGGCGTGTGCCATTACCAGGTGAAACTGAAAGGCCGTGCGGCCCACGCAGGCAACGCGCCTCAGGACGGCCGCAGTGCTATTAATGAAATGGCCTACTGGATCCTGCAGCTGGCTGCGCTGACCAACTTTGAAACCGGCATGACAGTGAACACCGGCGTGGTAAAAGGCGGCAGCGGTTATAACAGTGTAGCCGCAGACGCATTTATGGATATTGACCTTCGTGTAGTAGACAAAGACCAGATTACTATTATGGAAGATGCCTTTGCCAAACTGCAGGAACATGCCAAAGCAGCAGAAATTGAAACGGAAATTATCGTACTGTCAAGCATGCCGCCCATGGCAAGCACGCCGGAAACGGCGGGACTGGTTGAAATTATCGACAACGCCAGCCGAGAGTTCGGTCTTTCCACGGAATGGGTCAAGGCCGGCGGCGGCAGCGACGGGAACCATATGTCCGGAGCAGGCGCCACGACGGTAGACGGTATTGGTCCCACCGGCGCAGGCGGCCACAGCGAGGCGGAATATCTGGAGCTGAATTCCGTGGAACCGTCTCTCCATTGTCTGGAAAAAATTTTGCTGGACCTGCAGGACAAGCTGTACAGGTAATATCGTTTACGATTTTCTAACAAAAAGAGGACGGCGTTTCTTAATTACGGAAACCGCCGTCCTTTGTTTTTTATTTTTATCCCAAAATCTTTTTCACGATCGCTTCATGGATGCTTACGCCATTTTCCAAATATTTCGGGTCAAAATGCATGTTTTCATGGTGCAGGCCCGGTTCAGCGCCTACGCCAAGCCCCACGAACCCTACCTTAAGATGCGGCAGCTGCACCGGATAGCAGAAGAAATCTTCACCGCCAGACGTATTGAAAGAAGGAATGATATTTTCTTTCCCCACAACTTCCGAAACTCCATCCTGGATAAGCTTGGCCAGTTCCGGATCAAAGCCTTCCGCCGCCGGGAAATTATTATAATACTCCACTTCTTCAACCACCGCGCCTACTGCTTTTGCGCCGTTTTCAATGGCACAAAGGGTTTTTTCGCGCATTTCTTTCATGGTGGGGTTATCCTGGGCCCGCATATCAAACGTAATATCCGCGAATTCGGGAACCGAATTAAATACGCCGGAATCCGCGTGGAAACGGGTGCATTTTACACTAAAGGGGATCCGGGGATCCATGTGGATTGCATTGACCGCCGCAATAATGCAGGTACCCGCATCGATGGGGTTAATCCCCAGGTGGGGTCTGGCCCCGTGGGACTGTTTGCCTTTAATGCGAACCCGGAACTGCTGACCGGCGGAATACCGCATTTCGCAGATGGCGCCTCCGGCAGGGCATTCCTGCAAGGGACGGATATGCATACCAAGCAGACAGTCCACATCCGACAGAATCCCGCTTTCCAAAATCTTCAGGGCCCCGGCTCCTAATTCTTCTGCCGGCTGGAACACAGCCTTGAAACGTCCCTTCTTAATAATTTTATCAGCCATAATCTTTTCCGCGGCAGCCAGCAGCATGGAACTGTGGGCATCGTGACCGCAGGTATGGCGGAATTCCTTTTTCCCGTCGATTATATGGGTAAGGGCATCCATGTCTGCCCGAATCCCCATGACCGGACCCGGAACGCCGCTGTCATATTCAGCGACCAGACCCGTTGTACCTGCCAGTTTGCGTGTCACTTTGTAACCGGCCTCCTGCAATTTCCCCGCAACATAATCAGAAGTTTTGAATTCCTCTAATCCCGGTTCAGGAATTGTATGCAGATACCGGTAGTGATTTAATACATTGGACATTCCTTCATCTCCCCTCTTTAAAAACATCTTTCATTTGTATTGATAACCCGCATTTAAAACTGAACAATTTGTCTTTGTATCCGTTCCAATTATTTTTTCCCGTAGCAGTACCAGAAGATAAAACTTACCGCCAGCCCTCCCAAAATGTTGCCAAGGGTTACGGGAAGGAGATTTCCCATGAAAAAGCTTCCCCAGCCGATATTTGCAAGATTTACACCCGCCTTTACGGCCAGTGCCTGGTACGCGGGATTTGCCGAAGCAAAAATGCCGGCAGGAACATAATATATGTTGGCAATGCTGTGTTCAAAGCCGCAGATGACAAAGAACGCTACCGGCATATACGCCCCGATAAAACGGCCAATGGTATCTTTGGCGCCTAAGCTGATCAGCACGCCTATAGTCACCAGTACATTACAGAAGAAGCCAAGGCCCACCGCGGTCATAAACGACAGGGAACTTTTGGCTGCCGCTATCTTCATGGCTGAAACGGCAAAGCCGCCGCCGGACAAGTTCAGACAGCCCAGAAAAGCCATGCCTACAGCAACCAGAACCGCTCCCAGGAAATTGCCAATATACACCCACACCCAGTTCCGCAGCATGGAACCGAAGCTGGTCTTTCCTTCAAAAACCGAAATATTGATCAGCACATTCCCGGTAAACAATTCTGCGCCTGTCAGAATAACCATAGCCAGGCCAAAGGGGAACAGCAGACCGCTGACCATCTTTGCCAGCCCCGCATTGGGGATAGCATGGGACGCCGTACTGGCCGCAGCGCCACCCATGGCGATCAGGAAGCCGGCCAGGATGCCAAGCAACAACATTTTACCAACAGGCAGCGAAGCTTTTTTCACGCCGGCCTGGGCATAATTTTCCGTAAATTCAGCAGGAGTAAACAGGTTCATAAATAAGTTCCTCTATTTTAAAAAATGTGATGCTGCCTCTTACAGCTTATCAAATGCGTTAGTCAGCATCTTCATGACCTTTTTGCGGTCAATTTTCTGCACAATGTGCGCTTTCTGGGTTCCCGGAGGCGGCGTGCCGGGGAAGGCTACCGTCTGCCCATAGGAAATGGAATAGGTATCGTTTACGTCAATGGGCATAAACACTTCATCGGTGATGATGGACGGATCCAGCACATAACCGGCCGCCAGCACGTCCCAGATAAAGTTTTTATGGTCTTTATTCTTGCGGAACAGGTCCGTCATGTAATGCCGTTCCCACATATCCTTGAATACCGGGTTCTTGATGCGTTTCTCCAGATTTTTGAAATCTTTGTAGGTGATGGGTTCGTTCTCACAAACATCCAACGGGAAGAAAGTCTGCTTCGGCCATTCTGCCCGATACACTTTTTTGGCAGCTTCCGGATCCAGCCAGACGTTAAATTCCGCCGTCGGCGTGGTGTTGCCCGCATGCAGGAAGGCGCCGGCCATGTACACGATTTCTTTTGCCAGCGGCGCAATGGACGGATCTTTTTCCAACGCTTTCGCCAGGTTGCCGCCGGTACCGATAGCAACGATCGTTACTTTATGGGGATTATCCTTAATGGTACGGATGATGTAATCCGAAGGATCTTCCGCCTTCGGTCCAATGGTCGGTTCGCTCTTATAGCGGGTGCGGTAGGATTCCTCCCAGGAAACCGGCTCCGGATAACTGCAGGAACCCATGTAGGTTTCATGACCGTAACCGAAATTTTTCCGTTCTTCCATAATGTTTTCCATCCGTCCGGGGCGGGTCGGTCTGTTGACGCCAACCATGACCGGGATATCTGTACGGCCCAGTCCTTCCAGATGGCGGATCGCACTGGCCGTACCGTCTTCCGCCCAGCTGTTGCCGATGACAATCGTAATGCCCTTCAGGTCCACTTTGGGAGAAGTCGCCAGCATGACCATGGCAACGCCGTCGTCAAACAGGTCTACCATATCTGCGTCCAGAATGACAGGGATTTTTTCTGGTGCTTTAACCGCAGGGGCTTTGGCAGCAGAAACGGTCACGGGCATCGCCGTGGCGCCTACCAGAGCCGCAACGCAAGTCGTCTGCAATAAACGTTTCCAGGTTTTCATAGGAAGCCTCCCTTCGGATGTCAGAATATATTTTCAGACTTTAATTAAAAAAGTACATCCTTTTAAAAATATTATACACTAAAATTGAGTATGGCGCATTACCATTTTATAAAAAAGCAGAGACACCGGTAACGTGATGCGGCATGGAAATTCCTGTTCGCTTACCAGTGATACTTCTCCCCTTTGCTGATTTTAAACGCCCGGTAAACCTGTTCTGCCAGCAGCACGCGGATCATCTGGTGGGTAAAGGTCAGTTTGGCAAAGGACCAGCGGAAGTCTGCTTTCTTCCGCAGCACATCCGTATAGCCAAAGGCGCCGCCGATGACAAAGGTGATATGGCTGACGCCCTGCAAAGCCAGCATGTCTATCTTTTCCGCCAGTTCCGGACTGGTGATCTGTTTTCCCTGCAAATCCAGTAAAATTACATAGGAGTGCTCCGGAATGATGGACAGCAGCCGCAGCGTTTCTTTTTCCAGTACCTGCTCCCGTTCTGCTTCCGAAGGTTCCTGCGGCATCTTTTCTTCATTGATGCTTATGATTTCCAGCTTGCAGAAAGGCTGCAGCCGTTTCACATATTCGTCCATGGCTGCCGTCAGATATTTTTCTTTCAGTTTGCCTACACAGGCAATCGTTATTTTCATAGGTGTTCACCTGTTAAAAAAGCCGCCCGTTACGAGCGGCTTTTTGCTTTTCTTAACAAAACCTGCCTTCCCGGTAACTATTTAAAGGTCACCTGCAGAATTTCAGGTTTTAATTTCTCGGATACTCCTGCAGGACAACAGCCAGCGTCATCTGGTTCTCGTTCCGCAGTACCGTGATGTTGACCTGGTCGCCTACCTGATGTTTCGCGATTTCATCCCGCAGTGCGGCAACGGTCTGCACCTTTACGCCGTTAAACTCGGTGATGATATCGCCGGTACGTGCACCTGCCCGGGCCAACGGACCGCCTTTGGACAGCTTCATGATAAACAGGCCGCCATGCAGGTCCATATCGAAACCGTACTGCTTGGCGATCTGTGCGTCAATCAGGGACGCGCCAACGTACGGATGGGCTACCCGGCCCTTGGAAGCCAGTTCTTTGATGATGGGTTTTACGTTATTGATAGGAATGGCAAAGCCGATGCCTTCCACGTTGGATACCGCGATCTTAGCACTGTTGATGCCGATGATCTCACCGTCTGCATTGACCAGGGCGCCGCCGGAGTTACCCGGGTTGATGGCCGCGTCAGTCTGGAACAGGGTGAATTTCTTTTCGCCGATTTCCACGGAGCGGTTCAGGGCGGAGATAATACCCACCGTTACGCTGCCCCGGAATTCCATGCCCAGCGGGTTACCGATGGCAATGGCGGGTTCACCTACCTGCACAGTGGAAGAGTCACCGAATTCCGCTACCGGCAGATTGTCCAGTTCAATTTTTACCACAGCCAGATCCGTGGCTGCGTCAGTCCCCAGCACCTTGCCCTGGGCGCTGCGTCCGTCTGCCAGGCTGACAATAATCTCGGAAGCGCCTTCTACTACATGGTTATTCGTTACGATCAGTCCGGACTTATCATAAATCACGCCGGAGCCGTAACCCCGTTCTGCCAGCTGTACCCGGTTGAAGAAGTCACGCACATAGGCTTTATTGGTAATACCCACTACAGTAGGGCCAACCTTTCTGGCAGCCTGCACGATGGGCGTATTCCTTGCGCCGGACATCTTCTTGTCAATTTCTTCCGCTTTCTTTTCCTGCTGTTGCTGTGTGGTCTGTTCAGTCTGGGAAGCCGGTTTCTTCGTATCCGGCGTAGCTGCAGCTTTTCCGTTGCTGCCACCGCAGCCGCTCAGCAGCATACTCATCGCCAGCAGCAGGCTGACAGTCACGGAGCCTGCCTTATTCAAAAATGTTTTGCTCATGGTAATCCTCCCATTCTTTATTTTTCACCACTTCGTCCTGCGAAGTGACATAGAACTGAATCTTTGCTTTCGGATGTTTCTGCATTACAATGCTGCGTACCGTATTCAACGCCAGATCCGGTGTGTTATTTTCCTGACTCAGGTGTGCCAGAAAGACCTGCCATGGAAGCGTCTGCAAGGTTGCCAGCAGATGCCCGGCCGTTTCGTTAGCCAGATGACCCTTTGTACCCAGGATACGTTTCTGAAGTGGCGGCGGGTAGTGTCCGTTTTTCAGGAGAACCGGGTCATGATTGGATTCAATTACCAATACTTCTGCCCCGTCCAGCTCACGCTTCAATACATCGCTGACATACCCCGTGTCGGTCACATAACCAAACATGTGTCCTTTGCACCGGAATACATAGCCGGCCGGCTCCAGCGCATCGTGTGATACAGAAACGCTGCGCACCTGCAGGCCGCCTAAAGTCAGCTCAGTCTGAGGCGCAAGGATATGCCAGTTACACAACTGCAGATCCAGCCTCGGCAACGTCTGTTTAACACCACGCCAGGTTCCAGTGCTGGCATAAACAGGGACCGGAAATTTTTTCGTAAAAGTTTCCAGACCTTTTACATGGTCAATATGCTCATGCGTAATAAATACCGCATTTAAATCAGAAGGACGGATTCCCAGCTTCTGCATCCCCTGTACGATGCGGCGGCAGGAAATACCTGCATCTACCAACACCATACCGGCCTCGCAGCGCATCACTGTAGCATTGCCTTTGCTTCCGCTGGCCAGCACTGCTACCTGGAAACAGCTCATGCCTGTGCCTCTCGGTCCGTTTTCCCTGCTTTTCCTGCAGCCTGGCCGTCACCGGAGCATGCCAATTCATTTTCTTCCTGCATCAGTTTTACACCGGCGCTGCACCCCAGGCGTTCCGCTCCGGCTTCCAACATAGCTCTGGCCGTTGCGTAATCACGGATCCCTCCTGCTGCTTTCACCCGGAGGCCCAGTTTTTTCGCTTCCGCAGACAGCAATGCCACGTCATCCACGGTTGCGCCGGACTTATTGAAGCCCGTACTGGTTTTTACAAAAGCTGCTCCCGCCTTGGCAATGATACCGCAGGCGCGAATCTTTTCCTCTTCATTGAGTAAACAGGTCTCGATAATAACTTTTACAGGCGCTTTGCCCGTTGCTGCCACCACCTGCCTGATATCTTCCACAACGTAAGCGTTGTCCCTTCCTTTCAGAGCGCCCACGTTGATAACCATGTCAATTTCATCCGCACCGTTCTGCACAGCCCGGCGAGCCGCTTCTGCTTTCACTTCGGGCTCGTCACAGCCTAATGGAAAACCGACAACCGTAACGACCCTGACCTCTGTTCCTGCCAGCAGATGCTTTACCAGCGGTACAAAGCAGGGGTTGACGCAGACACCCAGAAATTTATGTTCACGGGCTTCCTGGCACAATTTGATCATATCCTGTGTCATTGCTTCCGGTTTCAGTAAAGTGTGTTCAATATACTGTTCTATCATAAGGTCCTCCCGGAATGGTTACTTGTTCTTGTAAAATTAATTTTATCGTATCTTTTTCTCTTTGACAAGTGTTATAATGAACAGGAAGCATCTACTTCTAACGGTTTTTACCGGGGCGTCTGCAACCTGTTTCCCCGCTGTTACGGGTTCGACCTGTACCGCCCTGTATTTGACAGAAAGGCACTATATTATATGGAAAAAATTGTATTATTACTGGCAAAAGAATTAAATATCAAACCGGCCCAGGCAGAGGCCGCGCTGCAATTACTGGACGACGGCAATACCGTGCCCTTTATCGCCCGGTACCGCAAAGAAGCTACCGGTTCACTTGATGAAGAACAAATCCGGAACGTAGAAACCCGTGCCCAGTACCTGCGCAATCTGGATACGCGCCGGGAAGAAATTTTAAGTTCCATACGTGAGCAGGAAAAGCTGACGCCGGAACTGGAACAGCAAATCATGGCAGCGGAAAAGATGCAAGTGCTTGAGGACCTGTATCTGCCGTACCGTCCGAAGAAACGCACCCGCGCCCAGATTGCCCGGGAAAAAGGCCTGGAACCCCTGGCCAACTATATCGTGCTGCAGGCGGATACGCCAAAAAGCCTGTCTGAACTGGCGGCGCCTTTTCTTAATGCGGAAAAAGGCGTGGAAACGGACAGTGATGCCTGGAAAGGCGCCCAGGATATCGTAGCGGAAACCGTTTCCGACCGGGCCGATGTTCGTGCCCTGATCCGCCGCGTCCTCTGGCAGAACGCCCAGCTGGCTTCCGTGCTGGCCACCGACGAAACCACAGGCAAAGATTTCCTTATGTACAAAGAATACAGCGAGCCGGTCCGGCTTCTGCCGCCGCATCGTATACTGGCTTTGAACCGGGGCGAAAAGTTGAAATACCTGAAACTTTCCTTAAACTATCCGGAAGAAAATATGCTGGCGGAACTGCACCGTTTCCTGAAGATCAGGTCCGGAAACCGGTTTTCTGAAATGTATGCAGAAGCCTGTGCCGATGCTTACAAACGGCTGATCTTCCCTTCCATCGAACGGGAGATCCGCAATGAACTGACAGAAAAAGCGGAAAAGCAGGCTATCAACGTGTTTTCTGTCAACCTGCGGCAGCTGCTGTTGCAGCAGCCCATCGCGGGCCACACGGTCATCGGCCTGGATCCCGGTTACCGCACGGGCTGCAAAACGGCAGTCATCGACCCCCAGGGTAAAGTGCTGGCCACCGATACCCTTTACATTATCGGCAGCCAGCGCCAGCAGGACGAGGCGGAAGCTCATTTTGTAAAACTGGTGAAAGATTTCGGCGTTACCCTTGTTACCATCGGCAACGGGACGGCCTCTTTTGAAACGGAAGAGTTTACCGCCAAAATGATAGAAAAGCATAAGCTGAATCTGTCGTATTTAATTGTCAGTGAGGCCGGTGCTTCCGTATATTCCGCCTCCCCGCTGGCCAAAGAAGAATTGCCCGACCTGAACGTGTCCCTGCGGGGCGCTGTCTCCATCGCCCGCCGCATCCAGGATCCCCTGGCCGAACTGGTGAAGATCGAACCGAAAGCCATCGGTGTAGGTCAGTACCAGCACGATGTGAACCAGAAAGAACTGGGCAACGCCCTGGGCGATGTAGTAGAAAGCTGTGTAAACCATGTTGGCGTGGAACTGAACACCGCGTCCCCCGCTTTATTGAGCTATGTGGCCGGTGTCAGCAGCACCGTTGCTAAAAATATCATAATGTACCGAAATGAAAACGGACGCTTCCGGAACCGGAAAGAGTTGTTGAAGGTACCTCGCTTAGGCCCGGCTGCCTTTACCCAGTGTGCCGGGTTCCTGCGCATCGCCAACGGGACCAACCCACTGGACAACACGCCGGTCCATCCGGAAAGCTATGAACTGACGGAGAAAATCCTGACAGAGCTGGGCTGCAAAAAAGAAAACAGCGGCAGCCCTGCCGTACAGTTAGCTGCCGCCAAAGCGGATCCAAAACGGATTGCGGAACATCTGCAGGCCGGCCTGCCTACCGTTACCGACATCCTGCAGGCCCTGGCCAAACCGGGCCGGGATCCCCGGGAAGATTCCCCTGCACCTCTGAGCCGGAAGAATGTGACGAAGCTCAGCGACCTGCAAATCGGTTCTATTGTCAAAGGAACCATCCGCAATGTAGTGGACTTTGGCTGCTTCTTAGACATCGGGCTGAAGATTAACGGGCTGATCCACCGTTCGGAACTTTCCAACCGGCGTTTCAAACACCCGTTGGACATTGTCTCCACCGGGGACATCGTAGATGTGATGATCATCAGCATCGATGAAGCACGGGGACGGATCGGGCTGTCGCTGAAGAAGGTGCTGGAGAATAAAAACCGATAGAAAAAGTATATAAAAAGTATAAAAAAAAGCCCTTACAAGAAGGGCCAAATGAGGGGCTGTTTTATTGTGATTATAATATATCACAAATCACTGTATACTGCAAGCCTAATTTCTTATTTTTTAAAGGAATCTTTGTAATCCTGTTCCAGTTTTCTGGTATTCTCTCTGAATTTTTCTGACATTTTAACATCCTGCATTTCCGCCATCTGCCGGCGCATGTTGGGAATATCGGGAATCCAGTAACTGACACCATCGATATATTCCGGAGTTCCCGGTACCATTGCCATTTTCAACCCGTCTTTTTCCAACATGTCATGCATCACTTTACCCAGTTCCACCATTTCTTTCAAAGAAAGATCTGTCTTGATCATGGACATGATCTGCTTGGAAACACCGGGCATTTTGGCAATAATATTCTTTGATGCAATCTGTTTGTACAACGCCATAATAAATTTCTGCTGCCTGCGGATCCGTCCGATATCCCCTTCTTCATCACGGTAACGGACGTACTGCATGGCAGTTTTTCCATCCATATGCTGGTTACCGGGTCGCAGATCAATTTCAAAACCGGCATATGGATCATAATAATACATGCGTTTTTCCACGGTAATATCCACACCGCCAATGGCGTCTACCAGACCCTGGAACCCCTGAAAATCCACAACCACATAATTATTTATCCTGATGCCCAGAAAATCCTGTACGGTTTCCTGTGTCAGCTTATGCCCGCCATAGGCAAAGGCTGAATTTATTTTATCCCAGCCATGACCTTTGACTTTCACCCGGGTGTCCCGGGGAACAGAAAGCAGGGCTGCTTTTTTTTCACTTTTATCCATCATTACGACAAACAGGGTATCACTGCGCCCTGCGTCGTCCTTGCGGATATCACAGCCCATCACGACAATATTCTTTTTTCCGGATAAAAAGTCCATGTCCGCAATCCTGTCGAGAGACAAATCGCCCCACCAAAATGCGGCTATCGCTGCTATAATCAGAAAAAAAATCTTACGCAAAGTTTGCTAACCCCTTTCCGAACCGTTCGAGAAAACTGTGCAAAATTGCTGCCGTCATGCCCCAAATCACTTTATCCTCATACTGGTAAAAATAAATCGGATACTCCTGATGGAAATCTTTATGGGGATCCAGATGGGGTACCAGTTCAAAAGGAAAGTCATCTTTTCGGGTAACCTGTATGTGAGCCGTACCGATCCGGGGCTCATGACTCAAAAGCCAGGACAGCGGAACAGTAAACAACTCCGCAACTTCATCCCTGTTGTAATTCCATTGGGTATAACCGGTATCCTGAATCCCGTTATCCTTATCCGGATTCCAGATACCTGCAAACGGATACACCATAAAACCGTTATGCGCTGCAAAAAAATCAAGTGTCCCACAAAGCTTTATACTGTTATACGGGACTCCAAGCTCTTCGGAAGCTTCCCGTACAGCTGCTGCTGCAAAATTCAGATCGCCGCTCTCCCGGTGTCCGCCAGGGAAACAGATATCACCCGGTTGCCAGTCCAATTTACCGGAGCGTACTTCAAACAAAAGCTCCGGGCCGTTGTTGCCCGGAAGCAACAACAGGAGAACCGAGGCTGTCCGCATCACCACGCCTGTCTGATCCAGACGGGGGCGGCGGGCACTGGTCTCCTGTTGAATCCATGCAGCCATTGCATGTAAATCGTTCATGACTCGTCCTCCATTCCGCTCATCTGCCCTGGCGGAATAATCAGATCGGAAAATCTATTTCTTTTTTATTTTACAAATAAATCCCATAAGATGACTGCCGCAGCACCCGGGATTCCAAAGAAGCCGGCAATCAGCGCCTTGATAATGGTAATATGAATCGTCACGTTAAAGAGGGCACCGCCCAGCAAATTTGCAAGCCACAGTACAATGGCACCGATGATTCCGTTCCAGACCAGCTTGAAGGGAAGTGCCAGCAGTTTAACAATGATATACAAGATCACTACACCTATCGCTAATGAGCCCAGCGAAGCTATAATTTCCATGACTGCCTCCTTTTCTTTTCAGGGTAAAATGTTTTACAAACGGGTTCGTTCATCAATACAAAAATAACTATACTGTCCAAAGCAGTTACCATCGTAATCATTCTTTGATCCGGGTCCGGTTTTCAAGCGCTTTGGCCAGCGTTACCTCATCTGCGTACTCCAGGTCACCGCCCATGGGCAGGCCACGGGCAATGCGGCTGACAATCACAGGCTGCTGCCGCAGCATCTGCGCCAGATAGGCTGCAGTCGCTTCGCCTTCCACATTGCTGTTAGTAGCAAGGATCACTTCTTTTATATCGCCTTTTTCAAGCCGGAACAGCAGTTCTTTCACCCGCAGTTCTTCCGGTCCTATACCGTCAAGCGGCGACAGGCACCCGTGCAGTACGTGATACACGCCTGTAAAACCGTGGCTTCGTTCCATGGCCATGGCATCCTGCGGTTGTTCCACTACACAGATAGTGCTGTGATCGCGTTTCTCATCCGCACAGACTGCACAGATATCACTGTCAGTCAGGTTAAAACATTCTTTACAATACCGGATCTCCCGTTTCGCCTGCAGCAGGGTTTCCGCCAGCCGGCGAACATCTTCTTCCGGCATGTCAATGATATGGTAGGCCAGCCGGAGCGCCGATTTGTTTCCCACTCCCGGCAAACGCCGGAACTGGTCGTATACGCTGTTCAGCGGTTTAATCAAGCCTGCCATGTTACATTCCCGGAATCTTAAGACCGCCGGTCACTTTGTTCATTTCTTCTTCCAAAGTAGTATCCACCTGATGCATCGCTTCATTTACTGCCGCCAGAATTAAATCCTGCAACATCTCCACATCTTCCGGATCTACCACCTGGGGGTCCAGTATAACGCTTGTCAGTTCCTTTTTGCCCGTTACAACGACTTTTACTGCTCCGCCACCTGCCGTGCTTTCAAAGGTACGTGCCTGGATATCCGCCTGCACTTTCTGCATATCCGCCTGCATCTTCTGTACTCTCTGCAGCATACCCTGCATATTGCCCATACCGCCCATTCCGGGGAACTTCATACCTTTCATCCTGTTTTCCTCCTGTCATTTACTATAAATTGAATTTATGTTTTTTCTATGATGTTCAAAAATCTGCAGATAAAATTATATATTTATCAACATTTCCGTGAATGCACCCCGCCTACGCTTCACTAAGAGGCGGGGACTTCTGGCAGGTTCCGTCAAAAACTACACTTTATGCAGTGTCGCATGAAACATTTCCATCGCCTTTTTTGTACTTGCCGCTACATCCGGTCCCGGATTTTCTTCTTTCGGCGGCACCGTCTTCGTTTTTGCTGCCGGATCCGCCGTGTTCTTTACGGGAATCTTCCCGGTGGGTTTTCCTCCCGTATCCACAACACATTGCAAGCGGACGGGCACCCTCGCCACCCGCAACAAAACTTCTTCCACTACTTCCCGGTAATCGGCTTTCTGCAGACGCTCACACAAAAATTTCATTTTGAAGCCTACTATAAGGGTCTTGTTCTCATAAGCCAGCACAGAGCCATGGGAAGCACAGGACGCAATGGAATTCTTCCTCTCCGCCTTTAAAATTTCCATGGCCCGCGTCCAGTATTCATCTCCTTCCGCCCAGGCACCACCGTATGGTGTGAAGTCTTGTGCCGGGTCTGCTGCAACAGAGGAAGGAGTTTCCGGATCTGCTTTTTCTTTCCCTGCCGGAGCTGTAACAGACGGCTGCGGTTCCGATACCACGTTTACAGGGCGCACCGCCGGTTCTGCCGGAACCGCTTTTACAACCGGTTCTGCCGGTTTTGCCGGAGCTGTTTTTGCAATCGATGTTGCCGGTTCTACAGCAGCAACACCGCGTTCTTTCAACATGGCCAGTTCCTGCTCCAGACGGTTGACACGGGCAGCCAGCACTTTCAGTGTCCGGCTATCCTCACGGCATAAGTCATACAGGCACATCTCGGCTGTAATCCGTCCACGGGCCGCAAAGCGCAGCTCGTTCATAGCCTGATGGATAATCTCCTGGGCTGCCAGGATTCTTTCCCCGGAATACAGTTCCGCCAGCTTCGCCAGTTCTTCTGCCGTATCGGTCACATAAACCGGCTGGTATTCCGGTGTCGCCCGGTATAACAACAAAGCACGCATATAGCCGGACAATTCGATCAGTATCTGTCCGATATCCTTGCCCTGCATCAGCAGCTTATCAAAAATTGTAAGGGCCGAAGCGACGTCACGCCGCCCCACCGCCCGGACCAGTTCCCGCAGGATTTCCCTGCCGATGATACCGCGGACGGAGCGCACCACTTCCGCCGTTACCGTTTCCGCCATGACACCGCACTGCTCCAGGAGGCTCAATGCATCACGCATGCCGCCCTCGGAAGCCGCCGCGATCAGTTCCAGCGCTTCCTTTTCTGCTTTAATGACGCTGCCCTCTGCTACTTTTTGCAGATGTGCTACGATTTCTTCCTGCGTGATCGGATGGAAATCAAAACGCTGGCAGCGGGAATGGATGGTCGGTAAAATCTTCTGGGGTTCTGTCGTCGCTAATATGAACACCACGTGTTCTGGAGGCTCTTCCAGGGTTTTCAGTAATGCATTGCAGGCCTCCGTGGTCAGCATATGGGCTTCGTCAATGATATACACTTTGTACCGGCAGTTGACCGGTGCAAAGTCTGCGTTCTTGTTCAGGTTTTTTATATCGTCCACGCCACGGTTGGAAGCCGCGTCCAGTTCCTGTACATCCAGGGCGCTGCCGTCCGTAATCTGCCGACAGTTCAGGCATTCGCCGCAGGGATGATTCGTAGGCCCCTGCTGGCAGTTCAGTGCTTTTGCGAAAATACGGGCCGTGGTCGTCTTGCCCGTACCGCGGGGCCCGGTAAACAGATAGGCATGCGCAATACGGCCGCTGGATAACGCATTCATCAGAGCCTGTTTGACCGGCGCCTGCCCCACCAGCGTATCAAAGCTGGACGGACGCCAGCGCAGATATAGGGTTTGGTAAGCCATGTTGCACATCCTTTCCTGTAGGAATCATTTAAAATCATGATGTTTTACTGCTTGGATGTTCCCTTATATTATTTGGGAATTTCCACTATAATATTATAGTAAAAAAGCTGACAAATAACAATGAATTTATGGTGAAAAACAAAAAAGCAGCCCTTCAAGGACTGCTTTCTGCTGATTTCCCTGTAAGACCGCAGGGCAGGCACCCCCGCGGCGCATGAAGGTATCCGCTTAGTGCTGCTTCCTTCCGGACCTGACACGGTTCACAGGCCTCCATCGCGCAGGACCTGCCGCTACAGCCTTACAGAAAAACCATTTCCCAATTATCTATTCAGAAGAAAAAAGCCGCTGTGCGGCATTCATTTTCAAATGGCGGAGAGAGAGGGATTCGAACCCTCGGTACGGTTTCCCGTACACACGCTTTCCAGGCGTGCACCTTCAACCGCTCGGTCATCTCTCCGGTTGTAGGAAACAAAAATATTAAATTGTAAATACGTGGCTGAATGTCAGCCACGTAAAACATTATACGGATATTTCCCCTTTCTGTCAAGCGCTTTTTCAGGAAAAACAGAAAGTCTTTACTCGTCACTTTCCTCATCCGGCATCACCCAGAGGGTACGTCCGGAATTCAGTAAAATATTCTGGGCTGTACTTCCCATCAGCAGACCTTTGATGGGCCCTGCTCCTGTCTTCCCGGTGATGACCAGGCTGCAGTTCTCCTCTTCCGCCAGTTTGCATATCTCCCTGGACGCAGCGCCGCCGTCTGCAATAACATAACGGGATTTGATACTGAAGTCCTGCATCTCGTTGCAAAGTTCTTTCAGCATGTCCTCTGCCATTTCTTTGTTTTCCAGCAGTTCGTCGTCGCCCCGCACGCCTTCAATAACGTGTACAAACAACACTTCGCCCACGTGTTCCCGCAAATTGCGGATGAAATTCAGGGCAATCAGTGATTTCCGGGAGAAATCCGTAGGCAGCAGGATACGCTGCAGATAATCGCTGCACTTATAATCTCCTTTAACTACAAGGGTAGGCACATCGATTGCACGTACCGCATTGAACGTACTGCTTCCCCGGAATGTGCTGGCCCAGATACCTTTTCCGTGAGAAGCCATGATCAACAGGTTGATATCGTACTGGTCTACTGCTTTTTGGATCCCCGTCAGCACATCCGGACTGCTTTCCCATAAAATTTCCACATGGTCGTAGCCGGCGTTCTGAATATCCTGCGCCAGACCTTTTAACCGGCTGAATGTCTTTTTGTAGTACGGACTGGTTTCCGCAACGTCATCTACTCTTTTAACAACGTGAAGCAGATATACTTCCGTTTCGGGATCGAGACAGATACTGTAAAATACGTCCAGCATACGGGAAGTCAGTTCTGACAAATCTAACGCAAGCATCACTCTGGAAAACATTTCTGCGCACTCCTTTGCCCACTCGCAACAAATACAGGAGCAGCGTGCCTGCTGAGGTACGCCGCAGGATTAACATGCTGTATTGTGGGAACACTGCTTAAATCAATATATATTCATCACCTTGCCCGGATTCAGGATATCCAGCGGATCCAGGGCCTTTTTTATGGCTTTCATCATAGCTAATTCTACAGGATCCGTGTATTTTTCCATCGCATAAACCTTCTTGGCGCCGATACCGTGCTCGCCGGAAATGCGGCCGCCCAGGCTGTAAACATAGGAATACGCCGTTTCATGGAAGGCATGCTGCTGTTCTTCCCAGGCTTCGTCGCTCATATCGCATTTCATGTGCTGGAAATGCAGATTGCCGTCGCCGGCATGTGCCAGGCAGAACATCTTGAAATCATATTTCTTCGCCTCTTCCGTCAGACGTTTGATGCAGTTGGCGATCTGGTCAACGGGAACCACCAGATCGTCCGACTGGGAAATCTTGCTGAGGGAGCGGGTGGATTCCAGGCAGTTCCGGCGTACGGTCCACACACGCTCGTCTGCTTCCAAAACATCAATGGCGCCGGATTCTTCGCAGATCTCCGCCAGCTTTTCCATTTTGACGTCTACTTCGTCTTCATTGAAGGTTTCCATGCTGACAATAAGATAGCAAACACCCTCATCACAATGGGGCAGCTTGATCTCACTGTATTCACAGGAGCTCTTCAGGAAGTTGCTGTCCATAAATTCCACGCTGGTAGGTTCCAGACCCGCCTTTACCAGATTCGGCACCAAAGTGACCGCTTTGTCCAGATCGTCAAATACAGCAGCCACATCCACTTTGTACGGAGGCAGCGGCAACAGTTTCAGGGTTGCTTTGCAGATGATGCCCAACGTACCTTCCGAACCCATGACCAGTTGTTCCAGGCAATACCCGGTGCTGCACTTTTTCAGGCGGGAGCCCAGCGTTGAAATTTCACCGGTTGGCGTTACCACTTCCACGGAATACACCTGGTGCCGGGTGGTACCATATCGTACCGCCTTGTTGCCGCCGGCGTTGGTTGCGATGTTGCCGCCGATGAGACAGCTTTCCGCACTGCAGGGGTCGCCTGCGTACAACAGCCCTTTTGCTTTGGCAGCCATCTGGATATCAATGGTACGCGCGCCGGCTTCCGCTACGGCGTACATGGCGTCTTCATTGATTGCCAGGATTTTATTCATCTTTTCCATGTTCAGCACGATGCCGCCCAGCACGGGGATCGCGCCGTCGGAAACGCTGGTACCGGCGCTGCGGGGCGTTACCGGAACCACAAATTTGTTGGCCAGCTTCATAACCGCCGCCACTTCTTCCGTACTGTTAACCCACACAACCACTTCCGGCAGATGCATCAGGCGGGGATCGGTCTCTTCGTCCGTTTTAAAACGGTCCAGGGTTTCCTCATCGGTTTTTACATTGGCCGCGCCAACGACTTTTTTCAGTTCTTCCAGAAGTTCCGGGGTAACGGGATTATACTTTGCCATACAAACTCTCCTTTGCCGGCGCTCTTTTTCTCTGTTTAAATCACAGGCAGAACGCCAAAATAAAATATCTTTCTATACAGTCAGTTTATACATTAAATATCTTTCCAGGATTCAGGATGTTCTTCGGGTCTACGGCCCGCTTGATCATCCGCATGTATTCCAGTTCGGCAGGTTCCGTGTATTCTTCCATATAATGAAGTTTCTTGGCGCCGATGCCGTGTTCGCCGGATAAGCGTCCTCCCAGGCTGTAAACGTAAGGATAAGCTTCCTTATGGAATTTTGCTACATTCTCGTTCCATTCTTCTTCCGTCAGGTCTTTGCGGCACATACACACATGCAGGTTGCCGTCCCCGGCATGGCCCAGCACCATGACTTCAAAAGGATAATGGTCTCCCATGGCTTTTACATGCTCGATGGTCTCCGCCACTTTATTTACAGGAACAACAAAGTCATCCGTAATGGTCACGTCAGACAGGATCCGCAGGGATTCCTGGCAGTTGCGGCGCAGGCTCCACAACCGGTCGTCCGCCTCCAGCACTTCCAGGGCTCCGGCTTCCTCGCACAGCTCGCTTAACTTTTCCAGACCGGTGTCAAGCTGGTTTTCGTCAAAGGTTTCCACCGTTACATAAACAAAATTGGCAATGTCCCGGTGGGGTACATCAATTTCACAGAACGCCGTGCTGCTGCGCACAAAGCTGTTGTCCATAAACTCGATGCTGGTAGGATTCAGACCCGCTTTAATTATCGTGGGAACCAGACGGGCCGCTTTTTCCACCGTATCGAACATGGCCAGCACATCAAACCGGTAAGGCGGCAGGGGCTGTAACTTCAATGTCACTTCCGTAATAATGCCCAGGGTGCCTTCCGAACCCATAATCAGCTGTTCCAGCGCATAACCTGTCGTCTTCTTTTTCAGGCAGGCGCCTACATGCATAATTTCCCCCTGCGGAGAAACCACGGTCATCCCATACACCTGATCCCGGGTCACGCCATAACGGATTGCCTTGATGCCCCCTGCATTGGTAGCCAGGTTTCCACCGATCTGGCAGGTCTCGGCGCTGCTGGGATCGCCTGCATACACCAGATTATGCTTTTTGGCCGCAGCCTGGCATTCCTTAACCAGCGCCCCGGCTTCAGCCATCAGATATAAGCCTTCTGTGTTCACTTCCAGAATCCGGTTCATACGTCCCATCAGCAGGATGATACCACCACAAACTGCAATAGCTCCGTCAGCCAGGCTGGTCCCGGCGCTTCGCACCGTAATGGGGATGTTCGCTTCATTGGCCAGCTTCACAATCGCCGCCACTTCTTCCGTGGAACCGGGGGCCACCACCGCTTCCGGTGTGTGAAACTTGGCCGGATCCGTCTCCTCGTCTGTTTTGTACTGGTCCAGTGTGTCCGGATCCGTATACACATGCTCTTTGCCTACAATGGCCTGCAAGCCGGTTAGAAACATTTCATCTACTTTATTATACATACGTTTCCCCCTCAATTTTTTCTTTATTATAACACTTTTTTATTCCGATGCCCATACACAGCGCACCAGTTTCCGTAAAACCTCCGGATATTCTTCCGTCAGGCTGTAACGGTTGACCCTCTCCCCGATTTGGTGCAGATCTTTCCCCCAGGGTCCAAACAAAAAGAACGGGATCTGCAACCGTACCAGCGCCTCCATATCAAACCGGTACTCTGTTCCCCACAAAGGCGTATTCACCTGGTACACCGGGCTTTGCGCCCCGGCAGGCAGGCCGCAGTAACTGCAGTCGGACACGCCGGTAAAATACGGCTCGATTTCGATATCCTGCAGTGCAGCCAGCGCGTTTTTATATTTCCCAAACCGGGCCGCCTCCCGCAGCTCTTCACTGCGAACCGCCGGATAATAGGGTGGGGCAAAGCCAAGCACCACCAGTGGCTGATCCAGATGCAGGAAGTTCAGTGTCTGCTGCATCAACCACAGGGTAACCTCCGGAAACGTCCGATGCTGTTCACGCAGCAACACCTTTTCCCGCGCTTCGGTTTCCCGGAAAAACTCCGCAAAGCCCTCCCGCTGTTTTGCCTGCTGCCACAAGGTGACCCAGGTCATCACCGACACCGGACGGGGCGCATCCGCCACCGCTCCCTGAATCTTGCCAAGAAAATAGGCCAGCACCTGAGCCGGTGTTTTCTGAAACGTCAGCACGTTACAGCAGCCGGCAGCACGGAACGGCAGGGAAAAATCATAGCCCCCCTTCAGGTCCCGGGCATACATCCACACCGGCGGCACGGACACTTCATCCCCGCAGGTTTCAATAAACGCTTCATCCCCTTCGGTAGCTGCCACGATACGGGACAAAATACCCAGCGGATTTATCCCTTCCCGATAGCTGCCAATCTGCACCACTTTACCCTGTACCAGCACAACCGGCAACAGTTTGCCGATACTGCCGGCAGAAACGACCTGTGTTTTCCCGTCCGGTCGTCTCCGGTTCGGTTCCGCGCAAATGGCCAGCCGGTATTCAAGTCCATGCTGTTCCTGCAGCTGTTCCAGCAGGGACAGCGAACCCCGCATCCCCACAGAGAACGATTCCTCATCCGGCACCGAAATAAACAAAAGGGCGCCCTGCGGGTGCCGGGCGTTTTCCGGTGCAGTCTTCAGTTGCTGCCCCGTTGCAGACAGCGGCCTCGCCAATTTTTCCTGTTCCGCCAATACAGCGTCCGCCTGTTCGGCCAGCAATGCCATCTGCACCGCCGTGCCTCCCAACATGTCACAGCTGCCCCGCCCGAAGATCCACTCTCCGGACAGCAGGTCGGTATAGGCTTCCGCTGAAAGGTTTTCCGCATTCAAATGGGAGGTGATTTCCTCCACATCATACGCCCACGGAGCCGCGTCGCCATAGACATCCGTCGAAACCACATCGTGATGCCCCATAAGCACCACCGCGGGTATATTTTTTCGCGGATTGTTTTCCATTATTCCCGCTTCATTTCCTTTTACGCCTGAAAGAATGCCTCCGGCATTCTTTTCCGGACAAGCCGCGAGAACACAGGCTTCCGCAACAGCATCCGGTCTTTCGCCTGACGCACCGGCCAAAATTTCCCCGTCTGCCCCGACGCAGGGTTTTACCAAAGCCCAGACAGTGCTGCGGTGCAGCGGATCCTCCGGAACCGGGAACGCCCCGCATAATGCCGGATATTTCTGAAAATACGGTAACTGCCGGAAAAAATCCAGCAGCCGGTTTTCTGTTTCGATTTCTTTTTCTGTATTGGTCACACCGCCGCAGGCCATCAGGTCCCGAAGGATGTCCGTAATTTTATGTTCCATTAATCCCTCAACTTTACGACAGGCTGCTTTTCCCAGGGCAGGTACTGCATAGTCAGGCAGAACGCCCAGGCCTTGTACTGCGCATCCACGTCTTCCGTTTCCTTCGCCTTTTGCACATCCCGCCTGCCTGCCTCAGACAGGGGGAAATATTCGTAGGCTTCGGCCAGTAATCCGCAGGCCTCCGCCGTTTTGCCTTCTTTGTGTTTCTCTTCCGCCAGGAATCGCAGGCTGTAAAAAATATACGGGTTCACCGCGTCATACAGTGGATCGGGAATGATAGGCTTCGGCGTATGAGATTCCTGCTTTTCGCTTTTCACCATGGCCTCCGCATCCGCAACGGCCTGTTCCAGTCTGCCGCTTTTCGCCAGCACCTGAAGCCTCCGGTACCAGATATCGCCCCGGGCCTCCGTATGGAAACGGTAGGGAAATTTCCGGCAGATGGCAAACGCCCGGTCCAGATACTGCAACGCCGCATCCCCGTTTTGCGTCAGCTTCCAGATAATGTCCGCGACGTCCCGCAGGCTCAGCACGAAATGCTCTGCCTCGCACATGCCCTGGTCCGGATGATCCTCCAGATTCGGCTCCACGTCGTTGACGATGGTACTCAGCACCCGCAGCGCGCCTTCCACATCCTTGATAAAATACAGCACCCTGCCGACAATGGCACGGCACAGCCAGTTGTTTTTATCGCTTACAAAGCTGGGTGGTACAGGCCACTCACCGGTAGTACACTTGGTCACATAGATTTTCCATTCCTGATCGTCAATCTCTTTCATCAGCATAAACTCCTTTTCCGTTCTAATAATTTGTCACCTGTCTGACAATATCCGTCTTACCTCTTTACCCGTTTCCCCTGCCAATGGCAAACGCTTTATCCGTCAATCCCTGTGAAATGGGCAGGCAAGACACGTTTCATCCATGATCTCCGGTATTGGATGGCGGCGCAAATGCGCAAGATAAGCCCGCGTCGGCAATTCCTGTACATCCATAGCATTTTACTCCTGATTGTAAAAGCAAAAAAAACATGGGAAATCCACGTTGCGGATGTTGGATACCATTGTCCCGTATCTTCAGGAAAAATGTTTTTCAAACCGCTCCAGAAGTTCCTTTGCCTCTTTTACAACTTCATCATTTTCGCTGTATTTTACGAGAGTGTGAAGCATCTTCTCCAGTTCCCCCTTGTATATGGGGCCCTGCTCATTGTTTTCCTCTTTCGGTTCCGATATGCCATTTTTCAGGCGCCAGGGAGCCATGCCCTCCACTGTTCTTTCAGTCAGCGACTGAAAGTTGTCATTCAGACAGGCCAGCATTCGGAGTTGCTGGATGTCATCTTCGGAATCAAAGACCTCTTCGATCATGTCCGTTCCCCACTCCAGACACTTTTTTTCCAGAAATCCGTACTTTTCCGAGAAATGCCCGTAGGGGCCATTCACGTTTTCCAGGCTTTCGACACCGGCTATGTCATCTTTGCAGAGTAAAACCGGAACGAGGTGCAACGCTTCCTGATCATATCCGTATTCATGGAAGACATATTCTCTGTTGCAATACGATACGACCCCTTCAAACACCTCGCCGGTGGTCGTAGTAATCCTGACGCATTGATTGTCAAACCGTTTAAGGTCCATATCTGCCTCCCATTGTTATGACGTGACGCTCTTATGTAAAATCGGATTTGTACGATGACCACTGCTTTACTTAATTATAACAAAACAGCCGCAGTATAATCTACGGCTGTTGGAAAATTTGTTTCCATCGTTATATGTCATACTTTCCGTTGCAGTTGATAAAAGCGAGAGCACGCCCCTGCCACCTGTTGCAGCATCGTTTTATCGTCCACAAATTTATTTTTAATTCATTTTTTCCATCAGCATCTTGTTGACCATGCCCGGGTTTGCTTTGCCTTTGGTGGCTTTCATGATCTGACCTACCAGGAAGCCGATCGCCTTTTTCTTACCGGCTTTGAAGTCGGCAACGGACTGCGGGTTGGCAGCCAGTACTTCGTCTACCAGTTTTCCCAGTTCGCCGGTGTCGCTTACCTGTTCAAGTCCCAGCTTCTTCACCAGTGCCTGTGGCGCTTCGTTTTCTTTCAGCATCTCCGCAAAGACCTGCTTGGCAAGCTTGCTGGACAGCACGCCTTTGTCGATCAGGTTCACCAATTCGCCCAGATGATCCGGCGTAATCTTGAATTCCGGATCGTCAATTTCGATGCCTTCCGCGTTCAGATATCCGGCCACGTCCCCGATCAGCCAGTTGGACAAGGCTTTCAGGTTCGTTGTCGCCTTGGTACCTGCATCAAAATAATCCGCCACTTTCTTGCTGGCAACGATGATATCCGCATTGTCTTCCGGCACTTCTTCAGCCAACAGGCGTTCTTTACGGGCAGAAGGCAGTTCCGGCAGGGTCGATTTGATTTCGTCGATCCAGGCCTGGTCCAGGTTGATGGGCACCAGGTCCGGTTCCGGGAAGTAACGGTAATCATGGGCTTCTTCCTTGGAACGCATGGACAGGGTCACGCCGTTGGCATCGTCCCAGGTGCGGGTCTCCTGCACCACATGGCCGCCGTCTTCCACAATCTCGATCTGGCGTTCCACTTCATATTCGATAGCCCGTTCCAGCGCGCGGAACGAGTTCAGGTTTTTGATTTCGGCACGGGTACCGAATTCCGTTGCGCCTTCCGGCATGACGGAAATATTCGCGTCGCAGCGGAGGCTGCCTTCCTGCATCTTGCAGTCGCAGACGTCGGTGTATTCCAGAATTGCTTTTAACTGTTCCATATAAGCCCGTGCTTCGGCAGCGCTGCGCATATCCGGTTCAGATACGATTTCAATCAAAGGCACACCGGCGCGGTTGTAGTCAACTGCGGAAGAATCGGAGGTGCTGATGGTCAGGCCGCTGTGTACCAGCTTGCCGGCGTCTTCTTCCATATGGATACGGGTGATGCCGACGCGTTTTTTCTCGCCGTTGACACGGATGTCGATATGACCGCCCAGGCAGATGGGTTCATCCCACTGGGAGATCTGGTAGTTTTTCGCCAGATCGGGATAGAAGTAATTCTTACGGTCCATCTTATTGAATTTCTGAATGTTGCAGTTTAACGCAAGACCGGCACGGATGGCAAATTCGACCACCCGCTTGTTCAGCACCGGCAGAGCGCCGGGCATGCCCAGGCAGACCGGGCACACATGGGTATTAGGTTCTGCGCCGAATTCCGTGGAGCAGGAGCAGAATGCTTTGGTTTTTGTTTTTAATTCGGCATGGACTTCCAGACCGATGACAGTAATATAATTTTTCATTATTTGTTACCTCCCAACGGCGCTACCGCTTTATGAAATTCCGTCGCCTGCTCAAAGGTATAAGCAGCCCGCAGCAGGGTTTCTTCATCCAGCGCCTTGCCGATCAGCTGCAGGCCTACAGGCATGCCGTCCGCAAAACCGCAGGGAATGGAAATACCGGGCAGGCCGGCCATGTTGACAGGAATGGTGGTTACGTCCAGCATATAAATGGCCAGCGGATCCATCTTGCCGTCCAACGGATACGCCACTACCGGAGATGTCGGAGTCAGCAGCACATCCACTTTCCGGAATACTTCGTCAAAGTCTTTGCGGATCAGGGTACGGACCTGCATCGCTTTTTTATAGTACGCATCGTAATAACCGGAGCTTAATACATACGTGCCCAGCATGATGCGGCGTTTTACTTCGCTGCCAAAACCTTCGGTACGGCTCAGCTTGGTCATTTCCGGCGCGCTCTTGGCGTCCTTGTTGCGGTAACCGTAGCGCACGCCGTCATAACGTGCCAGATTGGCGGAAGCTTCCGCCGGGGCAATGATGTAATACGTGATTACGGCATATTCCGTATGGGGCAGGGAAACTTCTACGACTTCCGCACCCAGTTCTTTATATTTTTCTACCGCCAGCATAATCTGTGCTTTTACTTTCGGATCGATGCCTTCGCCAAAATATTCTTTCGGCAGACCGATGCGCAGGCCTTTCACGTCCTGCCGCAGGGCTTTGGTAAAGTCGGGCACATCCACCGGCAGGGAGGTGGAATCATGCGCGTCTACGCCGCAGATGGTATTCAATACGATGGCCGCGTCGGTTACATCGCGGGTGATAGGCCCGATCTGGTCCAGCGAAGAGGCGAATGCAACGCAGCCGTAACGGGACACACGGCCGTAGGTCGGTTTAATACCCACCACGCCGTTAAAGGATGCCGGCTGGCGGATGGATCCGCCGGTATCGGAGCCTAACGACCAAATGGCTTCACCGGCTGCAATGGCCGCCGCGCTGCCGCCGGAGGAACCGCCGGGTACGCAGTCCAGGTTCCACGCGTTATGGGTTTTCTTGAAGTAAGAAGTTTCCGTGGTGGAACCCATGGCGAATTCGTCCATGTTGGTCTTGCCCAGGAAAATGGTTTCGTCTTTGCGCAGGTTGGCGATGACATGAGCGTCATACACCGGGATAAAGTTGTCCAGGATATGGGACGAGCAGGTCGTGCGCAGTCCTTTGGTGCTGATGTTATCTTTGATGGCGCCCGGGATACCGGCCAGCGGTTTGATGGTCTCGCCGGCAGCGATCATGGCGTCTACTTTAGCCGCCTGGGCCAGTGCATTTTCTTTATCCAGCGTCACATAGGCGCCGACTTTGTCTTCTACTTCGTCAATGCGGTCATATACCGCTTTGGTCAGCTCTACAGAGCTGATCTGTTTATTCTGCAGTTGTTCATGCAACTCATGAACGGTGCTTTCATATAACTTCACAGTCCTTGCCTCCTTATTCGATCACACGCGGAACTTTGAATCCGTCATTATGCACCGCCGGCGCATTCTTCAGCGCGTCTTCGTGGGCCACGCCTTCCTGCGGCACGTCTTCCCGCAGCACATTGTACAGAGGAAGAATGCTGAAGGTAGGTTCGATACCCGTGGTATCAACTTTTTCCAAAATATCCGCGTAGTTCAGAATCTGGTTGAACTGTTCTGTAAACTTGGGCATTTCCTCGTCTGAAATTTCCAGCCGGGAAAGAGCAGCGATGTATTTCACATCTTTTTCCGTTACTTTCATTTTTTCACCATCCTAAATATCATTAAGCGTTACGCCCGAAAAAAACATACATGTTATTATATCACAATTTACATATGTAAGAAAGAACTGTCAGGAATTTTCTTCCAAACCGTCAAAGAGATTTCCTTCTTCTGTCAGGGAAAGGTCTTCTTTCTTTTCTGTAAGAACCGCGTCCGCAACAGCAGCCGTTTCCTGTGCACCGTCGGAAGCAATACCCTCTGTTATGGAAACCCTTCTATCTTTTCCCCCTTCAGTCGTTTCCTCCGTTCCGCCCAGCAGACGCAGGAATTCAGCTTCGTCAATAATCGCAACGCCTAAAGCTCTGGCTTTTTCCAGCTTACTGCCTGCTTCAGAACCCGCAATCACATAATTTGTTTTTTTACTTACACTGCCACTGACTTTGGCCCCCACATCCTGTGCCATGGTTTGTGCCGTCGCCCGGTCCAACGTAGGCATTGTTCCCGTAAACACCAGCGTCTTTCCGTAAAACGGATGTTCCTCATTGACATTCCGGGTCTGCATTTCCATATTCAGTCCGGCCTGTTTCAGGCGGGCTACCAGCTCCTGATTCTGCGGATTGGCGAACCAGGTCACCACACTTTCCGCAACGACAGCGCCGATATCTTTGATGCCGGTCAGCTCTTCGGCTGACGCTTCCATCAGGGCGTCCATGCTTTTATACTGTAACGCCAGCAGCCGCCCGCCTTTAGCACCGATATGCCGGATCCCCAGCGCGAACAGAAGCTTATCCAGCCCCTGCTGTTTACTTTTTTCAATGGCTTTTAACAGATTGTCAGCAGATTTTTTCCCCATGCGCTCCAATGTCAGCAGTTGTTCTTCTTTCAGCGCATATAAATCGGCCGGGGTTTTTACCAGATCCGCATCAATCAGCTGGCTGATCACCGCCGGACCGCAGCCTTCGATGTCCATGGCGTCCCTGGAGGCAAAATGGATCAGTCCTTCCCGTCCCAAAGCGGGACAATGGGGATTCGTACAGCGATAGGCAGCTTCCCCTTCTTTGCGAATTACCGCCCAACCGCATTCCGGACATTCTTTCGGCATGACGAACGGAACTGCGTTTTCCGGGCGCAGTGCTTTCACGACCGACAGTACTTCCGGGATGATTTCCGCCGCTTTGTTAATGATTACCGTATCACCAATACGGATGTCTTTTTCCTTTATGAAGTCTTCATTATGCAGGGTCGCACGGCTTACGGTACTGCCGGACAGTCTGACCGGTGTCAAGACCGCCGCCGGGGTCAGCACACCGGTACGTCCCACCTGGATTACAATATCTTCCAACTTCGTCCGGGCCTGCTCCGGCGGATACTTATAGGCAATGGCCCAACGGGGATCTTTTCCCGTGGCGCCCAGCAGCTTCTGCTGCCACACCGCGTTGACCTTCGCCACCGCTCCATCCGTATCATAGGCCAGTTCACGCCGGCGTTGGTCGTGCTCTTCAATAAACTTTAATATTTCTTCTTTGGAATGGGCCACGCACCAGTGTTCCGGCGTGGTGAATCCGTATTTTTCCAGACTGCGCAGGCATTTTTCCTGGGTTTCCGGTTCCTCAGGCCCTACCAGGTAATAAGCAAAAAAGCTGAGGGAACGCCGTGCGGTTACAGCGGGATCTAATTGCCGCAGACTGCCGGCCGCCGCGTTACGGGGATTGGCAAATTCCGTTTCCCCGGCCTCGATCCGTTCTTCGTTCAGACGCAGAAAGGCTTCCCGCGACATATACACTTCGCCACGCACATCCAGCAGTTCCGGCGTTTCCTCGCCTTCCGGTACACGCAGCCGCTGGGGGATGCTTCTAATGGCACGGACGTTGGCCGTCACATTTTCCCCAACTTCCCCGTCTCCCCGGGTAGCGGCCCGTACCAGCCAGCCGTTTTCGTAAATCAGGCTGCAGGCCAGCCCGTCGATTTTCGGTTCCAGCACATAACTGACTTCCGTTCCTCCAGGCAATGCATTCCGCACCCGCTGATCAAAGTCCCCCATTTCCCCGGCATTATACACATTGCCAAGGCTCAGCATGGGAACCATGTGTTTCACCTGTGTAAAGCCCGGTGCCACATAGCCGCCGGGACGCCGCGTAGGAGAATCGGGAGGTACTTCGTCCGGATACAGCGCCTCAATGGAACGGAGCCGGTTCGTCAGCGCATCGTACTCCGCATCGCTGATCTCCGGTGCATCCAGCACATAATACTGGTATTCGTGATGCCGGATCTGCATACGAAGGGAATCCGCTTCCTGCAACAGTGACTCTTTTGTATCCCCGTTTTTCAATTCTGCAGCTTTATATAGTACCGTGTCTTTGTCTTCCATAATCGTTACCTGCTCCATTCAATTTTCCGGTCACAGTTTTTTCAACATGGCGTACTTTGTCAGCAGGCTCCTGATTCCCGCGCCGACAAACGCCACCTTAACTTCCTGACCATCTGAAGAGTTTTTTACACCTACAATGGTTCCTTCGCCCCATTTTTTATGACTGACCCGGTCGCCGATAACAAAGTCCGCCGCAGCCCCTGCCGGTTTTTCCGGTACAAAGTCCGTATGGATTTTACTGAACAGGCCGCTGGTCTTTTTGCTTTCTTCCTTAAACCGGTCGCTGAGGGAAGCGTTGACCCGATTGTCCGAAACCGTCCGTTTGCCCTGGCCGCTGCCGATAACGGTCCCGCCTTCCCCATTGCAAGTGTTTCTGCCACGGCCGTAGCCAGATTGCCCGTAACTGCCGTTCCGTCTATATTCGGACGAGCTGTAACCGCCGCTCTTATACCCTTCCGTATTTCGGAATCCCGCACTTACCAGAGAAGGCCGGTGATACTCGTGCACCAGCTTTTCCGGAATTTCTTTCAGAAAACGGGATGGCATGGAATAATTTGTCTTTCCGTATATGGTACGGGTCTTAGCCCCCGTCAGATATAAAATCTGTTTGGCCCGGGTGATACCCACGTAACATAGCCGTCGCTCTTCTTCCATCTGTTCGTCGTCCATCAGACTGCGGGCATGGGGAAACAGTCCTTCTTCCATCCCCGCCAGAAACACCACCGGGAACTCCAGCCCTTTGGCAGAATGCAACGTCATCAACGTAAACTTGTCATTATCCAGTTGAGCATCGTCAATATCAGAAACCAGTGCTACATGTTCCAGGAAACGGGCCAGCGTTTTTTCTTCCCCTTCATCCTTCAGAAAATCCCGGGCCACACTGATCAGTTCCTGCAAATTTTCCGCCCGGCTTTCCGACTGCGGCGTCCGTTCAGCCTGCAGTTCTTCCAGATAACCCGTCTTATGGATCACATCGTCAATGAGTTGTTCTATCGGGACAGAATCTGTTTCGGCCATAAGGTCAAAGAGGATGCCGCTCATTTCTTCCAGTTTACTGATGAAGCGGGAGCTCAGTCCGGGTACCGCCGCTGCGTTCGTAATCACTTCAAATAAAGAAATCCCCCGGACATTGGCATAGTCCTGCATCTTGTTGACAGTAGCCTGCCCGATGCCCCGTTTAGGCACGTTGATGATGCGCAGCAGGCTCAGTGTATCGTAGGGATTGTACAGCAGCTTCAGATAGGCCATTACGTCCCGGATCTCTTTACGGTCGTAGAATTTGACGCCGCCTACCATGCTGTAGCTGATTCCGCTTTTGATCAGCATTTCTTCAAACACACGGGACTGGGTATTGGTACGGTACAGCACCGCCATATCCCCGTAGGAAAACCGCCCGCTGCGGATCAGCCTCTGCGCCTGCTCCACCACGAAACGGGCTTCGTCCCGTTCATCCATGGCGTTATAATACGTGATGGCCGTCCCCACAGGATTGTTCGTCCATAACTTTTTCGGCTTGCGTCCTGTATTGTTTTCGATTACCGCATTGGCCGCATCCAAAATTACAGTAGTCGAACGGTAATTCTGTTCCAGCTTCAGCAGCTCTGCTTTGGGATAATCTTTTTCAAAATCCAGAATGTTGCGGATGTCCGCTCCCCGCCAGCCGTAGATGCTCTGGTCTGCGTCGCCTACCACGCACAGGTTTCCTTCGTCCCCCGCCAGATACCGGGTCAGAAGATACTGGGCCCGGTTGGTGTCCTGGTATTCGTCAATCATGATATAACTGAAGCGCTGCTGATATTTTTCCCGTACGTCCGGGCATTCCGCCAGAATCTTGACGGAAAGCATCAGCAGGTCGTCAAAATCCATGGCGTTATTGGCCAGAAGACGTTTTTCATATAACGTGTAAACCTCTGCTGCTTTCTGTTCGAAAAAATCCCCCGCCAGTTTAGCAAAATCCGCAGCATTCTGCATCTGGTTCTTGGCGTTGGAAATCGCGTTCTGCAACGCTGCCGGCGGAAAACGCTTTTCATCCAGATTCATGTCCTTCAGGATAGATTTTAATAAATTTTTCTGGTCTGCCGCATCATAAATCGCAAAATTGCTTTTATGGGTTCCCAGCACCTCAATTTCCCGGCGCAGGAAGCGGGCACAAAATGCGTGGAAGGTGTACAGCCACACGTCTTTCGCCGCGGGGCCTACCATGGCGTCCACACGGGAACGCATCTCCCTGGCAGCTTTATTGGTAAAGGTAATCGCCAGAATTTTATAGGGTGGCACACCCAGCTCCAGCAGATGTGCGATACGGCAGGTCAGCACTTTGGTCTTACCGCTGCCTGCCCCTGCCAGGATCAGCATCGGTCCGTTTATATGTTCCACCGCAGCTTGCTGCTGCGGATTCAGGTTGGTAATACTGTCGTTCATCAGGTCCTCCAATATATGTAATCTGGACAGATATTCAGTCTTTTTATTTTACCACAAAGCACAGGTTTAAAAAAGTAATATTGTGCCGGTAAACTCTTTGAAAAAAGCAGAAAACACACCTCTGCCACATCAGTGTGGAACAGAGGTGCGTTATGATTATTGTATACGCAATCTTTTTGTTTTTGGTTCACTACATTTAACAAGGTGGAAGCTTAAAAATCCGGGGTCTGACAACTTCAAAGTTATTTCTTAATTTTACGGATCGTTTCTTCCATTTTACCCATCTTCTTTTCCAGCGATTCTACTTTCTTCTGTGTCAAATCAACTTTCTTTTCGATGGCAACCGTTTTTTCACGCAGTGCTTCTACCTGGTCAATCGTAGCATGCTGCATTACTTTACCGGCTTTTTCCGCTTCCAGAATGGGCTGGTAGCGTTCTGTTTCCGCTTTGATCACATTGGCCAGGATCAGCAGGGAAATCAGGTTCGGGATGGCCATCAGCGCATTGAAGATATCCGCCAGGTTCCAAACCAGTTCCAGGGTCTGGGTTGCACCGATATAGGTAATCAGGCAGAAGATTACACGGTAAACCACATTGAATTTGGCGCTTCCGAACAGGTATTCAAAACATTTTTCACCCTGATATTCCCAACCCAAGATGGTGGAGTATGCAAACAGTACAATACCGATGGATACGATATATCTGCCAACGGGGCCTACAAATTTTTCAAATGCGGCAATGGTCAGGGTCAGGCCGGAAAGAGCCACACCCTTTTCATCTACGGCGCCCAGCATACCGGAAGAAGCAATGACCAGACCGGTAATGGAGCAGATTACGATGGTATCAAAGAACGTACCGGTGGAGTTGATATAGCCCTGGCGTACAGGATCATCCGTGTGTGCAGATGCCGCAACGATAGCAGCAGAACCTAAACCGGCTTCGTTAGAGAAGCAACCACGGGCTACGCCATAACGCATGGCGTTCATCACGCTTACGGTAATAGCGCCCAGCACGCCGCCGCCAACCGCCTGAGGATTAAATGCCATAGTGAAAATCAGGTACAGACCGTGGGGGATTTCCTGCACGTTAGCCAGAATACCTGCCAGACCGCAGACTACATAGAACACGGCCATAACCGGAACAACTACGGAAGCCACTTTGGAAATGGACTGGATACCACCCAGGATGATGATCATGCACAGGATGACCAGTGCTGCGCCGGTAGCTGCTACCGGAACGGCAAAGGTTTTATCCAGCGCCGTGGAAATGGAATTGGCCTGGGTCATGTTGCCGATACCAAAAGAAGCAAGCACGGTAAACAGAGCAAACAGGAAGCCTAAAATCGCGCCCAGCTGCTTATTGGAGAAACCGTTTTTCATGGTGAACATGGGACCGCCCTTCATTTCACCCTTTTCGTTCACCTCACGGTATTTGCTGGCCAGCATACATTCCGCATACTTGGTGGTAATTCCGAACGCTGCGGAGAGCCACATCCACACCAGCGCCCCGGGACCGCCTGCAAACATCGCCGTCGCAACGCCCACGATGTTGCCGGTACCGATGGTGGCCGACAGTGCAGTCATCAGCGCGTTGAACGAAGAAACGTCGCCTTCGCCGCCGGCCTTTTTCTGGCGGGCATCCTTGCCGATTACACTTTTAATCGAATACGGCAGGTTCCTCCATGTACGGAAATTCAGTTTAAATGTCAGGTAAATACCGGTACCTACCAGCAGGACCAGCATGGCAGGACCCCATACGAAGCTGTCTATCGCTCCTACAATCTCATTAATCGCTTTCCAATCCATAATTCACCAGTTCCTTTCTCCTGCAAATTTTTGTTGACAACGGTTTTTTCTGAATGCCTTTACGGGCAGGCGTTTCCGTTATCCGCTGTCATCCCGTTCATGAAATCCTTTCATCCCGGACACCCCTCATTCTGATTTGGACCCTTCATAAAATAACCGGCCTCTGGAAATTTCCACAAGGCCGGCAATATTTATATGCGCTGCTGCTGTAAGATGGTGTTGCCATCTCTACCGTCCCTGTCCTTTTGCCTGAGAGATTGGAACCGTTCCCGCCTTTTCTGCGAGTCCATCCCTTGCCCCTTCGGCTCCCAATTGAATGGGTATCTCCAGAGTTGTGTCCGCATGCGGTTTCGTGTTCCTCAGAACGCCTGATAGTGTTACTCCTTCGGCATACCGGAAGGTTTCAACCGGTATTTTTCCGCATACATCATGCACCCGTTATTCAATTCTAATATTTCCTAATATGAGACAATTTTAAACAATTGTCATAAAAAAATCAATAGATTTTCGCAAGTATACGTGTATACAATGAACATGCCGGTTTTACCACGACAATATTTCCGCGCCGCTTTCCGTCACCAGCACCGTATATTCCCATTGGGCGGAGAGACCGCCGTCTTCTGTGTACACCGTCCAGTTGTCCGCTTCATCAATGAAAACATTTTTCCTGCCGGTGTTGATCATGGGCTCAATGGTAAAAATCATGCCGGGCACCAGCAGCATACCGGTTCCTTTTTTGCCCACATGGGCCACAAACGGATCCTCATGGAATTCCACTCCAACCCCATGACCTCCGAACTCTTCCACCACGCTGTACCCATGCTTGCGGGCCAGCTGGGAAACTGCCGCGCCGATATCTCCCAGGTGTCCCCAGGGCTTTACCGCCGCCAGCCCCCGCTTCAGACATTCTTTTGTAATCGCCACCAGGTCTTTAGCCCTCTTGTCCACCCGTCCGATTTCAAACATACGGGAAGCGTCTCCGTAATAATTGTTCAAAATCGTTGATGCATCAATATTCACGATATCCCCGGAACGCAACACCACTTTTTCCGAAGGAATGCCGTGACACACCACGTCGTTAATGGAGGTGCAGACACTTTTGGGAAAACCGCAAAAATTCAATGGTGCCGGAATCCCCCCGTGGGCCACCGTAAAATCGTAAACGATCCGGTCAATCTCTTCCGTCGTCATGCCTTTTCTGACATGTTTTGCCACTTCATCCAGCACAGCGGTATTCAATTTGCAAGCTTCCCGGATCCCGGCAATCTGTTCCGGCGTCTTGATCATCTGGCGTGTAGGCACTTCTTCCCCTGCCAGCTGATGCAACCGGATCTCATCTTCAATTTCTTTATGGCAATCTTCATACGGCTTGCCACTGCCGCACCAACACAACACTTCGCTCATCGCGTCCTCCAAAAAAACATTAAACCATTTCTCTGTCTTTTCCTAAAAAATAAAAAACATTTGCAAACTGTCACAAATAATAAATTATTATATCATTCTTTGTGAAAATATGGTAGAATACATTGGCATTACCAAAAAATATTTGAAAGAGCAGATTCATATGCTTTCTGCAACAGACCCAAGAATTCCACCTGCCAGACAGGAGCAGAACGAATCCTCAATAATTCACCGGAGGTTTTTCACTTTATGGACATCAGTCAGATTCCTTTTTATTTCAGTGAATATATCATGCATTTTGACAAATACATCCCCGTGGTCATGGCATCGTACGGTTCATTAATTTATTTTATTTTGTTCATGATTATCTTCTGCGAAACCGGTCTGGTCGTTACGCCGTTCCTTCCGGGAGACTCTCTGCTGTTCGCCTGCGGTGCCCTGTCCGCTACCGCCAACAGCCTGCATTTCGGAACCCTGTTTGCCATTTGCCTGGCAGCTGCGATTTTAGGCGATACCAGCAACTATTGGATAGGAGAAAAATTCGGACAAAAACTGTTGGAAAGCCATAACCGGCTGATCAAACCGGAACATGTGGAAAAAGCGCAGAAGTTTTATGAAAAACACGGCCACAAGGCCATCTTCCTCTGCCGCTTCGTACCCATTGTCCGCACTTTTGCTCCCTTTGTGGCAGGTATCGGCACCATGCATTACACCACTTTCCTGCACTATAACGTAATTGGTGGTCTGACCTGGGTCGGTCTGTTCACGGGCGCCGGTTACTTTTTCGGGAACATCCCTTTCGTGAAAGAAAACTTCTCCCATGTAGCCTTAGGCATCATCATCGTTTCCGTACTTCCTATCGTATATGAATTTGCTAAAGCGAAAATGGGGAAAGAATAAACTGTTTTTTTTGTTTTTATTTTTTCAAGAACGTGATCAGTTTCTCCGCTTTCTCTTTCCAGTCTTCCGCATAAGGCGCACCGCCCTGTGCGGATTCTTTTTTGCCGCCGCCTCTGCCGCCGAAAATCTCATTGGCTTTAGAAATGATGGTTTTGCAGTCGCCTGCCCCACCGTCTCCCAGGCCAAACATGTAATTGACACGCTCCCCGTTGTGATAAATCACAGCCACCACCGTATTGGGAACATCCGTCAGTTTCCCGAACAACGTTTTTGCGTCTTTCGGCTCGTATCCGTCCTTAACCGCAGCCGCGATTTTGCAACCGGAAGAATTGACCGGGGCTTCTTCCAGGATCGTTATGATTTCCGATTCCTGAATCTGCTTTACGGCAGCCCGCAGCCTTTCCTTCAGTTCCGCAATCTCATCTTCCAATCGTCCGATGCCTTCGCAGACTTTTTCTTCCTTCGTGCTCAGCATGTTCCCGGCTTCCTGGATGTAACGCATCTTTTTCCGGGCATCCTCCAAGGCCCAGCGCCCGCAGAGGAATTCCACCCGGGTACCGCTTTTGTGCTTTTCAATTTTCGTAATTTTTACCAGCCCCACCACGCCGGTTGACGTTGGGTGCGTGCCGCAGCAGGTACAGATATCCCCGTCCTGTACCGCCACCACCCGCAAAATACCGGTCAGCTTATCATTTTTCTTCCGCATGGGAAGTTTGTTCACTTCTGTATGGGGCAGATAGGAAACTGTCACCGGTCGGTCTTCCCAGATATGCCGGTTAGCCAGATCCTCTGCCTGAAAGGCTTCCTCCAGCGTAACTTCCTTGTCCAAATCGATAGTTACCATGCGTTCGTTCATATGGAAACCCACATTGTTAGCGCCAAACAATTTAAAGAAAGCATAAGAAAGAATATGTTCCCCGCAATGCTGCTGCATATGATCCAAGCGGTCAGTCCAGTTCACCTGCACCGCAACTTTACTGCCCACAGGAAATTCCTCCACGCACTCGTGGATAATTTTTCCTTTTGTTTCCCGCACATGTTTTACTGCAGCGCCGTTTATCGTTCCCGTATCACTGAGCTGGCCGCCTCCTTCCGGGAACAGCACCGTCCTGTCCAGTACAACCGCAAAGCCCTGAGGAGCCTGCTCGCATTCCAACACTGTGGCTTCACAGGTTTTTAAATTGGAATCCCGTTCAAATAATTTTTCTGTCATGATTTTCACGTCTTTCTTTTGATAATTTTTTAAACAAAGTAAAACATATAAATACAAATCCAGCGTTCTATAAAGTTAGCGCCTGTGTCACCATTTTACCAAAAAAAGCAGCCGATACGTCTGCTGTACCGACTGCCTTGTCGTTGTTTTATATAAGCAAAACTTATTTCACTTCCGGCTCAAAGATTCCTTCGTTGTCATCCCACAGCACGACTTCATCAGATGCCAGCGAGTTTTTTACATCAATTACCCGCTGGTTGCTGCTGCCCCGGAAGCGAAGCTTCAAATCTTTTTCTTCCAGATGGAATTCACCGTCTACCAGAATATCTATCAGATCCAGCAACTGTTTTGTAGTTTCCCATGGGCCTAACTTGCCGGCCAGAATATCTTTTTCAAAATCGTAGCCGGTGTAGCACCACACGGTTTTGCCAGGATACAGTTCCTTAAACTTTTGCACTACATGCAACACTTCCGGCTGGTTCTCCGGTTCGAAAGGTTCGCCGCCCAACAGGGACAGACCTTCGATAAAATCATGATTACAGGCCCTTAATAAAGCATCAAGCACCTCCCCGGTAAAGGGTTTCCCATAATTAAAATCCCAGGTTTCCGGATTAAAGCAGCCCCGGCAGTGATGGCGGCAGCCGCTGACGAACAGGGACACCCGCACGCCGGGTCCGTTGGCAATATCGTGACGTTTTAACATAGCGTAGTTCATTTGCTATCCTCTTCCTCTGTCTTCCGGCTGCAAAGCAGCAACCATCATAAGTTATAAAACAGACCCGATAAAATGCTACAGGGCTGTTCCGTTTTTTACAGGTGTAACACGCGGGCCTTGATTTCTTTTGTCTTGCCTACGTTCCAGAAGTTTTCACCCAGATATCCGCAGGTACGGCGGGTCACGTTCATCTTGGCATGGTCTTTGTTATGGCACTGGGGGCATTCCCACTCGTTGTCATCGTTGATGATGATCTCCCCGTCATAACCGCAGACCATGCAGTAATCGGATTTCGTATTGAATTCCGCATACTGGATATGGTCATAGATAAACTGTACTGCCGCCTCGATTGCTTTCGGATTATTCTGCATGTTGGGAATTTCCACATAGCTGATAGCGCCGCCGGAAGACAGCTTCTGGAATTCGCTTTCAAATTCAAACTTGGAGAACGCGTCAATATGCTCACGCACATCAACATGGTAGGAATTGGTGTAATACCCTTTGTCAGTAATATCTTTGATGGTTCCGAAGCGTTCCTTGTCAATACGGGCAAAACGGTAGCAGAGGGATTCCGCCGGCGTGCCGTACAGAGCGAAACCGATGTTGGTCTCCGCCCTCCAGCGGTTACATGTCTCCCGTAAATGCTTCATTACACGCAGGGCAAAGTCCTTGCCTTCCGGTGCAGTATGGCTGCAGCCCTTGACCGCTTTTGTCATTTCATACAGGCCGATGTAACCCAGGGAAATGGACGAATAGCCGCCATACAGATATTTATCAATGACCTCACCTTTACCCAGACGGGCAATAGCGCCGTACTGCCAGTGAATGGGGCTTACATCGGAGTGGACGCCCTTCAGCGCGTTATGGCGGCACATGATGGCTTCAAAGCACAACGCCAGACGTTCATTCAGCAGTTTCCAGAATTTCTCTTCGTCGCCGCCGGACAGGATGCCGATCTGGGGCAGGTTGATGGAAACTACACCTTGGTTGAAACGGCCTTCAAATTTATAATTACCGTTTTCATCCTTCCAGGGAGCCAGGAAGCTGCGGCATCCCATGGGACTGAATACATTGCCTTCATAGTTTTCCCGCATTTTTTTCGCGGAAATGTAATCAGGATACATGCGTTTGGCACTGCATTTTACCGCCAGGTGAGTCAGGTAATCGTACTTCCCACCTTTCAGGCAGTTGTTTTCATCCAGCACATACACCAGTTTCGGGAACGCAGGAGTTACATATACGCCTTTTTCGTTCTTGATGCCCTGCAAACGTTGCCGGATGATTTCTTCAATGATCATGGCGTTTTCTTCAATGTACGGATCTTCTTCCCTCAGATACAGGAACAGGGTCACGAAAGGAGACTGGCCATTGGTGGTCATCAGCGTGTTGATCTGGTACTGGATCGTCTGCACGCCGGCTTTTAATTCCTCGCGCAGGCGTTCATCCACTACTGCTTCGATCATCTTCGGATCCGCATCTTCACCCAGCGTCTGTTTGGCACGTTCCAGGAATTTTTCCCGGCTGCGGCGCAGGTATTTGCCCAGATGCCGCACATCAACGGACTGACCGCCGTACTGACAGGAAGCAACGGAAGCAATGATCTGGGTCATCACGTTGCAGGCAACCTGGAAACTTTTGGGCGATTCGATCATCTTCCCATTCATCACTGTACCGTTATCCAGCATGTCACCGATATTAATCAGGCAGCAGTTGAAGATCGGCTGGATAAAATAATCCATATCGTGGAAATGAAGCACGCCTTCATCATGGGCCTTGGCAATTTTCTCCGGCAAAATCACACGACGGGTCAGGTCCTTGGAAACCTCGCCGGCAATCAGATCCCGCTGAGTAGAGGCCATGATGGCATTTTTATTACTGTTTTCTTCCATAACATCTTTGTTGCTGTTACGGATCAGGGTGAGGATGGATTCGTCGGTCGTATTTGATTTACGGACCAGCGCCCGACGGTAACGGTATATAATGTAGGCTTTTGCCAGATCGAACTTTCCGGCTTCCTGAAGCTGCCGTTCCACAATATCCTGGATATCCTCCACCAGCAGACGGGGACGATTCTTCCCATGCACATATTCCGCAATCTCTTTAATCTTGCTTTCTTCAATGCGACAGTCTTCCTCTACCGCAGCATTAGCTTTTTCAATAGCCACTACAATCTTTTGCGGATCAAAATCAACCGTCGTTCCGTCGCGCTTAATAACTTTCATCGCCACAAATTCCTCCAGTTTATAATATTTAGAAGTATTGTAGCATGTTCTTTTCATCTTGTAAACTACATATTGTTGTGTTTGCCAATTTTTTTCTTTTTTTGTTTCAATATCTTGTGGTTTGTAAACACCCGCCTGTGAATAACGTGTGGATAAATTCATTTTTTTGTGGATAAACTGGTTTTTGTTGTGAATAAATGAAAAAAGGCTGACACAAAACGTAGGGAACGTTTTTGCATCGCCTTTTCTCTTGCACCGTTACTGTTTTATATTTTGTATTTGGATGGTTTTACACCGGTAAAACTTTTTTCCAGAATGGGTACGTGCTCAGCACCACCACAATAACCAGCACGATAAAATCTATCAGTGTCAACGGTTCCTTGGGCATATTTTTATATGTATTGGCGCCGAATCCCCGCAGTTCCATGGAAAGGGCCAGTGTTTCTGATTTGGCCACAGCGCGCATGACCAGCGGTCGAATTACCACCACATAGGACAACAGGCGTTTCAGCGCGTTGCCCCGGTTGGAATAGCCCCGGCAGGACTGGGCATCCAGCGTAATAGCGCTGTCCTCTAAAAAATTCGGGACAAAACGCAGGGCCGCCGTCAGCATAAACGCATATTCCACCGGAAGATGGAACCGGTCTACCAACGCTTTGGCAATGCTCTGGATACGGGTTGTGGCCAGCATGCACAAAAAGGCAAGGGTCATAACCAGCATGCGCAGACCGCCGAACAGGGCCACATGCAGAGGTGAGCCGAACAGCAGCTGCAACAGGATCATCATACCGGTGAATACGCCTAACCCGCCGATAGCCGCCAACATGGTCTTGCTGCGTTTGATATACAGTAAAAGAACTAACTGGAGCACCAAAATCGTTGCCACCGCTTCCAACGGCAGAATAAATACCCAGGCAGTCACTGCCAGCGTGACAATAATCCAGGTAAAGGCATTCAGTTTCATACTGCATCGCCCCCTTTCTGCACCACCTCGCAGAATTCTTCACAGGTAGCAGCAGAAATTCCCAGTCGGGAAGCCAGCACGGAAACCGGGGGACGCCGCAGTCCCCAGCGCTCCACAGGCTGATTACCCTCGAACAGTTCCTGCGGCGTACCGCTGAAGACCAGATGTCCGTCTGTCAGTACAATGGCCCTTCTGGCATATTTCCGCACTACATCCATATCATGGGTAATCAGGATAATGGTTGTTCCTTTCTCTTCATTCAGCGCTTTCAGATATTCCATCATGGCAACCTGTTCCACTGCATCCTGCCCGTTGGTAATCTCATCCAGGATCAGCATGCGGGGATTCAGGGCCAGCGCTGCCGCCACACCCAGGCGCCGTTTCTGACCGAAAGAAAGGATGCGTGGATATTTTGCTTCCAGCCCTTTCAGCCCCATCGCTTCCAGCGCAGCTTTCACATTGGTTTTAATATTTTCCTCCGGCAGCTTTTTTACACGGGGACCGTAAGCTACTTCTTCATACACCGTATCCGCCAGAATCTGCAAATCCGGATTCTGGAACACATACCCGACCTTGTCTGCCAGATCGGCAGGCTCATAGTTTATAATATCTTCCCCGTCCACGAGAATCTGCCCGCTGCGGGGATGGTCCAGGGCCATAAACATGCGGGACAGGGTTGTTTTGCCGCTGCCGTTATGCCCCAGCAACGCTACGAACTCCCCATCTTCGATTCTGCAGTTGATATCGAACAGCACCGGGATGCCACGGCGATAGGCAAAATTGATCTCTTTTGCTTCAATCATGCCCTCACCCCTCTTCCAAATCCTTTAGCCTGCAATTCTTTTACTGCTTCATCGGCAGACCGCCATAAATCAAACTTCTGCATGGTCTTCTTTTCCAGATTACATTTTACCTGCCACAAATCCGGAAGCAACGGCCGCAATTCTTCCTCTTCGTAGATACGGGATACCACTTCTTCGCAAGGCCCCTTGGCTGCGATTTCCCCATGGTTTACAGCAATTATGTCTGTCATGTAGGGCAGTACAAATTCAAGCCGGTGCTCCACCACAATAAATGTGGTGCCATGCTCTTTGTTGATTTTATCCAATAATTTATATAAGCTCTCGCCTCCGTCCGGATCCATGGCGCTGACCGGCTCGTCCAGCACGATGATTTCCGGATGAACTGCCAGCAGAGAAGCCAATGCCAGACGCTGCCGCTGCCCGCCGGACAGTTCGTCCAGCTGATAGCTTTCCCGTCCCGGAAGGCCAACATCTTCCAACGCCTGACGGGTGCGTTCTTCTGCTTCTTCCGGTGGGAACCCGTGGTTCAGCAGGCTGAAGGCCACTTCCTCCCCCGCTGTCAGAGACACCAGCTGGCTCTCGTAGTCTTCCAGCATCAGGCCCAACTTCATGGCAAGATCGGAAACTTTTTTGCCCTTTGTGGTTTCCCCCAGCACTTTAATCTCGCCGGAATAATCACCGCCGGAATAAAAGGGGATGATGCCGGCCATAGCTTTGCACAATGTTGTTTTACCTGCGCCACTGGGACCGATGATTACGGTAAAGGAACCTTTTTCAATTTCTAAATTAATGTTTTTCAGAACAAGGTCAGAACGAAGATATTTGAAGTAAAAATCAGAAACAGTAACCACCGGGTTCATCTATCTTCGCCCCCTTCCTGTGCATAAAACAGTTTCTTCACAGGGCGGAACAACCCAAAGGTAATCAGACCGTTGAGCACGCCGACCACTGCCACTACCGGCAGCATGGCAAAAATCCACACCTTAAGCGGTAAGCCCAGCACCAGTTTCAAAATGAACGTAAATACGCCGCCGGACACAAAGGTGGAGGCAAAACCGGTAATAAAAGGCGTCAGCCGCCAGTCTGCCATATGGCAGAGCGCAAAGGCTTTGATCAGCAGACAGCAGGTCGTGGCCCCGCTCAACTCGCTGGCAATGTTGCCCAGCGGAAACGCAGACTTCGATGAGGGAATCAGCGTCAGTCCGGCTATAAATCCAATACCTATCGCCCGTTTCAGAGGCGGACGGGTCAAATTGATTACGATGGAATACATGGCAATCGTCCAGTTTGGAGTAACACCGCCCACATTGGGACTGACTGTATGTAAAATGATTCCGATGGCGAACAGCATGGCTGTGATGGCCACCCAGCGGTACCCTTCCTGGTTTGCTTCCACATGGGTCAGGGCCGGTACCGGTTTTAATTCCTTTTCAGGTTCCGGGATCTTCAGCATTTCTTCCATAATATAATTCTCCGTTCTTTCAGTATCGTCAGGAAATATGGTTACATTATATATCAGAATATCAATGAAGTCTATCTTTAAATTAGTTGGAAAAGTTATTTTTCTGTAGTATAATTTGAAAAAGCGATTTGAATTACGTAAGGAGCCTTTATATATGTTAAATAATCTGCTTCGTGATATCGTCGTCCTCAGCCTGACCTTTATTGTAAACTTCCTGATTGTCTCCACTTTCTGGGGACTGGTGGAAATTTTCTCTCCCATCCGCTGGCAATGGCTGCTGGACGGGATGAATTATTTTGCTATTCCTCTTACAGAAACAAATATCATCATTGTACTGTCCGTCCTTACCCTGCTTATCCCATGCCTCCTGTACCGTACCCGGATCATGCAGCGTTACCTGTGCTGGTCCATGAACTGCCAGCGCCCCACGGGAATCGCAGGGGAACAGCTGAAACAGGCCATGTCCATCGTTTGCCGGAAAGCGGGGTTAGATATCAACGACTACAATTTATATGTTTGTAATATGAAAGCATTGAACGCCTTTGCCGTCGGCAGCAATAATATAGCAGTTACGGGACCCCTGCTAACCAATATGCCTGTAAACGAAATTGCCGGCATCCTGGCCCATGAGATGGGGCACATCCAGAACAGGGATACCAGCACTGCCCTGCTGACCAGTACCATGAGTTCCTTCGGAAACCTGGTAGTACGTATTTACAGCTTTATCACTCTGGCTCTCCAGATTGTCAGCTTCATTCCTGTCATAGGCTGGTTTACCGCTCTCATTTCCTGGTTCTTTCTGATCCAGATATGGCTGTTCCAGTTCCTGATGCAGCTGCCGTTGCACATTATCACCATGTTCAGTTCCCGTCAGGACGAATATGAAGCGGACCTGTACGCATGCAAAATCGGATTAGGCGTAGAATTGTACAATGGCCTTCTTTACATCAGCCAGGGAGAATCGCAGATGGGATTTGCCGCAAGGATCCTGAGCAGCCACCCCGCCACGAAGCAACGATTGGATCGGATACGCAACTATGTAAACGCCAATTACAATTATATAGCATAATGTTTTTCAAATACGCAGAAAGCAAAACGCGGACAACAACTCCTCTCCCCCCCGCTCTGCTACGACGACATCGTGCAAGCAAGCTTGCATCCGCCGTCTAAAACGTCGCGATGGGGCAAACCATTCCGGAGTTATCGTCCGCGTTTTTACATTGACTATTTACATAAAAACTTACTCAGAAATATAAGGAGACGCTGATTAAAGACTTCTCACATACTTTGCTGCCGCCAGTCCTGCCACAGCCCCTTCGTAAGCCGCTTTTACCACCTGCAGCAAACCGCCGGTGCAGTCTCCCGCCGCGTACAGTCCCGGCACATTGGTAGCCATGTTCGCATCCGTTACGATACGGTTGTTTTCCGTACCGGCCCCGATTTTGCGGGCCAGATCCACGCTTCCGGCCGTTCCCAGCGCAATAAACAGGCCTCTCACCGAAATAACAGCCCCGTTTTCGGTACGAATGCCGCTCACCCGTTCCATCCCGCCGGCATTATCCGATTCCACAGCAGTTACAATTTCCCGGTGTACCTCAATCGTTTCCGGAATCTCTACCGTCGGCTCTTTTCCGTTAGTAAACAGCATAACTTTAGTGGCATGGGGCAGTAAAATCTCCGCCTCATGCAGAGCGTATTCCCCTTCACCCAGAACTGCCACGGCCTTTCCCCGGTAAAAGAACGCATCACAGATTGCGCAATAGCTTACACCTTTTCCTTCCAGTTCTTTGAGTCCCGGGATCTTCGGCGCCAGCCGGGTGCTTCCCGCAGCCAGCACAACCGCTTTCGCATCAAAAGCCTGTCCCGGTGTCTGGACTACCAGTCCGGTAAAATCGTCATTCATGGCGAGGCCTACCACTTCACCTTCAAAGAACGAAACGCCTAGCCGTTTCGCCCCGGTAATTCCGTTTGCCTCCAATTCTGCCCCGGTCACCGGTTCCGCCAGACCATAATAGTTTTCAATTTTTTCTGCTTTTGCCAGCGCTCCGCTGCCCCGGCTGATCACCGTCACATCTGCGCCGGCACGTTTCGCATACAGGGCCGCAGAAACACCTGCAGGACCGCTGCCGATAATTACAATATCCATTATAGTATCCTTATTCAAACAGTTTCAGTACATTTTCTTTTGGCTGATACCCTACTGCCGTACCTGTCAGTTGTCCGCCTTTAAACGCCGCCAGCGTAGGAATGCTCATGACATTGAACAACTGGGCCAGCTCCGGATTTTCGTCTACATCTACCTTACAGACTTTCAATTCCGGATGTTCTTCCGCAATCGTTTCCACTACGGGAGCCATCATACGGCAGGGACCGCACCAGGTTGCCCAGAAGTCTACCAGCACCGGTTTATCCGCCTTCAACACTTCATCTTTAAAATTATCTTTGTTAAGTACCGTTACCGCCATTTTCAATCCCTCTTTTCTTTTACACTTATTACACTTATAATACTATTTTACCGCACCATGTCCGGCAAAACATTTTCTAGCCAAAGCCCGTGTTATTCCTTTTCCGGTTCCGGCAGGAAAAAAGATGCAATAAGGCCAATCAGACCGGCAATCCAGAAAATCTGCAAAGCCGGTACCAGGCCCCACCTGTCTGCCGCCCCGCCGACCAGCGGTGCGAAGATTCCACCCAGTGTTGTTGTCAGCCCCAACGTAACGCCGGAAGCAAATCCCGCATTTTTGGCAAGATACGTCTGCCCTAATACAACAATCGGACTATACGGCATAAATATAGACACCGCCGCTGGTATCAGCAGCGCCGTCGCGATCCGGGCATCGGTCGTATGGGTCAGCAGCAGGTAAGCAGGCACCATACAAAAAAACGCAGCCCGGATTATTTTCACATAACCAAATCTGTCGGCTAGCAAACCTCCGCCAAAGGTAATACAGGCTCCCATGGTAAAAAGGATTGACAATGCTGTGGTTCCCTGCGTAGCGGAAGTATGCAGTACCGTCATCCAGTAAATCGGGATAAACGTATTGCTTAACGTAAAACCAACAGATCGTGCAAAGATTGGAAAAGAAAGGATTGCGAAAGACTTCCAGTCATTCTCTTTACTTTTCTTTTCCTGTTTCTCCGTTTGCCGGGTGTCTGACAAAGATACCTGCCGCAATACATGCGGCATTTTCCTCCAGAGAGCAAAAGCCAGAACCGTATTAACAACACCAAACAACAACAGGGAATGTATCCCCAGTTTGTACGCACAGATACCCGCTGCAATCGGTCCGATGGCAAAACCGGCATTTCCGCCCACGGAAAAAGTTCCCAATGCCTGACCCTTCGCTTTCGCTGCAATCCGGTTTACCATCAGCGCAGCCTCCGGATGGAACACCGCACTGCCGACGCCGCAAAGCATGGCCGCGGCAAAAATAGCATAAAAAGAAGTACAGAATCCCATAACCGCAACGGCGATTCCGCAAAGCAACGTGCCCAGGGGTATGAACCATGGGCGGGAAATGCGGTCGGAATAATAACCGAACAACGGTTGTAACACAGAAGCTACCAGCACGTTAGCAAAAATCAGCGTTCCGGCAGCCTGGTAGGATAAATCGTAATTGCGAATAAAATACGGCAACAGAGCCGGAATTGCTCCCTGGCACCAGTCCACCGAAAGGTGACCCAACGAGAACAGGTACACGGCGGGATCTATTTTTTTCACGTTACATCATGTCCTTCATTCTTCAATCACAACTTTTGTGCCCACACGCACGTACTGCTTCAGTTCGTTCACATTCTGATTTTGCAGACGGATACAGCCCTCTGAATCCCGGGCCCGCATTACATCAGGCTTATGGGTGCCGTGGATACCGATACCGCCCCAGGCCCCTTTACTCATTTCGTCCGTATTAATACTGATGAACCATGGACCGTAGGCGCCCTTGATTTCACCTTTGCCGTCACCGAAATCATGTGTCCAGCCGGACGCGTCATCAATTTCATCTACATAAAAGGTACCCGTAGGTGTTTTCATGTCGCCGCGTTTCTGTTTCTGTCCCGGATTTTTTCCAATAGTGCAGTCGTACGACTTGATCACATTGTTTTTATCATCCAGCAGATACAACGTAAAGGCACTCTTTTTAATATAAACCGAATACTTTTTCTGATCCGCATTCTGTTTGATCAGCGTCTGTTCTTTCTTGGCCTTTTCTTCCGCTTCCTTTTTGGCCTTCCCGGCAGCTTCCTTCGCCTTCTTTTCCGCTTCGGCTCTGGCTTTTTGCTCTGCCTCTTCTTTGGCTTTCTTTTCTGCTGCAACCTGCTCCGGCGTTTTCTTGGCTTCTGTTATTTTTGTTTTTTCTTTCGGCTTTTCTTCGTTTGTGCATCCTGTTATAGCTGCCACAGAAAACATCATCAGTACCGCCAGCAGCAACGCCGTAATTTTAGACAGTTTACCATTTTCTCTCATGATACGCTCTCTTTCCGGAACGTCTAATTGTCAAAATAGACTTCCTGACCCACTCCCGTTTATCATCCGGTTTTTATAAAAAGAAAGAGCTATTCCGCAAGCGCTTCTTTGAGGAATAACTCTTTGACTGCTTATCATTCTTTGATTGTAACGACCGTTCCGACCTTCACAAACTTTTTGATTTCTTCAATATCGCTGTTCCGTACCCTCACGCTGCCTGCCGAGGAAGCCCGGCCCAGTCCTTCCGGTTTGTTGGTGCCGGAAATACCGATACCGTTCCATTCGCCCTTGCTCAGTTCCCGTGTATCCAGGGTGATGAACCACGGACCGTAAGCTCCTTTACCGTCTTCATCAGAAACCCAGTCGGAAGACGGATTAATTGATTCAACTTTAAAGGTTCCTACCGGCGTCCTTGCGTCCCCGGTTTTGGTCTTCTGCCCCGGATTACGGCCTACCGCACAGTTATATTCTTTTATAGGGGTCCCGTTATCCAGCAGGGAGATCCGGTATGCGCTTTTGGTAATCACAAGGCTGTAAGTATGACTCGTTGCAGGCTGTGCCGCGGCCTTGGCCTCTTCCACTTTTTGCTTCTGCACTTCCGCTTTCTTTGCGATCTCAGCCTGCCCTTTCTGTTCAACTTTCTCTGTCTCCGTCAGCTTGGGCTGGGCATTATCCGCAAAGAAAGGCGCCGCGCTTAACTGATTGTAGGTACCGCTGACAATCAGGATCAAAAGACCCGCCGTAACAACTTTCCCAACGGTGCTTTGGCGCATCCAGCGCATCAGGATTGCGAGATAGGCTAACATATATACAAAAATATTAGGCTTTGATTTTTTCATTAAATCACACCTTTACTGTCAAAATGTATGAAAAACAGCATCCTCAAAATAAATAACCTCTACAGCTTTATTATACCATAAATCAACAACATATAGTATAGTAAATCCTTATATTTAACAAAAAAGACACAATGATATCACCAGCCAAAGAACGCTATAATGGCAAGTAACACGATTACAAATCCAAGCAATTTCAGATTATCTTCTTTTGTGCAGGAAATAAAGGTCTTAAACTTCTCACCCATAGCAACCGTCCCTTCCGGCAGTATCGAAGCCTGCAAAATAATAGTCATGTAATCAGCTAATAAACAGTCAGGTAAATCTGTTATTTTCTATATTAGTTATATCATATAGATTATAGTAGAATTCGGTGTAAAAGTCAATTTACTAATTGAGCAGTAGTATCAATAACGGTACGGTTCCGGCTGTTGTAATCAGATACAAAAGCAAGCCTAACAGAAAATGCAAGATCCGGTGTTCCTTTTCCCGCCTTTTACGGAAGAGGCAGAAAACCGACAGGCAAAGATACAGGACAAAACACAGGAGAGCAATCAGGCACAGCGGCAGGATAAATTCCATCAGGCTCATATGCCCTTTGCGGACAATTCCGTCTACCGTGGAAGGAGTGCTGAGATAGGTCAAAAATGCCAGGGCACCGCCAATGGAAAATACCAATGTTATCATTCCGCTCAGCCACGACAGAAGATAATAAGTCCGGAGTTTCATAGCACACACCTCCACGCCCATTACATCTGAAAACCATTTGCCGTTTTGTGTCGCTGTTTTTTCTATCATACCATTTTTGACGGGCACCCCGCAACGCCATATAATATGATATAATAAAACTACTATAATAAACCCGGAGAAAAAATGCCTACTATGAAAAAGCAGCTTACTCTTTGCGCTACATTAATATTTATACTGTTCCTGTTCTTCGGCTGCAGCGCCGCAGAAAAAGGAGCAAACCAGACAGAAAAAACAGCAGAACCTGCTGCGGACACCTGGTCCACGGAAAAAGGAGTCCGGCTGCTGGCGGATGCCCTCACCGACAAACTGAGCCTGGAAGAAAAGATCGGCCAGATGATGTTTGTGGGAATTGATGGGACAACGCTTACAGAAAACACGAAAAGAACGCTTAGTTCCATGCACGTGGGCGGCGTTATTCTGTTTGACCGGAATATGGAACACAGGGAGCAGGTGAAAACGTTAAACATGTCCCTGCAAAACCTGGTCCTGAACTCGTACAGTCTTCCCCTTTTCCTTTCAATTGATCAGGAAGGGGGACTGGTTACCCGGATGAAACAGCATGCCTATACCGCGCCTCCAGCTGCTGAAATCGGCGCAGCAGGCAAACCGGACGATGCTTACAAACATGCAAACAACACCGGGAAGGACATTCGCGAACTGGGCTTCAACCTTGATTTTGCCCCGGTGTTAGACACCGGAAGCCGTATGCACGGACGCACCTACGGAACCGCGCCGCAACAGGTCTCGTTATTCGGGGAACAGGCCTGCCGCGGATTACGGGACAGCGGCGTGCTGTTTACCATTAAACATTTCCCGGGGATGGGCCGCAGCGAAACCGACCCACACACAGAGAAATCTGTCGTGAACGTACCACAGGAAACTATTTTGCAGGAAGACCTGCAGCCATTCCGCCATATCATCGACCAGTATCCACATCATCAGTTCATGGTGATGGCCGGTCATATCCGTTATCCCGCGTTTGATTCTAAACCTGCCAGTCTTTCTCCGGTCATCCTGAAAGAACTGCTGCGGAAGCAGCTGGGCTATCAGGGCATTGTTATTACCGACGACCTGGACATGGGCGCTGTCAGCGAAGGCTATGCACCGGAAGAAATCGGCATCATCGCCACCCAGGCCGGAACAGACATACTGTTAAGCTGTCACAACCCGGAAGTGCAGCAGCGTATTTATCGCAGCACGCTGCAGGCCGTGAAAGACGGGAAAATCGCTTTGGCTGATATTGATGCCTCTGTCCGCCGGATCGTGTATTGCAAACTGAAAAATTTAACTGATACGGACCAACGGGAGAAATTATATAAACAGCTTCTTGAAAAAGAACGGGCATAAGCGGAATTTTTGACAACACATACGCAATTCGTTTCTTCGGAGAACGCATAATCCTTCATATTCACGCCAGACGGGCGTATAATCATGTAATCAGCGTTTTCTTTATTTTTCACTCAGCTCATAAAGCTTCTTATATATCCCGTTTTTGTGCATCAGCTGTTCATGAGTCCCGGTCTCTGCGACAATACCGTTCTGGAGCACAAAGATCCTGTCAGCATTAACTATTGTAGAAAGCCTGTGGGCGATGGTGATGGTCGTCCGGTTCGCAGACAGTTTTTCCAGCGATTCCTGTACCAGCTTTTCCGTCGCAGTATCTAAAGAAGAAGTTGCTTCATCCAGCACAAGGACAGGCGGATTTTTAAGAAAGGCCCTGGCAATGGCAATACGCTGTTTCTGCCCTCCGGAAAGCTTTACCCCCCGTTCGCCGATACAGGTATCGTATTGTTCCGGCAATCGTTCAATAAATTCATCCGCTGCCGCAAGCGCAGCGGCTTTTTTTATTTCTTCACTTTTTACTGAAGTATCGCCGTACGCAATATTATAATTTACCGAATCCGAAAACAGAAATACATCCTGCTGTACCAAGCCGATCACACGGCGAAGCGACTGCTGGGTATATTCCCGTATGTCCCTTCCATCCAGCAAAATCCTTCCCTGTTGGGGTTCGTAAAAGCGAAGCAGCAAACTGGCGATAGTGGTTTTTCCGGCTCCCGTCTCCCCTACAAACGCCACGTTTTCCCCCGGCCGTATGGTCAGGGTCAGATTCCGCAGCACGATTCCGTTTCCATAACTGAAATCCACATGGTCAAATGCAATTTCACCTTTAACGTTCTTACAGTCTATCGCATCCGGTGCATCCTGAATCTCCGGTTCAAGCTGCATGATTTCATAAAACCGGGAAAAGCCTGCCATGCCCCGCTGGTACATTTCCGCAAACACCGTCAGTCGGAGCAGCGGTTTCATAAAGAGGTTGACGTATAACAAAAATGCTACAAAATCACTGATCTTTAACCTGTCTGTGGCGATCATCCAACCCCCAACACCCATCATCACCACATTGATCAGGTTACTGAAAAAAGCAACACTGCCGGAAAAATAAGCAACCAGACGTGTCGACTTACGCCGGCCGGCAATATACGCAGCACACTTCTCCGCAAACCGGCGGGCTTCCTGTTCCTCCAGGGCAAAGGCCTTGATCAGCCGTATCCCGTTCAAATCTTCCGTAACCTGGGCGGACACATCGCCGTATAACACACGGTTGGCACGGAACCGCTGTTTCATTTTACGGTTAATGTAGACGGTATGCACGGTTTTCGCAACCAGCAGCAAGACAATAAACGACGCCAGCACCGGATTCATCCAGATCAGGATGACGATGGTTCCCAACATGGTTATGGAGCAGATGATGACATCATTAGGCCCTTTGAAAGTCAGTTCCCCGATTTCCGTCAGGTCAGTGGTGATACGCGACAGCAACTGCCCGGTTTTATTATCGTCAAAATACCGGAAGGCCATCTTTTCCAAGTGACGGAAAAGATCCTGCCTCATATCATTTTCCATGTGAACAGAAAGCAGGGTGCCTTTATACTGCACAAAAAAGGACAAAATAAAGCTGACGCAGTACAGTGCGAAAAGAATGCCAATCATCCGGAATATATTTTCAATATTTTTCCCCGGAAGCTCTACATCCATAATATGGCGTACCAGCATGGGGAACACCAGATCCAGCACTGCGGTAAAAAACGAAAGAAAAAGCAGTGCGCCCATCGTCCGCCGGTATGGTTTATAATAGGTAAACAACGTTTTTAACATAAAGGTCAGCTCCCTGTCCGCATATCCCAGATGTGCAGACGATATGATCCAATCAGTTTCCCTTCCGGTGTCATCGCCGGCGCCTCCACGCCGGCCATCCATTTCCCGTCACGGCTGATGGCCACAGCCTGACAGGGTCCTTCTGTGTGAAAGAACCGTTCTTTCTTTCCGTTTTCCAGATTCAAAAGCAGAGCTCCGTGGGCACTGTAATCATGCGTCCTTACATTGCGCCCCACGGAACAGGCCGCCAGTTTTTCTGAAGCAAAGTCTATGTTTTCAATCGTCCCCAGAGCCCGGTACTGGTACCTGTAGGTTCCATCCAGTTTGAACACGAACAAGCTGTTATTGCTGGGATGCTCCACAGGGGTCGGCAGCTGCCAGTTTTCCCTGTTAAACGTATTGATAGTGGAAAAAATAGCACCTTCCGGCCTGATATACCCATCACGTCCGGATGCATTGATCCAGGATCCGTCCACCTTTGCAGGTTTGGAGAGAAAACGCCACCATACGATTTCCCCGTTTTTATCAAACAAAAATCCCCGTCCGTCGCTGCCGGTGCCTGCCAGATATTCCCCGTCTGCAGAGAAAGTGGGACTACCCCGCAGCACAGTATTGTGAAAGGGTTTTACCGGATCCACAAAAGTCTCATTTAAAACAGAACCGTCATTTTTGTTAAGGATATACAGAGTCTTTTTATATTTCATATCAGGATGAAAATCATAGGCACTGGTAGCGATGACGACACGCCCGCTCCGGTCGCTCACATCGCACCAGTTGATCCAGCTGTCAATGGCCTCATCTTTCGGGAACTTCCACAAAAATTTTCCCTGGGGATCAAGCGCAATCATCCGTGCAGTATAGCCACGGCGGCCATCCTTGTGCATAACGAACCGGTACATGTTTACAAAAGCATTCCCCGCCTTATCTACAGCAATGTGTACCGGGGCCGGCAGGGACCGGTTTTGTGTGTCCGCACCGATAAAATCGGCTGCCTTGTATTTCCATTCGATATCACCTGTGTGCACATTGACCGCATATAAGTTGCCGTCCGCGCTGTTTTCCCCCACGTAGGCAAGCCTTCCGTCCCCGGTCACAGCCAGGGATACCAGTTTCCCGATACCCAGGGAGCGTTTCCATAACTGTCTTCCTTTCATATCGAACAGAAACAGTTCTCCCTTGTCTGTTCCCACCAGCCACGCATCTTCCGCAGCCACATACAGTATCTGCGCTCTGGTAAAGCCCATACGATCATAGTTTTCTGCAGGGATATCACCCAGAAAAACGCTCACCCCGTCCTTTCCCCCGGTACTTTGGAAAACGGTCCAGGGGGTCCGGCTTCCAGTAAGCCAGAACAAGGCACAACAGGAGAGTGCAAACAAAAACAGAATCAAAATACTCTTTATCTTTTTAGTCATACGGCACCAACTAATACTAACTTTGAATCCCGATCAGACAACCCGATTCAACACAACAGTTTTTTACATTATAAGTACATCTTTGATATATCATAAATTTTCCGGAGTATTCCAAAGTACAGGCCCTGTTCAGACAACACATAGCAAAGCTTGCTGCCGACCACAGCCAGCGTGAAAAGGAAAAACGCAGCACAACCTGCCCGTTCCGCGGTTTTCCATGACTGGCGGACCTGGGACACCCTGGCGGAGAAAAATCCGCGGCTGACCACAGACAGCGCCAGTGTCTGTGCCCTTCTGAGGCAGCGTGCCAGCAACGGCTTGGCAATGTAAGGAATATGCTGTACGATCGCAGTACGTCCCCTCTGGGTTTCACTTCGCAGCTGCAAAGCCGTAATGATTTCCCCCGTTTCCGCTGCCAGCACCGGTAAAAAACGGATGGCCGTTACCAGCATAAACGCAACCTGTGGCGGCAGATGCCAGGCCAGCAGTGCGTTCAGCAGCTGCCGGGGATCGCTGGTCCAGCAAACCAAAAGACCCAGCGAAAGCATGGAAGCCGCCCGCAGCCCCTGTACAGCTCCATATAAAATGCCTTCGCGGTAGATAAACAGGCCGCCCGTTATCGTCCCCAACAGGGAAGAATCCGGGGGAATAAGCACAAACAAAGCCGTGCGGGGAGTCTGGGAAAAGAACAGCGCCTGGCTTACCATACTGCCCCACAGTCCAAGCATCAGCAGAACTGCCATCACTTTCCACTTATAGAACGAAGTACCCGCCGCCAGATGCAGCAACAGCGTTGTCATGAACAGCACAAATAATGTACGCGGATTATCCACCGTAATCATGAGGACCGCATACAAAAACAATATGATCAGTTTAGTCCGCCCGTTTATATCACGGGCCCAGGTTCTGGCATCAGTTCCTTCCCATAATTGCCGCATGGACATAACTGCATACCTCCTTTTCCGAGATACAGGGAGGGATTCCCAATTGTTCCGCAATATCCAATACTGCCGGAACCGTCAGCCCACTTTGCAACAGCAGCTTCCGATCGTTTAGAATTTCATCTGCCGGTCCGTTCGCAAGGATTTTTCCCTTCTCTAAAAGCATCACCCGGTCCGCAATCTGGGATGCCAGTTCGATATCATGCGTGCAGATAAAGACACTGCCGCCTTTCATCTTAAAATCCAAAAGGAGTTTTTTTATTTCTGTCAGGCTGCTTTCATCCTGCCCGGTCGTAGGCTCATCCAGCAATAACAAGCGAGGTTCTTTGGCCAGCATAGCGCCCAATACGACCCGCAGCCGCTGCCCCTTGCTTAAAGCCAGCGGGAAATCCCCGGCGTAAGCTGTCAGGTTCAAATGTTCCAGCATCACAGCGATCTTTTCCGGCGTCATTCCCCGGTTTTTCCAGGCCAGTTCTTCCGTAACCGTATCCGCCAGCAACATCAGGTCCGCTTCCTGAAGCAGGTATCCTACTTTCCCCAATGCTTTTCGGACAGGAATCCCTTCCAGCAACAGTGTTCCCTGAGAAGGTTCCGTAAGTCCTCCCAGCAGATTTAACAAAGTTGATTTTCCGGCACCGTTAAATCCCATCATTGCAGTAATCTGCCCTTCCTGCAAGATAAAATCCAATCCCCTCAGCGTATCTTCTTCTGCACCCGGATAACGGAAATGTATCTTTTCTGCCCTGACCAGCGGATTCCCGGTACTGTGTTTTTTCTTTCTATTCTGTCCGCAAGACCTGTCTACTTCACACTCTTTGGAAATCGTAACCGCTGTTTCCTTTTTATCCGATGTCAGATGGGACAAGTGAAGCAGGCGTCCCAACTTCACACTTTGCGGTTCACGCAGCCCCAGATCCGGTTTATCCGTCAGGAACGCCCAGGCCTCTTCCATAACCCCGTCATATAATATTTCCCCGTCTTTCATGACCGCAAGACGGTCAAAATATCGGGCCAGCTCGTTGACGCGGTGCTCAATCATCAAAATGGAAATGCTTTCTTTTTTATTCAGATCCATCAGCAGTTCCATAAATGATTGGACTCCCTGGGGATTCATCTGGCTTACCGGTTCGTCCAAAATCAGAAGGCGGGGCTTCGTAATTAAAATAGAAGCCAGTGCCAGTCGCTGCCGCTGCCCGCCGGACAGCTGGTGGATACTATACTTCTCATAACCTTGCAGTCCCACACGCCGCAACGTTTCCGAGACCTCTTTTTGAATTATCTCCGGCTCGATTCCCTGATTTTCCAGGGCAAAGCCGGCTTCATCCGCAACCGTCATGGCAAACAGCTGGTCGTCCGGACTCTGATAAACCGTACCTGCCAGCAGCCCTATCTTTTCCGGAGGCCAGCAGGTAATATCCTGACCGTCCAGCAGAATCCTTCCCTGCAGTGTTCCCTGCCCATCTTCTGAAACCAGTCCGCTGATGATCTTGATCAGCGTTGATTTTCCGCAGCCACTGCGACCGGCCAGCAGAACCATCTCACCCTGTTCCATCTTCAGACTGATATGCTTCAGCGTCCAGGTATCCCGGCTCTGATAACGATACGATACATCATCTATCTGTAACATGCCTTCCTCCTATTCGCTGACGACCTGGCGCAGTTTGATACCGGTTTTAAAACCGATCCAGCTGCCGATACTGCTGTACAGCAGTCCGTTCACTACCATATACATGGCGAGGAACCAGTCCGCATAGTACAAACGGTAAAAGAACATCATCTGTTCGAAATTGACAAATGTGATCAGCGCGTCCCCCAGGCCCAACACGACGGCAACAAAAAACATATATTTCGCATCCAGGCTTTCTTTTTTATAAAAGCCGCTTACCCACAGCAAAAACTCTGTCACCACAATGTATACGGAAGTGCTCAGCACCCCAATCGGAGAAAAATGTCCGAACATGATACCGGAAAGCATAAATTTAAGTACGTATAACAAGGTAAGTACACCGGGTTTACGGTACAGAACCAACAGTGAAACAATCAGCAGATACTGCATGATTCCGCTTAACAGACCGGTCACAAGACCGGAAAAGGGACCAAGCAGGGCATGAACCAGATCCCCCAGAATCGTGGAAGGCAATGCAACACCTCCGAAAGAAATAGCAGCAAACAACGCTACCGTAATAGCTCCTTTGGCGCCGATAGTAAAAACGCACTTTTTCAAACGCAGCAACAGCAGCAGCGTAATCAAAAAGCAGACAAAGGCAAACCCCACTGCAAACAGGCCCAGACTGTGTTTCCTGGCTATTGTCAGGGGAACCTCCTGGATCTTCTGCTGTTCTCCGCCGCTGACGGTGACCCGTAATGTATATTCGCCTTCCAGGATTTTAAAATAATCCACATACAAGGGCAGGATAAAAGCCTGCGACTTTTTCCCGTCCAGGGAAATAAGCGCAGTCGTTTCAGCCTCTTCACTGGCTTTGCCCGCCCAGCCTTCACCGGTATCATGATTGGTAGTACCTGCAGTAACCAGGCCCTCTACAACTTCTCCGGTGGCCCGGTCCAGCAGCTGTGCTTTAAATTTCAGGACACGGATATCCCGCTGCGGATTGCGCATATCCAGAAGTAAAAACGTCGCCGGGTGATTGAAAACCGCTGACCAGCTGGTAGCCCCGTCCCCTTTCATCCGGTTACGGAAGCTTTCCAGCGTGGTATCCCGGACATAGATCACACCGCTCTCTGCCCTGTCGTCCCTGCGGCCATAAACGTCTACCGGGAGCAGAACCGACTGGATGTACCAGTTAAACTTCTTTGCATCCGGCTTTTTAATCTCTGATTGCGGCTGACCCACCGTCTCCCCGGCCGCGTCGTAGGCAAAAGTAATGTTTTTTCTTTCTTCCCATCCGTTTCCGGCCACAGTGATCTCTAATTCTTTATTCCCGGAGACCGCGCCTTCATCAGCCTGTAAATACAACAAATCAAAATTCTGCCCATAGTCAGCTTCCAGCTGCCAGCGGGCAGAAGCGCCGCCTGCATATACCTGCCATCCTTCCTTTGGTAATGCAGAGAACCCCTCAGGCAGCCGTACAGAAACCTCAGCCTGCTGCATGCGGGGCACATCAAAGTTTGTTAAATTGATATAAAGCGGAAGCGTACTGCGTCCGGTAACAGTTTGTATCTTTTGCTGTTCCAGGCTATACGGGTAAACCGCATCCAGCTGCTGCCCGGCAAATACCGTTGCGTTTGTCAGTAAAAGAACAGACAAAAGCACACATAAAATGAATTGATTCATCCCGAAACCGTCCTGTCAGATACCGGGTCTGTGAAAACGAACACCTTCATTATGATAAACACACATTGTTTCAGATTTTCACACAAATCTTCTGTAATAAATCTTTTTCCTTCTTTTTCACCTGCGGATTTTCCCGCGTCGAAATTTCCAGCCTGCCGTTTTTCGGATTCCGCTCCACTGCAACGTCTGCTTCATAAGCATGGCTCAGCAGATCCTCCGTAAAGACCTCATCGGGGCAGCCATCCGCCAGCAGTTTCCCTTCACCCAGCAGAAAGATGCGGCTGCAGTAGGCGGCCGCCAGATCCAGCTCATGCACTACCATCAGGATAGTCTTCCCCATATTCGCCAGTTCCCTGGCAAAACGGAATATCTCTTCCCGGTATACCATGTCCAGCCCGGTCGTCGGTTCATCCAAAAACAGAACCGGCGTTTGCTGCGCCAGCACCTTTGCCAGCAATATACGTTGCTTCTGTCCGCCAGAGACCTCAGTAACCGGACGCTCCGCCAGATCCAGCGTGCCGGTATACGACATACAGTCCCGGGCCAGTGCCTTATCCTCGTCCGTTTCGCTTTCCCACCATTTCATATAAGGATAACGTCCCGTAAGCACAATATCCAGCCCCGTGTACCCAAAACCGGTCTCCACATTCTGCTGCAGGTACGCCACACGCCGGGCCAGTTCTTTCTCCCCATAGGAAGTAAGCGGCTGATCAAAATACAAAATATTTCCTGCTTTCGCGGGAAGAAGGCCCCGTATCGTTTTCAGCAGCGTACTCTTGCCTGCCCCGTTACGGCCGATGATGCCTACCAGTTCACCGGTATGGATCTCTGCGTTGATACCGCTGATGATGATTTTATTCTCATATCCGATGGTCAGGTCCTGAATCCGAATTACCGTTTCCTGCTGCATCTGTAATCCCTGTCTTTCCATAGATAAAATAATTCTTATTGAGAAGTCATTCTATTAAATCATTATATACTATTTAAAGACAGAAAAAAAGAGATTCATAAAAAAGATATTAGAAAAACCGCATAATCAATTCGCTCTCAGACAAAACGCTCGGGCAATAACCTGCAGGAATCCGTCCTTCCTATTTTGCCTTTTTGGCCACCGAAGGATTCGGCATCTCTTTGATCCAGCGTTTTAAATCTTCCGGGGCGATGCCAAGATTTTCCTGAGCCCAGACTGCCCATTTGACAGAGCGTTTCCGTTTTTCCAGAATTTCATCTACACTCATGGAAGAATGTTTTGACAAAATATAAGCCATGCGAATGTAATGGATCGGATAGCCTTCCATAAATTTGCGGTATACCAGGTCCGACCTGATGCCCCACCACTTTTCCGCACATTCCGCCTTGCGCATAAGCTCTCTGTCGTGAAGCAGCTGCGGTGTAATATGCAGCAACAGCTCAACCTTCATCCAGGGATTTTCCCGGCGCAGCTCTAGTACTTCTTCCAGCGGTTTCTGCGCTACATAGGCGTACATGGATCCTTTATCCAGATCGTAATAGGAAAAGCCTTTTGCTTTTAATTCTTTTGCGTTTTCTTCTGACAATCCATACTTCACCCACAACAGGCGGTACTGTTCTTCTTCCGGTAAACCTAACATGCGCATTTCCTCCTTTTATTGCTCCGACAATTTGTCTTCCGGCAGGCCGAACCTCCGAAAGGGCTTCTATCAGATAACCGCATAAACGGTACGTTATGCCGGCTATTCCGCCCGTTCTTCCAGTTCGCCTTCCAGTTCCATATACAATTTACGCAACGCGTCTTTCGTTTCGGGCAAGGCATTCCACATGCCCCGTTGCTCCGCCTCCAACAGTTTTTCCGCCATACGGTGCAGCGCCCAGGGATTCACTTCATTCATCCATTTCCGCATTTCCGGATCCAGCGCCAGTTTTTTGGCAAAGCCTTCATACATCCAGTCTTCCAACACCTCGCTGGTGCAATCCCAGCCATAGGCATGGGCCACCAGGTTCGCCAGGTCCGAAGCGCCCTTATAGCCATGCTTCTTCATGCCCTGAATGTATTTGGGGTTCATGCTTTCCCCCCGGAACACGCGCCGTATCTCCTCGCCCAGGCTGCGGGTCTCCGCTTTGGCCCGGTCCGCACTGTCTCCGATATAACAGCGGGGCATCTTTCCCCGGATACTGTGCACCGCCGCGTTCATGCCTCCACAATAGGCATTGAAGTCATCGGAGTTCAGCAGATGCACTTCATGGTTATCCGTGTTCTTAATGGTTATATCAATCGTGGCAAGACGTTTCCGGAACAGCTGCGGCAAATAACTGCCTTCTTTATTTTTACCATACACGTGGGCGCCCCAGCGTACATACACGTCTGCCAGGTCATGGACCGTCTCCCAGTTTTTCCCTTCGATCATATGGGCAACACCCGCGCCGTAGCTGCCCGGCGGACAGCCGAAGATGCGCCAGGAGGCCTGTTCAAATGCAGTTTCTTTATCGGTTCCTTCTTTTTCCAGATCCGCTGCATCCTGTTCCACATGTTTTTTCACAAAATTTTCTTCCGGCGATTCGTCTAACGACTTCACAAGGTTCACTGCGTCTTCCATCATTTCCACTACGGAAGGCATGGTATCGCGGAACAGTCCGCTGATCCGGGCTGTCACGTCAATACGGGGACGCCGCAGTTCTTGTAATGAAATGACCTCCAAATCTTTTACACGCAAACTGCCCTTCTGCCATACGGGTCTCACCCCCAGCAGGTAAAAGAATTCCGCGATATCCTGTCCGTTACTGCGCATATTGGAATCCGACCAGATGACCATACCGATGCTTTCGGGATAACGCCCTTCTTCCTTAATAAAGCGGTTCACCGCCTGGTCCGCCAGCAGTTTCCCAAGCTCCCAGGCAACCGGCGTAGGGATATTGTAGGGATCCACGCCGTAGAAGTTACGTCCGGTAGGCAGAATGTCCGCCCGGCCGCTGGTCGGCGCACCGCCCGGTCCCGGTTCAATGAATTCTCCGTCCAATGCCCGCAGCGTATTGGGAATCTCCTGTTTTGTCTTTGCCAGATTGGGAGCCAGTTCACCGGTAATAAACGTTGCAACCGTTTTCAGGTTCCCAACATTCTCTGTATCTAACTGCAAATTCCGCACCAGCTCCGAATTCATCAGCGAATGGGCGGCGTCTGTATCCAGGCCCTGTTCCATCAAGAATGCAACGATTTCTGTGCAAATCTCCCATACCCGGTCCAGAAGCTGTGCGCAGGTCTGTCCGTCCGACAGTATTTCGCCACTCTTTTCTTCCAATTCATAATAATCCTGTCCAAACGCCGAACAGATTACCTTGGGCAGGGAAGGAACATCGCCATTTTCCACACGGGTCAGCACCAGCAGGAATTCTTTCAGATCCTCCCCTTCCGGCGGACAGCCCAGAATATGAAGGCCGGTACGGATCTGCATATGCTTCAGTTTTTCCACATAGGTATGTACTTTTAATATGTAGTCATCAGCAGACAAATCCTCCTGTGGCAGTTCTTCTTCCAGATGCATGGCCGCAACCTTGTCCAGCACTTTTTCCTGCACTGCCGTTTCACTGCCGGGCTGCTGCACCTTGAACTGGGCATATTCATCCAGCAGCTTTTCCAGTTCCGCCAGATCCTCATAAACTTCTGCCTGGCTTGTAGGCGGACTCAGGTGACCGATCAGGCAGGCGGAGCCCCGCCGCTTTGCCTGAATGCCTTCCCCGATAATCGTAACGTAATAGGGATAAATATCCGGCAGGTCGCCTAACGCCACGTCCGGATAGCATTTACCGGAAAGACCCGCATTTTTGCCAGGCAGCCACTCCAGCGAACCATGGGTTCCCACATGGATAACCGCATCCGCTTTCCATGTATCCCGCAGCCATTTGTAATACGCCAGATAATGGTGAGGCGGCGGGCAGGCAGGGTCATGGATAATCTTCCCCGGGTCTTCGCCAAACCCTCTGGGCGGCTGCATACCGATATAAATATTGCCGTTGGAAATGCCGGGAATCAACAGGGTCTCGTTATAATAAAACACCGTGCCCGGGGCTTCACCCCAGGAAACCGTCATCTCTTTTTGTACAACGGGATCCTGTTTGATAAACCACTTCTTATACTCTTCAGCAGAGACACTTCCCGCTGCTTTTTCTATCTGGTTTTCCGTCAGGAAACGCCTGTCATTAGTAAAACCAGCCGTAATTCTTTCCATCAGCTCTTTGCCGTTTTCCGGCAAAGAATCCATCTTGTATCCCGCTTCCTGCATGGCACGCAACAGCAACACAACACTGGCGGGGGAATCCAGTCCCTGGGCGCTGCCGATGCTGTCGTTAGTGGGAGGATAATTATGGAAGATGACAGCGACCCGCTTATCCTCATTATTTAAATAAGAAAGAAGCGCCCATTTTTTCACCTTGCGGGCAAAGGCTTCGATGCGTTCCCGCAACGGCGCGTACCAGGCAATACCGTCCCTGTCATAATCTTTATACGAAACAGGGCATCCATGGATGACGCCGTCAACCTCCGGTTGGATCACATTGCAGGACAGTTCCACCGGGATCATGCCCGTATAGGATTCCCACCATGATTCGTAATCCCGCAGCAGGTTGTAAGCCTGCAGTACCGGAACATTTAAATCTTTCAAAAAGTTTTTATCATTCTGGCTGCTAAGGGTCAGGCTGATCTTAAAGGTGTTGACGACTGCGGAGACAATACATTTCCCGTCTTTATAAAAGTACTTTTTAACAGCGCGTGAAAGCCCCGGCGCATTTTCCGCTATGTTGTCGCACCACAGGCAATAGACTGGAAGTGTACGGAGTCCCTGTGCTTCCAGCGCCCTTACCAGTTCCTTTAAATAGGCAACCTCCTGCCAGATCCAGTTCTCCCTGGCAAACAAGATGCCCACGAGGGGACGGGAATCCAAACTTGCGGGGTCTTCCCTGACACTTGTAATTAAATCATGGACGGCAGAAGTTCTTTTCGCAGTTTCGTCCTCTGAAGATGCCCGTTTATCAATTTCATTTTGGAAACTTTTACCTGCTGCCGAAGAAAAATCCGCTGTTCCCATCCAGGGGAATGCAGCGGGCGGCAGATAGGAAACCTTCTCACCGGCATACTCCGCGCACAGATACAGCCAAAGGTTCCGATAATTATCCGTCCCGCTATTGAAAATGTACTGGCTGACCTGGATCAGCGCCGCGGCATCCACTTCGTGCGCAGCTTCTACCTCCGGCTGGGTGGAAGAACCCATGATAAACCGTTTTTGTTTTTCTTGCAAAAAATTTTTACACGCATTACTGAATTCTGTAGGATACACCGCACCCTGCCAGAGGAAAAAGGCAACGGAAGAACGCAACAGCGTCTTCTCTGTTAATTCCGTGTAACCGGTTTCGCTGTTAAAAAACTGACTCACACACTCAGAACAAATCTTTTTTTCTTCATTTAAATAGTGCGCCGCCTGGTTCAACCGCTGGCACTGCCGCTCCACATTGGTAAAAATTACAATAGTATTTTTCATACAACAGCCTCATACAACAAAACAAGAACTAATAATTTTACTGAGACGCCATGATGATAAATTATAAAATATATACTTGTTGTATGGTCAAACAGAATGAGAATAGAACGACCAGTAACTGTTGTTTTTGCAGATTTCAATCGAATACCCGCTTGATATTTTTATTAAAAAAGCGGCGCATAGGCGCCGCTTAAAAACACATGAAAACGAAGCATAACTAAACAATATATAAAACCGAAGGAATCATTTCAACCATTGTCTGAACAGAGTTTAGAATTTATAAGTGTAGGTAAACAGGAAGTTAATCGGAGTATAGTAATATGCGCCTCCGCTGTTCATCGTATTGGAAACATTATCATTTCTGTCCAGAACGTTATCGATAATCAAAGCGAATTCACTGTTTTTATCAGGAGCATAACCCGCTGTTAAAGTGGTCATGAAATACGGTTTGATTTTATATCCTTCTTTTGAAGACGGGCAGGTATAACGGTCACCAATATACGACCCAGTCAGTGCCGCACGGAATTTTTTCAAATGATAATTGATGCCGCCTTTAATCTGATATCTGCCAAACTTTCTTCTCCAGCCAAATTCTTCATATTTTGAATCATAATTCTTTGGATTCTGGATGGTAAAGCCTAAATTATAGCTGAATTTATCAGACGCTTTTACATCCATACCTGCTTCAAAACCGGTATTTTTGAAATCTTTGTTTGTATACTGGTAAATAACACTTCCCTGGTCATCCCTGCCTAATACAGTTGCCGTAATATTATCTTTGACTTTTGTATGGAAGAAAGCAGCCCTGTAAGAATGATTTCCTTTAACTGCCTTATAACCAATCTCATAATTTAAGCCGCGCTGCGGTTTTAAGTCCGGATTATCAACACCGCCCAATGAACCGCTCGGCTGCATTTGTGAAAAAGTAGGCATGATAAAAGAAGAAGCAGCCTTGATATACACTCCCTGATCTTCATCGAACTTATGCAGATACTGACCGGAAGCACTGAAGTTATGGTAATCATTTCCGCCCCAGCCTCCTGTCGTCCAGGTTCCGCGGCCACCGATAATGAGTGTATCCCTGTCTGTCAGTTTCTGATCCAACTGGGCATAAATGGCATAGGTATTTCTGGATTTTGCTCCGTCTCCGGGTTTCCCTGATGAAAGAACCTGATCCATTTTCTCATATTTATAATCTGCGCCCACAGTCAGTAATGATTTTTTGCCAAAACGAAAATCCTTCTGTATATCTGCGCCAAAAACAGTATTCTCACGACGGGTCGGGAGATTCTTCGACATTGCGCCGCCTACTTTAGACTTCCCTTCCCCAAAATAATTGATCTTGTTTTTATTCCAGTAAGCATGAATTTTAAAATCATCTTTGTCATAATTCAGCTGTACCAGATCTTCTTTTGTATAGGTATCCCGCCACTGTGAATATTCATTATTCCAAATATAGTATCTGCTGTAATTAACCTTGGATTCAAAATGATTATAATTTAAGCTCAAATCATCCGTTATATTATAACCTACGCCAATATTCTGTTTTGTGCTTTTATCATGATTAAAATAATAGTCTGTTCCTTTTGTTGCAGGTCTTGCTGAATCATTGATATGCCGTATTTTACCCCAACGGGTAATGTCATAATTAAGATGGAATTTGTCGTTTCCAACGCCTACATTGAATTTTCTCTGACCGCGGTTGCCTATGCCGGCGGTAACAAAATTACTTCCCTTTTTCTTGGTAATAATATTGACAACGCCTCCCATGGCTTCAGAGCCATACAATACAGAAGCGCCGCCCTTTACGATTTCAATGCGTTCTATAGACTCGGTGGGAATTGCATCAATATTATACGAGTTATTTAAGTTAATCGGATTACCATTAACCATAACCAGCGTACCTTCGCCATAACCGCGGATATTGATATCGGAAGTCATGGTTGTCATGGCCGCGCCGCCGGGGAAATACCTGTTGATTTCCACGCCATTTACATAAGTCAATGCATCCATGGCGTTGGTTGCGCCGCGTTCAACAATATCCTGATTCGTCAGAACCTCGGTTGATGCCGGTACATCCACATCACGTTTTTCCGTCCTGGTTGCAGTAATTACCAAAGGATCCAGTTCAAAAGAGCTCAACGCATCAGCCGTATCTGCCTCTGCCGCGTACACACTTGCCCCACCATAGAGCGCCGGCACAATCGTGCCACAAATTAAAGCGGCCATCAGCATACCCTTAGACAATTTTGTTTTCATGAGAAAGTTCCCCTTTCAAGAATAAGTTAAAGATAAAAATGAAATATATTGAAAGCGCTTCCCGCAGCCAGTCTTTCATGGTCCCGCAGTACTGCACCTGCAACCAAAATATACGAATCGTGGGTGAAACCTTATAAAAAATACCCCGATAATTTACTGACAGATAAACCTCAGGAGCTAAATCAGTTTATCTGCTTTTGTTAATCACGGAACGCTGAATGTGAGAGAGGCAAAGTAGTTTTCCTGATTCACTTTCTCTTTCATCGCATCAGAAGCAGGTAATTCCAGTTTGGTTTTCACTACCCACACTCCCCAGTGGTCGATACGCAGCTTTGCGATTCCCTTTTCGTCTGTCGATACCGTACAGGATGCCGCGTCGTCGTTTGAATAGCCTTCGTACATGGCATATACTTTCTTATGCTGCACCGGTTTGCCGTTAAACAACACTTTAAGAAGCATTTCGCCGCCCCGGTTGTTGGTAATCGCATAAGGATTGGTAAGGGGGATAATCTCAAGTTTGTGGCCGAAGGCATGGGACAGGTTATCCGCGTTTCCGGTTCCGGATAAAACCAAAGATTTGGCGAACTGCTGCGAATAAGTACTGCTCACAACATCCTTACGTCCTTCTTTAGTCCCTTTAACCAAAACCACCTTTCCGTTTTCTCTATAAGATGTGTTATACGCATCCCTCCGGGTAACAGCAATCACATACAGCCCTTCTTCTTTAAGGGAAAGTTGTTTAGCCGCAAAACCGGTTGTTTCCAAAGTAACATTTTCAGTTTTCGCGGAAGGCGACAGTACAGTAATACTGGTGAAATCTTCCGCTTTCACAAAGCTGTCTACCGGGAAGTGATGCCCCCAACCCATATAGATTTTTGTTTTTGCGCCGGAGCGAACAGAAAAATCCGGCGTGTAGTCTGTGCAATTGATCCACAGTGTATGTGCGCTTGCCGTTGCAGATAACGCTACACTAAAAAGCATAGACAACAGACAACTCTTTTTGGGAACAAAAAACTTCATTAAAATAACCTCACAATACGGTCAATAGCGGAGATATCAAAAAAAAAATCTTAATAATACTTAGTATTACTAAAAATAATCTATGTCATAATATCATGTTTTTTCCATAATGTAAACCAAAAATTTACCATAAATATGAAATAACTAAAAAAGAAGACTGTACCTTATAACGATACAGTCCTAAATTATTATATTGCCATGAGTTCTGAGTTATAACACGTTGCCTCAAAAAATACGGACGGTCTTTCACCAGGTTATCGAACCTTTACGCTCGTGTCTTTTACATCTTCAAACAATTCCGGGTAAGCGCCTTTGGCTATGAGCGTAACTGCATCCCCAAAATGCTGCGAATTAGAGGCTCTGTATTTGGCTTTTAAATAAATAAAACGTTGATCCCGAACCGCCTTCACATTCTTCAGGGCCTTATCTTCCATAATCTTTCTGGAAGTTGCCTTTCCATATTCATTGGCAGCGCCTTCATCTGCAACAATAAAAATGTCCGGATTTACCTTGACGATGCGTTCGTCGCTGATCCGTTCCGCATACAAAATACCGGCTGCAGCCCCGCCATTAATGACACCGCTTTCCTCACAGAGATGATGGAACAGACCCGTCGCGCTGCCGGTAGCCCCCAGACTGGAATATAAGATCACTACTTTTTTCTTTTCCTCAGGAATTGCAGCTGTGCGCTTTTGTACGGCAGCAATCTTTTCGTCCAGCTTTTGCAACATCAAATTTCCGCGTTCCGTTTCCCCGACAGCCACACTCATCTTGCGGATACGGTCACGGATCATAGGCAGGGTCACCGGCGTCTTCATACGGAAAACCCGGATGCCCATCTCGGTCAGCGTATCTGCCGCTGCCTGATTGCTTCTTATCTGCATGAACACCAGGTCCGGGTGTTGTGCGATAATCGTTTCCAACGGAGGCAGATTCGGTATTACCTTTTTCACCCTGGCGGCTTCTGTTGGCATTAGCGAATACTCTTTATCAAGATTCTGTTCCGAGATGGCCGCTATACGTTCCGGAGAAACCAGTTCAAGCAGCACTTCCTCAATGTTGGCGGTAGTTCCCACAATATGCTGTGGCTTTTCCGCAAAATGAAGCTTGTATCCAAAATCATCCGTAACGTCGTAGCCGCTTGTCACAGTAGTCTTTTTATCTTCCTGTTTACACCCGCAAAGCAACAGACTCGCGATAATAAAAACTAGCAGCAAAAAGATTAATCTGCTTTTATTCTTAATATAGCTAATCATTATTTTCCTGCATAATACTTTTCATAAAAAGCGACATATCTTTTCATACATGCCGCAGCTTTTTCCAAATCCGCCTGATCCGGATGGGTTGATGCCTCAGCCCATCTCTTTCTGCTTTCCGCAGTTGGCGCATGGGGATGACCCGCCGGCCGTTTTTCCATAGCCTCAATCAATTTAGGATCTATGGCGCCGCGGATGGAAAGACCTCCCAGTATTCTGTTGGACGCCTTCATCCATTTTCCGGCATTGGCGAAACAGCCCAGGGCATGATCTGACATCGGATCTGCTCCCAGGGTCTGGAACAACACAACCCGTTTCCCATCAAGTTTCTGCAAAAACTCCCGGCTAATCTTATCCGGTCCGCCTTTGTCAACCCAATATCCTACAAAAATCAGATCATAACCATCCAGACTTTCAACTTTTTCCGTTTCCATCAGGACACACTTATCTTCCGCAGCACTGTATAACGCTTCCGCCACTTTTTTCGTATTACCGGTACGGCTGGAATACGCAATCAAAACCTGAGCCATGATTAACCTCTCCTTTTATTTTTAACTGTTCATCCCGCGCATCACAAACTTTTTTCCCAACCTTTTTCCGTTTCTGTCATTTCGCCAAAAACGGCTACTTCCGTCATGTACAGTAAGATTCTCGCAATGTTTCTGTACCAGAAAGAGCCCTCCAACGTTATATAATATCTGCCATTTCTCTTTTCCAGCAGAGCGTCAGCCATCCACTTGTCCAAAACCGGTCTCAGCAGATCCTCCAGCTGCATGGGATGCAGCCTTTGCAATTCAGCAAAATCGAGAATCCCCCTGTCTGTCTGGCCGTTGAGTTTTTCCAATAACGGATAAAGCTCCGAACATTTCCGGAAGACCATGACCGGTATGGCGTGCTCCTCAACAGTCTTCATGTAGGATCCGATTCCCTGAATTTTCCTGAATTTATAAGATCCTGTGGCGCCGCCACAGGCGCACCCACAGGCAATAATGTCTTCACCCCGCTTCACCATAGTGTTATAACGGCTTTCTTCGGAAGAAACCATACCCCAGTGGCAGCAGCTTAACCGGCTGCATCCCCTGTTCTGCAAATAACGGGCTCCGCTGATAAACATGTCCGCAAGTTGTGATGAAGAAAACAGATACTCTTTCTTTCCTTCCTGAATTATCTTTCCCAGAACCGATTCCGGCAAGATCTGCAGCTTATATAAATCCAGTCCCGCGACCCCGGTTTCCATTGCCAGTTGCAGATCATCCAGCACATCCTGCTTTGTCTGTCCCGGCAGACCATAAATCAAATCAATGATGATCCGCGCATCACTTCTGGCAAAGGCCTGTAATTTTCTCAGAAGCGTATCCCGGCTGTCAGGCCTTCCGATACTGCGCCTTACCTGCGTATTGAACGTCTGGATACCAAAGCTGAATCGATTCACACCCCCATCAAGACAGGCCGAAAACTTATCCGCATCCATATCAAAGATGCTGCTTTCAAACGTAATCTCACAGTCATCAGACAGTACAGCCAGTTTTCTTATTTCTGCCAAAATCTTTGTTATTTGCTGAGGTGAAAGGACAGATGGTGTCCCGCCGCCAAAGAAAACTGCCTTGATGATCCGGTTTGAAAAAATCCCTTTGTGAAACCACAACCCCAATTCCTTTATCAGCCTTTTACTGTATGCTTCAACCAGCGATTCCTGTGCCTGGTCTTTAAAAAAACCGCAATAGGTACAGCTTAGATTACAAAATGGAATATGCAGATACAGGCAGGCCTCTTTCCGCCCACGCTTTACCGGCAATTCGTTTTCCCATACCACATCCGCCATTGAACCGGGTAACACGCTTGTACGTCGGGGAATATACGGGAGCGGTTTAAACTGCATGGTCTGTATGTCGCTTTTAAAAGCACCCGTACATGCGTCAAAATCATCTCTCCGGTAAAAAGCTTCCAAATTTTTCTGGTAATCCATAGCGTTCGTTCTCCGCCATTTTTTATTAGTTTATATTATAGACTGCGGAAACCAGGTTTTTAATGCCCTGAACCAGATACTGACTGTTGCAGCTGGTATAACGGATTGGTAATAATATAACCTGTCTGGTTTGAACAGCCTTAACATTCTGCAACGCCGGATCCTGTAATATACCGTCAATCATTTTCGCTCCGGAAGATTCAAACCCGATTGCAATAATAATATCAGGATTTGTCTTCACTGCAATCTCACGATTGACGGAAGCACCCGGAACCATTTTATAGTTTTCCAGCACATCCTCTAAATGCGCTTTCACAAGAATATCGTGGGTCAGCGTCCCTTTGCCTCCCACGATTCCGCGGGATGTCCATACCAACGCCTTTTTCCTGGCCAGATTCATGGAACTAAGCCGTTTTTCCAGTTCCGCCAGTTCCTTATCCATTCCGGAAACGATCTGCTTCGCTCTTTCTTTCTCCCCGGTCACGGCGCCCATATCCAGAATGTATTGCTTAACCTCCGCAACGTTAGTAGGCCCTTTAAATACATACACCGGTATCTTCATGTCGTCCATGGCTTTCAACGCCGACAGATCCTGCCCCATATCAGGCCGGGTAATCACCAAGTCCGCTTTATGCTTAAGAATAAATTCCGGCGACCTTTCTGCTATCAAGGGAATCTTTTTTGCTTCTTCTGCAACATTAGAAAAATTTAAATCCCGGGACCATTTGCTTAACGCTAAAATACGGCTGTGATCCACCAGCGATAACAGTACTTCATCCGTGGAAGGAAACAGGGATATGATGCGCTGCGGTTTCTGCTTAAAATGCAGCGTCACGTTCCGGCTGTCCGTAACCTGGTAACCTTCATTTTTAGTTTGCGCATCCTTTTGGGAACAGCCGAAGGCAAACAACGCTATAGTAATAATAAATAATGTAAAAATTCTATTCATCGCTTAAAGCCCCGTCATTATTTAAAACCAGTTAATAATCCTTTGTCACGGATTTTATATATTACCGTAAAGAAGAACGGGCGACCTGAGAGAGGCCGCCCAAAAATAATTCAATAGCATTAAACAATGTACAACATTTGCAATTGTTCAGTTGTTAAATTAGAAACTACATTCATAACCTAACATAAAGTTACGGCCGAGGGTGTAATAATAGGAACCGTCACCACTTGCAGAAATGTCAGGAGTGCTTGCAGAGCCTGTCCAGTCCTTTCTGTCAAATATATTGTTCAGGTGGAAGAAGAATTTGTGATCCTTTGCCGGAGCATAGGACAAATGTAAATCCGTAAAGCACTGCGGTTTTAATTTCCCATCATTTTCATCATCTGTAGATCTGTCCCCATTAAAGACAACACTTAACATAGAGTTAAATTTTCCGCTTCGATAATTTACGGAACCATTTAACTGATATCTTTCGAACTGATCATGCCAATTGGCACCTTTATCGCTCCATGTATTCTGTTTCCTCTGCGGTCTTCCGTACATGATTCCTAAACTGGTGCTCCAATGATCATCATGTTTAAATCTTGTTTCCACTTCAATACCGGTATTTCTAACATCAGCATTCGCATACACTACATTGCCTTCGAGAGGAGTGCCGCTGTCACGTTCTACGGAATCTTTAATTTTGTAGGAGAACAGTGCTACTCTCAAATCACCTTTATTGAAGTCCTTCTTATACCCAAGTTCATAGTGGGTTCCATTTTCCGGTTTCAAATCAAGGTTTGCAATAATTGTGCCGGTACTGCCAAAAATTTTCGTTATATCTGGCAACCTAAACGATTTGCCAGCCTTGGCATAGAAACGGCTGTCATCAGTAATTTTATGAATGTACTGAACTTCAGGAGTAAATTTACTCATATTTTTATTAGAGAGAGTCTCCGTATTGCCTGTCTTCAATTCTTTTTTAAACAAGCTGACATTATTAGCCCATGTCTGTCGTGCATTTAAAATTAAATTATCAGATTTTCCCAAGTTCCAATCGAATGATGCATAAATAGAATACACATTCCTCTTATAATTAGAATCCAATGGCTTATTACTATTGTAGCCGTATACATCCATATCTTCTCTCTGGAAACTTGCGCCTACAAGCAGTTTATTCTTTCCAATATCAAAAGACTTGTTAACATCCACATCCCAGTTATGTCCTTTTCTCCAACTGGAAGTACTAATTCCCTCTCTACGGAAATATTTATACGGGGTCATTCCAGGATAATCCTTGTCATATCCCTTTTCTTGTGTTCCGTATGACACATGAGCTTTCCAACCATCCTTATCATACCTTAACAGGAAAGTGTTCTCTGTATTCTCATACCGGCTGCCATCATTGAATACTCCAGTTTTTGGATGGTGCATAAGAATTGTATTATGACTTTCAGCATAACTATGAGTAAACGTTAAAGCGTCATTGATGTCATAATTCCAAAGAATACTCTTATTCGATCCTTTTATATAATCATAAATTTTTGACTTTTTTGACGCAGTCTCTTTTGCATAAAATGTTTCCGAAAAATCTTTAACCTTGCCTTTATTCTGATAGTTCACGACAGCACTAAACTTACCGAGATTAAGATTGGCCGAATAACGTTCTCTGCCATAGTTACCCGCTTCCACCTTTATGCTGTTCTTCATGTGCCTTTTGGTGATGATATTGACAACACCACCAGTTGCTTCAGAACCATATAAGACAGAACCGCCGCCTCGCACGATTTCAATACGTTCAATAGCTTCTGACGGGATATTTTCCAGATTGTACTTGCCATCCTGGTTCAGCCGAACCCCGTTAACCAAAACTAAAGTGCCTTTATCTACGCCACGAATCCTTATCCTGCTGGTCATAGTACCCATAGCTGTACCGTTTACACTTTGGGAATGTATGTCAATGCCGATGCCATTTCTTAAGACTTCAAAAGCGTTACCGGCTCCATAGTTTTCAATCTTTTCCCGATCAATAACTTCTACTGAACCGGCAACATCCAAAGTTTTCATCTCTGTTTTGGTAGCCGTCACAATCATCGGGTCCAGTTCGAAACTGCTCAATGCATCAGCATTTTCCGTTTCCGCTGCATACACGCTTGCACCGCCACAAAGTACTGGCACAATCGCTCCGCAAACTAATGCGGTCATCAGCATGCCTTTGGTTAATTTCGTTTTCATAAGAAAACTCCTTTCGCATTAAAAAATAATAAAAAACTATTGAAAGCGTTTCCCACAGCCAGTCTTTCATGGTCCTGCAGTACTACACTTGCAATTCAAGCTTCACTGCAATTTATATAATCAAAAACAAAGTCTGACAATTATATTGTCAAAGAATAAATATCGTAATATTTCCTATTAGCAAATATTTAAGATATAATATCATATTTTTTATAACATGTAAATCACAAATATTTCACAAGAACAAAAAAGCGGCGTTTTTCACGCCGCTTTACTATAACCGATTTAGAAATTGTACCTGAGTCCGACTGTGTAGTGCCGTCCGGAAGCCGCATCGCTGCAATAGAACTCTCGGTCAAGAATATTGTTGATACCTACCTGCAGAATTGCGTTCTTTGCAAAAGCATAGTTTACTGCGAGGTTCATGATGAAGAACGAATCTTCAGAACCGTATTCTCCGGTCACTTCGTCAGATGCCTGCCGCTCGCTGACATACTGGGCATCTAACAGGACATTCCAGCGATCCTTTTTATAGTTTACGCCTGTGTGCAGCAGGTGCCGCGGAATTCCATAAATACCTGCCATCGTATTATTCAGGTTCGTTCCACTTAAATCACCCCTGCGCAATTTACCAATCTGCCATGCATAATTCAAATAGGCGCTCCATGAATCAGAGAACTTGTGGTTCAATTCGAGTTCAACGCCCCGGCGTTTTTCTGATCCAAAATTTATGTAGTTCTTGTATTGCGGAGTCGTCTCTGTTTTTGTATGCGTAGTGTAGACGATTTTATCATCGGTTTTAACATAATACGCAGACAATCCCAGGCTTGTTTTGTCGGACAACTTTTTCTTCATACCAATTTCAAAGGTGTCGGAGGTTTCCGGATCCAAATCCGGGTTGGCTACCACATCACCTGACGAGCTTGTACTGTAACGATAGACCTGATACATCGGAGGCGGGTTAAAGGAATGTCCGTAACTCAAATAGAAATTGGTCTTATCATCCGTCTTCCATTCTAAAGCAACCTTCGGACTCAATTCGTTATAGCTTCCGGAACCGTGGTCAATACTTCTGGAATAACTGCCATCTTTATTGATGAACCGGGAATATCCGTCATATTTTTTAAAGTAATCATAACGTAAGCCCAAATACACGGTAAAAGGATCGGAAACTTTGATTTCATCCTGAACAAACAGCGCTAGATTTCTGCCTTTCCCTCCATGTTTTTCAAACAGGCCGTAATCCGGATTCACAGAACCGTGATCTTTCCAGCGCAATAAATTAACGCGTTTCTGGTCAAACGATTCCTGCTTGACGTTGAAGCCTGCAACAATTGTATGTTTTCCAATATTCTCCCATGCCTTCTGGAAATCCAAATTATAAGCTTTGCTTGGGAAGTACGAATCCGTACCGGTGCCACTGTAATAGGGATCCGTCGGATTGCCGGAAGGACCGCTGTATCCATCCCGCCGTGTATCGGTAATACCCAAATTCACAGCCAGTTTGTTCGCTTCATCCCGATAATTCAGCGTATGAATATTCGTTTCCCGCTTGCCGTCATACCCGAGAAGATATCCCAGCCCGCTGGCCGGCATGGTAACAATCGTGCCATCCTGTGTTTTCACATTACCTTTAAAAACCGGATTCCCGCTGTTGTCATACACGTAACTCTTCGGAGTTCCGTATGTATATGTGTTCTCTGCATGTGTATACGTATATTTTAACGACTTATCTTTATCAAAATCGTATTTGATATTGAACGAATAGTTTTCGTTTTCAAGTTTACGTCTTCCGCGCTCGCCATATACATATTTACCGTCACTCAGCCTGGGAAGGTTTGCTTCATAATCAGCGCTACCGCTGGTTTTTGCCGCCACAGAACGGTTATATCCGCTGGCAAAGCCATTTGTCTCGCGTTTTTCATAACCTACCCCAATCGACCACTTGTCGTTTAATTTAGAATCTACACTGACAGCCTTTTTCCAGGTTTTATCAGTACCGTAGGAAAGAACGGCGCTGCCACCGAATTTTTTGTTCGCATCTTTTGTTGTAATGTTAACTACCGCAGCTACTGCACGCCCGCCGTAAAGGGAAGATGCAGCGCCTTTTACCATTTCAATACGCGCGACCCTTTCGACCGGAACCAGTTCCCAGTTCATCGTATTATTATAACCGGAATTAACAGGCTGTCCGTCAATCAATACCAGAATATCGGTACTGTCAAACCCGCGTATCATGATATTGCCCATTCCACTCTGGTCCATGTACACACCAGGCAGCATCTGCAGCGCTTCTTTGATGTCATTCACATTTTTTGCCGCAATTTCTTCTTCCGTCACCACATGGGCCGCAGCCGGCACATTTTCAATTGCCTTTAATGTTCTGGTCGCCGTCACAACCATTTCATCCAGCGCAAAGCTGCTTAAGTTCTCCTCCGCTTCCGCTGCATACACGTCCGTTCCTCCCCAAAGCAGAGGAGTAACCGTACCGCAGATTAACGCCGCCATCAACATTCCCCTGGTCATTTTTGTTTTCACACTAAAATCTCCTTCCAGCTATTAATATTTTTTAAACCTGTTATCATACCGGGATGTTCATTTCTTTTACTTCAAACAGAAACGATTGGCTAACTCAATATTGCAAACGCACAAAACATTTGCTATATTTAGTATTGAATATTAATAAATATCATTTATATATTAATGTATTTGCATTTTACGGTATGTTACTATTACATAGTCAAGAGGAATTTTAAAATGCACGAAGATTATTTTACTCCCGGTGAATTAGCTGACTTATGTGGCATTTCCAAATCACTCCTGCTGTATTATGACCGGCAGGGAATCTTAAAACCTGCCCACACGGACAGTAAGGGCTTTCGATTTTACGCAGCCAACCAGTATTATATTCTGGAAAATATAATCGCATTACGTAAACTTGACATCTCGCTTCCGGACATCAAACGCTTCCTGAGCTACAAAAGCACAGAGCAGCTGAATCACCTGTACAGCGAAAAGCTGAAAGATTGCCGTGAAAAAATAGCACAATATCAGAATTATGAGCAACAACTGCTGGCAAGTATTAAATCCTTAACCGATTCAGAAGGTGTAACTGTCAATCAGATCATGCTGCAGGAACTGCCCCTGATCCACTATCTTGCAGAATGTGAGATTAACCTTTCGCAACCGGTAAAGGATCGTATTCGTACAATTGCAGGGTTTCTCCGTCCCTATCTCCAAAAAGATTACATGCACCGTTTTTTTTACGGTCGTTACATAGATTCCCGGGCTTTTTTCTCTTCTAAAGGTTTTGATTCCTATCATTTTATCCTGCTCGATTTTTTAAAAGAAAAAACCGGAACGCCTGACAAAAAAGGACTGTATGTTACCGTTTACTGTAACTGCAATCATTTCAGGGTGCCTCCGGAAATACTCAATGCGCTGAAACGCTTCATTAAAACAAACCGCCTGACAATCTGCGGCCCCGTTTATATAATGCCGGTAGGCAGCAGCCATTATGAAACAACAGACTGGAAACAAAGAATTTCCCGCATCTGTATCCAGGTGAATTACACGAACAGGTAATGTTTCATAGCTATCGTTTTTCCTTTTAAGTGTGTAATTGTTTTACACTGCGGCAGCCCTGCTATTCAGAATCGGAGATAAACATGCAGCTGAAACTACTTCTTCCTCGTCATTTCAATAAACTTATCTTTATTCTAACCGGTATCATCGGTATGCTTTGGTGGCACACAATGACTGGCTTTGCGGAGACCACGCCGCCCGTGCTCTGGCTTGAACCGGTTAAAACCGGCTATCTTACAGACGGTTCTGCTTATTGCGATTTGCAAATAAAGAGTTCGGATCCCGGTTTTTCTGTTACCAGTCTGCAAACCGGCGAAGGATTCTGTCTGCATACGTTGCAAAGAAATACTATGATTCAGACACCGCTGCAAAAGCTAGAGAACGGGGAAAACATGTTCCGTGTTGTCACACCGCTGTACAGTTCGATCTATGTGTTTTTAAATGCAACCTTCAAAAACACAGACTACCTGCTTCAGACCCCAATCCGACTGCTGGGCAAAGGTTATAACGCAAAAGCATGGCTGGATACCAACCGGAAGAGTCCGGCAGCCACACCGCCCAAACTTTCTCTCGCTTCCAGAACCTATGCCATGAAAGGGATGCCGGTGCGTTTTCAGTATCAAAGAACAGAAATGAAGGAAGCCAAAACCATTCAAATATATTCCCCGTTGGAGAAAAAGACTGAAAGCCTCTTTCTTCCCTCAAACCAAACCTTCACCTATAACCTTCCGGCAGCCAAAACAATGAAGGTGGATTACTCGCAAAGCGTGTCCAGGGTTTTTATAAATACAGTTGAAGAAAACGGGAAAACCCTTACTCACACCGCTTATATCCGCTTCTTTGATAACCGTTATCATTACAGAAACCTGAAACACGGGCTGTTTACCTTTGTGGCCGGTTTCCTGCTGGCGGCAGCCGTTTTTCTCTGGTATATGAGGAGGTCATCCTATCATGCCCATTAACCGGATACGGATCGTAGTTCAGGCCTGCAGCTTTTTGTTCCTTACTTATGGCGGTCGTCTCGGGTTTCATCTGGGTTATGCTGTCCCCTGCTTCAGCTGTCCGTATGTTTCCGGTTGCGGTGGGTACTGTTTTCTGATGTTCCTGCAGCGCGTCGGTCTGTTCGGCATCGCAGTGTACGATCAGATGTTAACCTACGTCGGGCTGCAACATCTCATGTGGTTCGCTGTGTTTGCGATTTCCGCCCTGCTGCTTTCCAAATTGTGGTGTGGCTGGATTTGCCCTTTCGGAACATTGCAGGACGTATTAAGCACCCTGCGAAAAAAAGCAGGAATTCGAGAAATCGAACTCCCCTGGTATGTACGCGATGCATTAAAGCCTGTCAAATATGTTTTTCTGATTCTGATTTTTGCAGTTCCGCCATTAATAACTGCCGGGCTGTTATCTGACGACTTCTATATCCTGTTCTGCAAAATCTGTCCCGCGCACCCCATCATGCCTCTTTTTGCCGGAGATGTACGGCGGCTGGCACTGGATTACAGCAATACAGTCACTTTAATTCTTACCTTCATTAATGTATTCTTAGCCGGAATCACCGTCATCGGCAGTTTCTTTAAAGACCGTTTCTTCTGCCTGATCTGTCCCATGCTTCCTCTTATCCAGCTCTTTAACCGCTTCAGCCCGGTACAGTTTACAAAAAAGGCGCGCCGCTGCAGCGGCTGCGGAAACTGCCAGCGCCTGTGTCCCATGGAGATACGGGATGTGCACGATACAAAAGAAGATAAGAATGTGATGACGGAAGATTGCATCCTCTGCACAAATTGCATGCAGTCCTGTCCTGTTGACCGGGCACTGACTTTAAAATTCGGTAAAAAAGAGATTTTCGTTTCTTCCACGGATTATGTAATAACGGAGAAAACTAACTTATGGAAATGACAACCAGAACACCTGACGACCGTCAGGCCCGCCGTTATGCACGGTTCCGCCAGAAAACCCTGGCAGAATATGAGCAGGAGCGCAAACAGCTGCAAGCCCGGCCGGATTATCTTGATGAATATTCGTATTTTCTGGAGCTGGTAAGCGAGCCTTTCCAGATAACAGAAGTTTCAAAACGTGTAAAAAAACCGGTCGTCGGCCTTTTCTGTATTCAGGCCCCTGTGGATATTTTTCTCGCGTTTGACCTACATCCCATCCGTCTTTGCGGCGGATCCCAGACTGTCCAGCAGGTAACTGCCTCCAGCCTGCCGGTTTTGATGTGCCCCATGCTGAAATCCTTCATGGGAAATTTTTCATTATATCAAAACCGGACGCAGGATTTTAAAGGACTGATCCTGCCCACGACCTGTGACTGGGTTGTCAAGCTTCCTGAGATTATGGGCCTCGACAGGGAAACAGTACACTATATGGAACTTCCCCATGTAAAAGATACTGAAAAGAGCCAGAAGCGGTGGTTGGAGGAACTCTACGACCTGAAGTATTTTCTGGAAAAACTGACAGGGTATAAGCTGAAGCCGGAAAACCTGGCCCACGCTATAGAACAAACCGGAAGAGTCTGGTCCGTTCTGAAAAAGCTGGAGAAACTGAAAGCCCGTGGCATGCTTTCAGAAGTCTGGTTCCTGCTGATTGCAAACAGTTTTCTTTTAGATACGCCTGAACGGTGGCTTGCCGAAGCAGAAAAAGTGGTGCAGAAGTTACAGCCAGCAGATACCGTGAAAGTCCCCTGCAACGTGTTTATTGCAGGGTCCCCTGTCATCTTTCCCAACTACAAGCTGCCTGAATTAATTGAACAGGCCGGCATGCAGGTTGCTGCGGACGATCTTTGTTCTTCGGAACGTATCCTGCCCGGCGCTGTCGTCTATGACGATCCGTCAGAATATGGGATGCTACGGGCGCTCAGCGAACGTTATCACAAAGCCTGCATCTGTCCTACTTTTACGGAGAATGACCGGCGTATCAATAATATATTAAACGCCGCGGAAGACTATCAGATCAAAGGTGTCGTATATAATCTTCTGAAAGGCTGCCATCCTTACGACATTGAAGCGATTACCATTGAACAGAAGCTGAAAGAACAGGGTCTGAAGTTTATAAAGATTGAAACCGATTACGGCCGGGAAGACAGTCAGAATATACTGACCCGGTTGGAGGCATTCCGGCAGACATTGTGATTTTTCACGGGAGGGAATACATGTCATATTTAATTGGTGTAGATTTGGGAAGCACAGCAATCAAGATTGTATTTACAGAGAATGGCCGCATCGTCTGGCTTAAGGCCATTCCTACTGCTCCCGGGCAGGAAGCACTCGCACAAAAGGTTATTGTCGAAGGTTTGCAGGTTCTGAAAGCTTCGGAAAGCGATATTGCCGGAATTGCAGCCACAGGTTACGGAAAAAGCCTGATGCAGACTGCCGACCATGTTATTGATGAAGTTTCCGCCAATGCATTGGGAATGCATATATTAAGCAATGGGCAGGCAAAAATTATTATCAATATAGGCGGTCAGGACATTAAAATTATTCAGGTAGACGATGCCGGTAAAGTTATTGAATTTAAAATGAATGATAAATGTGCCGCCGGAACCGGCCGCTTTTTTGAAATGGCAGCCCGTATTCTGGACACCTCTATCTACGATTTCGCAAGGCTTTCCGCGTTGGCGCCGGAAGCCGCTACCATCAACAGTACCTGTGTCGTATTTGCAGAAAGCGAGATCGTTTCCCTGATTGCCAAGGGAACTCCTAAAGAAGCTATCATCAAAGGCCTTCATGAATCCATTGCCCGGCGCATCTCCGGCATGATTACCAGCGATGTTTCCGAAGGCGTTTATCTGGACGGAGGCTCTGCCAACAATACCGGGCTGATTGAAGCAATCGAAGACGAACTTTTTACTGATGTGAATGTTCTGGAATATCCGCAGTTTACCGTCGCTTTCGGAGCAGCCAGTTCTTTTTGACACTCTCCGCTCTGACAAAAATTGCAGTCTGTTTCATAACAAGCTGCGCACGTCTGATATTTTTAAATCTAACAGGGAGGCGTTCCTATGTCCGTAAACAGCAACTGCTACGGCTGCAGTATGACAGGCATACGAAGGGTAGCCGGGTTTTCCCCGGACTGCGCTGTCGTGTTGCACAGCCCGAAAGCCTGCGGGCAGATCATCCGGGAAAAGGACGGTTACGTACTGCGGCGTTATGTGCCAGGCCAACACAGGCCGACCCCAATTTATACTTCGAACATATCCGGGACGAATGCGATTTTCGGCGCACAGGAACAGCTGGAAGACTGTCTCGTCAGCGCGATCCGTTCCGAAAAGCCGAAGTATATTTTTGTAGGCAGTTCCTGCGTGGTGGGTGTGATCGGTGATGATGTGGCCGCAGTCTGCAATAAAGTCAGTCAACAGTATAATATCCCCATCTTCGCCATTCCCTGCTGCGGCTTCATGAACGGCGGCTACGAAGCAGGAATGGTCTCTGCTGGCCGTTTCCTTATAGACACTTTTGTTTCTCCGGGAAGTGAACAAGAAAACGAGGTGATCCTCTGCGGGATCCTTGACAAAACAAATAACTATGAATATGAATTTATTCAAAACGCCCTTGCCTTGTGGAATATTAAAATCAACGCCGTGTTTCCCGGATATACGGATGTCCGGCAAATGGCAGAACTGAACCGGTCCCGGGCCATCCTGCTGTGCGGTTCCTATACAAAAATCGCCGAACCCTACCGGGAAATAGCAACGAATCTGGGTAAAAAGTTAAACATACCCGTCATCGCCGCGCCGGATCCCATCGGCTGCAAAAAATCCCTGGAATGGCTTCGCGCAGTTGGCACAAAACTAAATGTCGAGCCCGGCATACTGGATGAGTCCATACAAAGTCTTGAAAATGAATTCACAGAGATACTGACAAAGCGAAAACCTTTTCTGGAGAAAAAAACAGCAGTCCTTTACTTCCCCGGGCTGCCTAAGATCCCTGTATATCTGAACTGGCTGAAGGAATTCGCTGAACTGGCAGGTATTGCCATCAAAGGAATCATCATCAGCCACCCGGAAGAAAAGCCCACCTATGCTACGGTAGACGAGGTGACCCTCCCCCTCCGACAGCTTGGTTTTCCGCTTTGTGATGAAAGTATATTAGCAGAAGTGGATTTCGTCTTCACGCTCCGGCGCATGGGAAACGCGCCGGATAATTACGTCCAGATTCCTTACATCCACGCCCCCTTTGGGGCTCATGGGTTCCGTGATTTTGCTGATCAGGTGTTCCGATGCGAAAGAAAACAATCTCATACAAGGCAGGTATTATAATGGAAGAAAAGTATAAATCTGTGAACTGCGAGACCAACCATTGCGCGATCACTGGCGCTGCCAGCTTTTTCTGCGCAATAAAAGACGCAGTTCTCCTGATTAACGGTTCCCGTTTCTGTTTTAAGCAGATGCTTCATAATCTGGAAAAAACCTTTCGCCAGCCGATACGTTCCCGGTTGTTCTGTACAGAGCTGCAGGAAGAAAGCATTATCTTCGGAACAGAAAACCTGCTGGAAAGGGAACTGAAAAAAATAAAAGAAACAAAAAATCCCTCCATTCTGTTCATTCAGAATAACTGCGCCGCCAGCCTGATTGGCGATGACATAGCCGGCATCGCCCAGCGGTTTAGTTTTTCCTGCCCTGTCATCGTTTTAGATTCCGGAGGCCTGGAAGGCGGTTTTTACGAAGGCTGGCGTCAGGCAGCCAGGGCATTTTTCAAGTCCTTCCCTGTTGCTGAGTCTCCTGTTGATAACCGTTCAATCAATATAATCGGTGTTTCAGACAGTCTTTTTAATTTTACAAATGATAAAAAAGAACTCATGTCCCTGTTAGAAACTGGCGGAATTCAGGTCGTGAATTATGTGGGCAGTGCCATGACCCTTGCCAATCTGCAAAAGTTGCGGACTGCTTCGCTGAATGTAGTAATCGTTCCGGAACTGGGAAAAGAACTGGCTGAGTTTCTGTATGCGGAATACGGCATTCCCTATTTGCTCACGCTCCCACCCTATGGACTGGAAGGTTCAATGCAGTGGCTGCTGCAAATTATGAAAACACTGCATTTCCCGGATTCTGAAGCAAAAGCAGTACATGCGTTCTTTACTGCGCAAAAAGCTGAACTGAAAACAGAAGCAGGCAAACTTCGTAAAATATTCGGCGATCTGTGGATTTCTGAGATTAATGTAGCCGGTTCGTATTCTACAGTCTACGGAATTGCGGAAGCGCTGCGTAAAGAACTGACCAACTATGAAACCATGAACCTGTTTGTGTATGACGACGCGACGGACTATCTTTCTTTGGACAATGCGGATTATTATAAATTCCACCGTTACTTTGACCCTGAGCTGATTGCCAAAAGCCCGGACTGGATCCTGCTTTCCAGCTCGGCAGAACACGCACTCGCAGTGTCGCAATGCAAGCAATCCGGCAACAGCTTCTGCTGCATCGCCTACCCTTGTTTTGACGCCGCCGTATTCCAGCCTTACATGGGCATCAACGGATGTCGTAACCTGCTGCGTTTCCTCTGGCAGTTCTATATTGATAATATGAGAAAGGCGTAAGATATTATTGCTTGCAGTTGTTTAGCGGCGCTGGAAAGCGCCGCTTTTACTTTGCACAAAAATACCCGCCATTGCTGACGGGCATTGCGGAGTCGTGGTTCTTTAATTTTTTAATCTTTATTTTCCAGAGCCCGTCGCTGGAAATCCTTCAACAAACAGCGCATGCGTTTGTCCGGCACCCAAACGTACACCAAGTTGTCTGAATCCTTGATCCGTATATTGGAACGCCAGATAAACTGCAGCAGTTCAGATAATGCATAATTGTCATTATCAAACTCCAATTCCGGAATATTCTGTTCTTTGGCACGTTGGGCCAGAAAGTTCGTGCAGTTCACATCGTAAAAACGGTTACACAGATACGCCACGCCCGTGCAATTGCTGTAATCGTTGGTGGCTTTGGTGTTGCAGGGAAGAAACCGCTTCATGGTAGGATAGTGCCGGCCATCGCTCTGCAGCATATCTTTGTATGCATTAAACACAGTAAACATAAACGTATTGCTGCGCACGCCATGTTCTCTCATAAATTCATAGGCATTCCGGAAACGTGTTTTCAGCGTTTTCAAGCCAAGACCGGATTTGTCGGTACGCAGCCGTTTGTACCATTCTTTGGACAGACTGCTTTCCATATTAAACAGCTTATCATCCAGGATCACCAGGCGTTCCATTCCCTCTGGATAAGTTTCTTTATACTCCCCGCCCGGATTTTCCCTGATATATCCGTCTGCAATGTGGCAATACTCCATACCGATATCGTTCAACAGACAATATTTTTGAAGCATGCTGCCGTGGGTCAGATACGAAAAAAACCAGCAGGTTTCGAAACAGGAAAACAGCTCCCGCTTCGCAAAAGCCACGATAGAGGTGAACCGGCCGTCCTTATTGCCGGAGGGATACAGTGTGCAGCTCCGGCTCAGATTCTTTATGGCATCGAAAACCTTGTACTCTTTGTTTTGCCGGTTATAGTCACAATCGGGATTGAACATTACCCTCCCATTTTTGTTCACGATCATATGTTCCTGCTGCATCAGCAACACATCTGCCGTACCAAAACGGGTGACGCCGTCAAATGTGTCAGGCCGCTGGGCCCCACCAACCACTTCACGGAACAGGGAGGGTATTTCATCGAAAAAAGCATGATACACACAATCGCTTTTGCGGAACGCTTCCACGGTTTCGTCATTGAACAGGCCGAACAAAGACTGTGTGGTCACGATGTTTTCGCCGTTGCGGATCAGGTCCAGGATACTTTTGTTGTAAGGAGGCTGTTCCGGACATTTTGCATTCAGTTCCTGCAAGAAGCGTTCGTCCCGTTCTCTGATAGTAGAAACGAAAATGATGAAACGGGCTTTCTGCACATCATCAAAAAAGCCGGTGCGCCGAAGCGACTCCAGATAGGAATCATCTTTGAAGTAAAAAGCGCCAAACCGGAGATAGTCCAGTAAATATGAACTTTTGCCAATCCCCATGGGCGAATCGACAATGCGGAAGGTAAGTTTCCTGTTTTTGTCAAAATGGTCACTGATAATAGTAAGAACCCCTTTTCCTGTACAAAATACCGGGGGAACCGTATATTCGGTATTCTCCCAACGAGAAGGTATTATACAGCAGAACAAAGTGAATTACAAGGCCCGATTTTCACGCAAAACTCCATGACCGCACTCTCAGACAGATTGAATTATCATTCTTTCAGTTATGCCTTTCTGATGCATAACCGTTTATCTATCCTATATTAATGAGTGCGTAGGGTCTGAACCCAGTAACCATGCGGCTTTACGAAAAAAATCCGGGTGTTTTTACACCCGGGTATTATCGAAGTTCATTTTTGCTCCCCGTAACACGCTTCGTAAATGTCTCGGATACATTCCACCATATATTGGGACGAACAAAGCATATGGGTATCGGGGATCACGTATAGTCTTTTATTCCGAATCGCATTAACCGTCTGCAAAGCCGGGTCTTCCACAATATCCCGTTTATAGGCTGCCAGATCCAGCTTGCCGCTCCAGTCCCAGGTTGGAAGGAAAATGACATCCGGATTCATCTGCAGCACCTGCTCTTTCGGTAAAAGCTGCGTACCGCGGAACACCATCTGCGCCGCCGCATTTTTAACACCTGCTTTCTGGCAAACATCGTCATAGTAAGTATTTTTCCCACCATTGCCGCCACTTACCGTAAAACGATATACCGTCACCCGTTTATCTTCCGGTATGGTTGCAGTCTTTTGCGCAAATTCCTGAACCACATCTTCCATTCTGTTGACCATCTGCTGCGCTTTTGCTTCCCGATGCAGCAGCTTTCCCAAATCCAGGATCAGCTTTTCCGTATCGTTAATACTATGCGCCAATGGGCAAACATACACCGGAATACCAAGGCTGCGCAGCCTGTAAATCAAATCGTAAGGCTGGGACTGTGAGGCAATCACCAGATCCGGTTTCATGCCCAGAATCATTTCTTCGGACGGAAGCGCACGCAGAGGGATTTGTTTCGTCTCTCCTGCTACATTAGATGCGACCGGATCATCTGCCCATTTGCTCAGTGCCACAATCGTTTTTCTTTCAGCCAGTTCCATCAGGATTTCGTCAGAACGAATCGTCAGGGACACAATCCGGAAGGGCCGGGGCAGATTTTTAATCTCTTTTCCGTCTGTATCCACCAGCCCCATGTATGCCTTTTCACTTTTTATGTAAGGAAGCGCTTTTTTATCCGCCTCGCTGCCGCACCCTGTAAGAAACAGCAACGAAAAACAGATACAAAGCACAACTGCTTTCACCAGGTTTTTCATTTTTCCTTAAAACACTCCGGGTACACTGTTTTCGCCATCATCACTACCGCATCGTCAAATAATTGTGTGGATATTAGTTGTACAGAGAAAAAGCGGCGCCGGGTAGCGCCGCTTGGAAAGTAATCTTCATTATTTGGATCAAAACCATTTTTAGAATGTATAGTTATATGTCAACATCCAGTTAAACGGCATGCTCCAGTTTTCATATTTATTAATGGTATCGTGGTTATCCAAAATATTGTTCAGTACAAACTGCATGGAATTATGATCGTCTGCTTTATAAGTAAAAGCAGCATTAAGCAAATTACGGTTAGGCACTTTGTGGTCATAACCATAGTTTTTGGCACTCTGACCTAAATTGTTGTAGTAAGAGTATTGTCTCTTGCCAACATACAAGTAGTTAAGGTTAGCAGTGAACTTGCCAATCTGATAATCCAATCCAGCTGTCATCTGCAGTTTTGCTTCGTCCTGCACATAAGGATCGCCGTCCTTTTCTTGTGACTTCGGATTTGCATACATGAGGCCTAAACGCATTTTTAACTTATCACTAAAATTCTGCGTATATTCTAATTCTGCACCGGTATTCTTCCAATTACCTACATTTGTTAAATATGCTGTTTTGGGATCTGCAGGATCTCTGTACTTCCATTCAAATTTACCGTCAATATCCATATGGAAGACGTCAAATTTCCAGGAATTGGATTTGTTAACAACTTTCACACCGGTTTCATAAGTCCAGCCTTCCTGTGGTGTAACTGCTTCAATTCCTTCACGGTCAAAATACTGGTTCAATGCCGGCATTTCAAAGGATTTACCAACATTGATGTACCAGGAAGTTTTATCATTAGCCTTATATAAGGTCTGGAACTGCGGTACCACTTTATTCAGGCTGTCGCCATAGTCAGAAACATGCATTGCCCGCACACCTAATGTTGTAGAGAACTTAGGCGCAAACTGATACTTGTAAGAAGCATATACAGAATAGGTCTTTCTGTCGCCCTTATCACTGGTTGTCTCTGTTTTGGCTACCTCTGTATTCTCCTTGTTAAAAACAAAGCCTAAAATAAATGTGTCTTTGTCACCGCGAAGATTCCAGCCCTTCTGCGTATCCCATGTCCAGCTGTCAAGCGTCCAGTTAGAGGATTTGTTCCACTTCATTTCGCCAAACTTCCAGTCCTTAATCGTTCCCTGACGAGGATCAACCCTGCGACGATTGTAAGAAACAATGGATTTAAACATATTCTCTTTATCATCGTAAATCGCGCTTACATTGTCTCTCGTTTCCGGATAATAGTAAGCTGTTCCTGCACCGGTCAGTTTCCCGGTAGCCGAACTCCGGGTCCACGAATCACGATAAAACCGTCCCTTGGTATGCGCCCACTGAATACTCAGTTTATCTATCGGAGTCACAGACAAGAACATATTATCTTTGGTACTGTTGCGATATTTCCATTGTCTTGTAGATTTTTCGAAAATTTTATTGGTCTTACTTACATCTCCAAAATAATCTTTGCTCAGATAGAACATATAGTTTTTACCAGAAGAGGTTAAACTCCATTTCTGGTCATAATTGCCACCGCCATAAGAAATTGTGGTCTTATCAGCTCCGCCTTTCTTTGTGATGATATTGATTACGCCGCCAACAGCTTCCGCTCCATATAACGCTGCCTGGGCGCCACGAACGATTTCCACTTTCTCTATAGCCTGTGCGGGAATACCCTCTGTGCTGTTATAGTTCATCAGGTTGTAGGGTGCCCCGTTAACCAGCACCAACGTCCCTTTATCCAGTCCGCGTAAAACGATACGGGCTGAAGATCCACCGAATTCACGGCCTCCAGGGCCATATGCGTTATTAGTAATACCTACCTGCCGTTCAATAATCTCATACGCAGTCTTGGCGCCGCTTCGTTCAATATCCGCAGCCGTAATTACAGACGTGCCTGCAGGTGTATCCAGATCGCTCATTTCCGCGCGCTGCGCCGTAATGACCATCGGGTTCAGGTCAAAAGCACGTAAAGCCTCGTCTTCTGCTTCCGCCGCGCTTGCACTTGCACTCGTAAACAGTACCGGCGCAATTGTGCCGCAAATCAGTGCGGCCATCAGCATACCTTTTCGACTTTGTTTCATTTTTTTACACTCCCTTAATAAATAAAAAATTTATTGTATGCGTTTCCTGCAGCCAGTCTTTCATGGTCCTGCAGTACTTTGCAGTGCAAACTGAAAATAGGTTTTGCAAAAGCCTTACAACCATTTTGTATCAATTGCTTCGCAACAGGTTTATCTCATCATCTGTCAGTACATCATCTGTTACTTACTCAGCAACGACGGTTTCTGCCCGTCTTCTGCCGGCGCGTTCATTTCCGTCACAAACTGCTGGCAGATATCATACATGGCTTCTGCAAAGGTTTTTTCCGGAACTGGTACGAAGCCGGTTTTATTTTTTTTGGTTTCAATGATGCGGTTTTTATTGGTGAACACCCGCATCTCTTTCACCGTATACGTTTTTTCCGGCATATTGTACTGCATGTCCAGCAGACAGTACTGTACTTTTTCCTTACCCTTCAGCTTGTCAGCGTATTTAGCCTGCAGGTTTTTCAGCATCTTTTTTTCGGTGAACAGGGTCTTTACGGTTGCTCCCACCAGATTCGTGTCTACCGTTCCGTTTTTATCCGCAACATAGCCCAGTGTGCTCATGTCATAGGCGTAAATGCCCAGATCGTTTTCCAGGATCAGCGACCAACGGGCTGCTTCTTTTTCGGACTCACTCAGTTCAGGGCTGGTGCTGATGCTCCAGTCCATGGGATTCTCCGGTACTTCTTCCACCTGCCTGCGGGCAGCAAGAACAGAAGTCTGCAGTGTCAGCAAAAGGGTCACCAGCAATAGCAGTGCAATCTTTTTCAATGCGTTTCCTCCATCCTTAAAACAGATATTGATTTGATTTATAATTTAAATGATAATATTTCTTATTAAACTCCATTACATATTAAACTACAAAACCAACAACTTGTCAAATTTATTTCACATTTCTGCAAAACCATCGACACATTTTTAAGAACAGAACTTGAAGACGAGAAACAAAGGCCGTACGACAAACAATACTTACTTTTTTATTTTATTTTGGCTGATGAAATCACGGGAATGTTGACCTGTTCTTCCATAATTATGCAAAGAATGATATAATGAATAAATCCTAATAATAATTTTTATTTTTAACAACTAATTTTATTTGCATTCTTCACTCATGTTTTGTATCGCTGATATGAATGACCGGCATTTGATTGATTACCTGAACATGTAACGGCATCACATTACGGAGAACGCTATGGACGGTTTATCAAATTTCTTTAAAAATTTTTTGCATTATGTAAAAAAATCGCTGGTGCAAATTCAAAATGTATTTTTCCGACTGAAAGAATATTTGCAGGACAACAAGCCTCTGGCTTTTCTCTGTATTATTCTTGCAGGTTTTTTGTTTTTTTCAGGCATTCGTCACCTGCAAACGAATCCCGTGTCTGCAGACCGTAAGCCGGTAGTGATTGAAGCCCATACCAAAGTCCTGGCGGAAGAACCCATGTACAAAACCGTCACCCTGTTCGGACAGGTCAATGCAGCGGCGAAAATCATTGTCATCAACAAATACGCGGGCATGATCACCGAAGTGCACAGGGATCTGGGGGATAAAGTTTCCGCCGGAGACGTGCTGGCCCAGCAGGACTTAAAGGACATTAACATCCAGGTCAGCCGGGCGGAGGCCGAGTTTAAATCCTATGACGCTTATACGGAACGGTATGATGCTACCTATCAGTCCAATTACGAAAAATACAAAAGCGATTATAATCTGAAAAAAACAAATTACGAACGCTATACGGAACTGTTTAAACGGGGTGCCGTTTCCAAGCTGGCGCTGGATGAAGCAGAACAGCAGATGCTAAGCGCCAAAGCCAACCTGGAATCCCTGACGAACCAGAAGCTGTACGAAGGGAAACCGGCTTACGTGGCCGAGCGGGCCCAGCGGGCGGAACAGCGCCGCAATTCCATGCTGCTGCTGGAAAACCAGCGGAAAGACATGACCATCCGGGCGCCACGGGACGGGGTCATCACCTTCCGCAACGCGGAAGCGGGCAGCTATGCCCAGGCAGGCAGCCACCTGTTTACCATCGTAGATAACAGCAGCCTGCATCTGGACTGCCAGGTTTCCGAATATGACGCTGCCCTGTTAAAGACGGGAGAAACAGTTTCCGTTCTCGTGGAATCCCTGGGCAAAAAATACACCGGAAAGATTACCTTTGTAAGCCCGGATAAAAGCAAGGAAACCAAAAACTATCTGGTACGCGTCGCGCTGGATAAGGCGGACGGACAGCTGAAGTCCGGCATGTTCGCCAAGGGAGCCCTGCGCTTTCTGCAAAAAGAAAAAGCGCTTTTCATTCCTAAAAGCGCTGTATTGGAATTGAACGGAAAACAATACGCTTTTGTATTGGGCGATGACAAAAAAGTCCACCGCAAAACCATACAGCCCGGTATCCGCAACGCGGATGCAGTGGAAATCATCAGCGGGCTGCAACCGGGCGACCGGGTCATCACCGACAACGTCTCCCGGCTGAGGGAAGGGCTGGAAGTTACCGATCTGGGTAAAAAGGATGAAGAAAAATGAACATTACCAAATTTTCCATCCAGCGCCCTATCGGCATATCCATGATCTTTATGCTGATCGCGGTGCTGGGACTGTTCAGTTATTCCCACATCGGCGTAGAGTTGCTGCCGGACGTAGAGTCTCCCTATATCAGCTGTATTGTGGAGTACCCCGGCGCCAGTACGGAATCGGTGGAACAGCAGCTGACCAAACCCATTGAAGACGCTATCTCTACTCTGGAAGGAGTCAAGGAAATCCGTTCCGTCAGCATGACAGGACGGTCTGAAGTGTTTATTGAGCTTTCGCCGGAGCAGGATCCCAACCTGATGTCTGTGGAAGCTACCAAACGGCTGAACAAGATCCGCAGCTCCCTGCCGGCAGATATTGACGAGCCTGTGGTGCTGAAACGCTCCGCGGAAGAATATCCCGTAATTGAAATCGCAGTCACCGGAAAGCAGGATGCGGCAGACCTCAATGCCATGGCAGAGAATTTCTTTAAGGAAAAACTGCAGCAGGCAGAAGGGGTCGCGGATGTTTCCGTCACCGGCGGCGCGGAAAAGGAAATCGCCGTGCTGGTGAACCAGGAAAAGCTGAATTACTACAGCCTGACCCTGAAGGATATCACCGACGCCATCCGCAGCGAGAACACCATGGTCTCCGCCGGTTCTGTGTATTCGGAAAACCGGCAGATATCGGTGCGCCTGGACTCCCAGTATAAAACAGCATCGGATATTGAACAGATCAGCATCAGCAAAAATAGCCGTACTTTTTTAGTACGGGATGTGGCTGAGGTCCAGGTCAAAAACAAGCGCAACTCCCGTTACGCCCGCATGGACGGCAACGACGCGGTCTCTATGGAAGTGTATAAAAGCAGCGGCAGCAACATCGTGGAAACGGCAGACAATGTGCTGAAAAAACTGGAAGAGCTGCGCAAAAGCTATCCGGATTACACCTTCACACTGGTCTATAACCAGGCAACCTTTGTTAAAAATTCCCTGAACAACACGCTGCGCACCTTACTGGAAGGCCTGGTCACCACGGGGCTGGTGCTGTATCTCTTCCTGCGCGGCTGGCGCTCCGCCTCTGCGGTCATGATTGCCATTCCTACTTCCCTGATCGCCACCTTCTTTCTGATGTATGCCGCAGGCTTCACCTTCAACATGATGTCCCTCATGGGCATGGCTACCTGTATCGGTATCCTGGTAGACGACTCCATCGTCGTGCTGGAGAACATCCACCGGTTCCTGCAAAACGGGTATAAGGCCAAAGACGCCGCCGAACAGGGGCGGATGCAGATCAGCATGGCCGCCATCGCCATGACCCTGTGCGACGTAGTCGTCTTTTTACCTATTGCCTTCATGCAGAGCGCCACGGGGCAGCTGTTCCGCCAGTTCGGTCTCACCATCGTGTTCGCCACCCTCATGTCCCTGCTCGTATCTTTCACCCTGACCCCCATGATGGCGTCCCAGTTATACGCCAATGGGCCGGAAGAACCCAAAGGAAAAATCTGGGACTTTTTTGATAATCTGGAACGGAATACCATCCGGCGTTACGAAGTTTTGTTACGTAACTGCCTGCAGCATCCCAAAAAGCTGCTGACCGGTATTGTTGCTTTGTTTTTATGCAGTCTTTTGCTTATCCCCCTGGGTATCGTGGGCGCGGAGTACATGCCAAAAACCGATGAAAGCGCGATTCAGGTGAGCGTAGAGCTGCCCATCGGTTCCAATGCCCAGCAGACCAATGAAGCGTTGCTGCTCTTTGACGATTACCTGCGTACCATCCCGGAGATCAAGCATCATCTTTCCTATGTCACCACGCTGGAACGCAGCGGTAAAATTTCCATTACCTTATGCAATAAAAACGAACGCTCCCGCAGCGTATGGAGCATCGCGGAAGACATCCGCAGCTTTGCCCGGCGAAATCTGGGCAGCGCCTCCGCCCGGGTCAATGTGATCCAGTCTTCCGTAGCCGGTGTATCCGGCGGCCGTAATTTGGTGCGTTCCCCGTTACAGATTGAGCTGAAAGGTTCCAGCATGGAAGTACTGGCAGAAGAATCTGCCAGGGTAGAAAAAATATTGAAAGAAACAAAGGGCGTAAAAGACGTAAAGAACTCGTATGTGGAAGGAAACCCGGAACTGAAAGTCGTCGTGGACCGGGACAAGCTGGAATACTACGGTGCCAGCGTGAGCCAGGTGCTGCGATCTTTCGCTTCTGCCATCACCGGGCAGAGGGCCGGCGTGCTGGCCAACGATGAGAATAACCACGGCAAGGATACAGAGATCAATGTCCGCTTTGCCGGGGGCGAAGGCTTCCAGATGGACGAACTGAAGTCCATCCCCATCCCTGCCAAAAGCGGGAACGTGTATTTAGGCGATATTGCGGAAATCAAAGAAACGGTGGGCCCCACCACCATCCGCCGCCTGAACAAGGAACGCTTCATCAACGTGCAGGGCAACCTGGCCGACCGCCCGTTAAACGAAGTAAAGCAGGAAATTGAGCAAAAAATAAAAGCGGCCAACCTGCGGTGCCGCTATGAATTCTCCGGCCAGACCGCCACCATGAACACTTCCTTTAAAGAAATGATCATGGCGCTGTCCATGTCTCTACTATTAATATATCTGTTGCTGGCGGTTCTGTATGAATCTGTCTTTACTCCCTTTATCCGGATGTTCTCATTACCTCTGGGCATCATCGGCTCTATCTTTTTCCTGCTGTTCACCAACAACACCATCAACCTGTATTCGCTGATCGGTATTCTGGTAATGGACG